>CAJCIA010000219.1 GCA_903970275.1 Betaproteobacteria bacterium
CGCAGCCGGCGATTCCCTTTGCGCTGGCCACCGTCGTCTATGTGGACGGGTCGAGCTACCGCAAGCCCGGCGCGCGAATGCTGGTCGGCTTGAACGGACGCGTCGCCGGCTCCGTCAGCGGAGGCTGCCTGGAGCGCGACGTCATCACCAAGGCCCGCGCCATCATTCTCGGCGCGCCGGCGGAAGTGGCCGTTTACGACACGACCGACCAGGATGACATGGCGTTCGGCACGAGCCTCGGTTGCGAGGGCAGAATCGAAATTCTGATCCAGCCGCTGGCGTCCGGCGACGCTTGGCCGTTGGCGCAGGCGGTCGATGCCGTGATGGCCGACCGACAACCCCTGTTGGTGGCCACGGCTTACCGCGTGCCCAAGCTGGAGGCCGCCTGGCTGGGCCGAAGCGAAGCCGTCGAGGAACTGCCCGCGCGCTGGCAGGAGAAAATCGCGCCGGTGGCGGAGAACGTCATGACATCTAAAAAGCCGGCGAGCTTCCACGTCGCCGACGCCAGAGTGGACCTTCTCATTGAGCGACTGGCTCCGCCCACGCGATTGATCATTTTTGGCGCGGGCCATGATGTTCCGCCACTGGTGCGGCTGGCCAAGGAGATGGGATTTCATGTCACCGTGATCGATCGACGGCCCGACTTTGCCGAGCCGGAACGCTTCCCCGGTGCGGATACGGTGCGCGCTTTGCGTCCGCGCGAGATGATGGTTGCCGGTTTGCTGGACGCCGCCTCCGCCGCGGTCGTGATGAACCATCACTATGAGACGGATGCCGAGTTGCTGGCCCTTCTGGTGAATCAACCGCTGGCGTATCTCGGCATGCTGGGCCCGCGCAAGCGCACGCTGAAAATCCTGCGCGAGGCTCGCGGGGCGGGAACATCGTTTTCCGAGGCGGACCTTCAGCGGCTGCACGCGCCGGTCGGCCTCGACCTCGGTTCGGAGACGCCCGAGCAGATCGCGCTCTGCATCCTGGCCGAGATTCAGGCGGTGGTAAACGGCCGCCGGGGCGTGCATCTGCGCGAGAGGTCACCCCTGGTCGCGGAACTCTTCAGCGAGCCGGTTGCGCTCAACCGGCCATGACCGGCGTGCTCGTGCTGGCGGCGGGCGAGTCGAAGCGGATGGGCCGGCTCAAGCAACTGCTGCCGTTTGGCGGATCGACGCTGCTGCGACATGCGGCGATGACCGCCATGGCCACAAACCTCGGTCCCGTGTGGGTCCTGCTCGGCGCCGAAGCAGAACGATGCCGCGAAACGCTGGCAGGACTCGATGTGCGCACGACGGTGAATGAAGCGTGGGCTGATGGCATGGGCGGATCGATCGCCGGCGGTCTGGCGGAACTGGACCGTCATGCACCGGGTTTGGATGGCGTGCTTATCTTCCTGCACGATCAGCCGGCCATTACCGCTTTACGTCTCGTCGACCTGGTGGCGGGGCGAGAGGAAACCGACTTGATTGTCGCGTCACTCTACGGCGGCGTGACGGGCGTCCCCGCCTGGTTTCATCGCGATCTCTTCGGCGAGCTGTTCCAGCTTCGCGGAGCGCAGGGCGCGCGAAAAATCATCGAGTCACATGCCTCGCGCCTCCGCCGGTTTGACCTGCCGGAAGCGGCGCTCGATCTCGACACACCCGCTGACTACGCCCGCGCCGGCGGCGAGACCAACGTCACCACGTGATGACGTAGTACTGGCCCAGTGTGCAGTGCTGCGCTTCCTCCTGCGTCATCCACCGTTCCGAGGTCTTGCGCCCCCACGGATCGGTCCAGGCCAGTTCCTTGGTATCGGGATTGTAGCCGATGATCAGCACCTGATGGCCGCCATCCCACGGCAGTGGCGACCAGTCCTGCGTGGAGCGCGCCTGGTCGAGCAGCTTCTTCCAGGTGTCGAAATCCTTGTCGCGATCGCACAGCGAATAGCGCTGCTCGGCGGGGTCGTAGCCCTTGGGATTGACGCCCCAGAAGATGGGCACGCCGTCGTCGATATAATGCCGCACTGCGATGTAGTCGAGGTGGCTCGGCTGGACGATCTCCACGTGCCGGCCGTAGTCGTACAGCGTCTTGTCGAGTTCCTTGGCCACCTCCAGCCCGTTCTCGCCGCCGCCGAAGCCCGCGTTGCCAATGCGGCTGAGCGTGTACATGTCACCCGGCACGCCGGTGTAGCGTAGCACCCGCTCCCAGGTGGCGGGAACGCAATAGCCCTTGTAGCCCTGATCGGCCATGGGCAGCTGGGTGATGATCACATCGCCGTTTGGACGATGCTCCACCGCGCCGGAGAGCTTGTGGCCGATGTCGTCGCGCGGAATGCGTTCGCTGCGGCCGTTCTTGTCTGCCAGTTCCGTGGGCACGATGCGCAGCAGGTCGTACTTGGAGGGCTGGCAGGTGAGGAGGAAGGAGTTGCCGTTCCAGTCCCAGCGCAAGGTATCCTCGCGGGTCGTCGGGTCACTGCCAAAGGAGGTCTGCTGGGGAGCGCCGAAGAGGCTGGTCAGCTTTTCCGTCAGGCTTCTTTGCTCCCTGATCCGCACGGGTTCGAAGGTCGCCTCCATCTCGTAGAGTTTGTTCTGGTACTCGTTTCTCAGGTCCACGTCGTTCTCCCCGGAATGGGAGTAGAGGCTTTGCGCAAGGCCCTCGATATTGGCCGCGATCGGACCAATGCCGTGGAAATCGCCGTCGTTGGCGAAGGCGATCAGGACAGAAGTGGGGTGATCCTGCGCATCCGCATAGAGCGCGATGCAATAGGCGCCGTTGGCAAGGACGATCGCCTTGGGATCATCCGGCTGGCCGCTTAGGTAGCGACGATAGGAGGCCTCCCACTGGGTGCGGCCTTCCAACCCCAGCCCGATGCGTTGCGCGACCATGAGCGCGGTTTCCTGCCAGAGCGGCTGGTCGCTGAAGAACGTCTTGCCCATCGCAGCGTTGACCTCGGCCGGGGCCAATCCGGAAGCGCCAGCGGAGGAAGGGGAGGATGGCGGCATCGGGGCGGGAGGCGACGTGGTGCTCACCGAAGCAGGCGGAGCGGCCGCGGGGAGGGGGTTTGAGGATGCGCTCGTCGCCGCCGGCGCGGGATGTTCAACCGCGTAGCCCTGCGGCGGGGCGGCGGCCGTCACGACCGGCGGCGTGTAGTCCGTGGCAGCAGCGGCGATCTGGTACGGGTTCCCCTGCGCATCCCGGACCACGAGTTGGCCGTTCTTATCCGCCACCAAGGTGTACTGGGCGCCGGCGGGAGCCTCCGTCACGCCGGTGACGTCACCCGCGGCAGAAAGACTTTCCAAGGGCGCAGGACGCGAAACGGTGACGGTGGTCGCGCCGGCCGGGATCGCGAGAAGAATTCCCGTGACCGCCGCCAGAAAAATCCGGCGAAGGGAACCCCGGGATGAAAAGCGCACGCAATTTACTATAGCGGATGAAGCCCCTTTTGAAAATGCGTGCGTATGCCCTCTCTCCCCGCACCAATCCACATTCTAAGGCGTCAGCAGCATCTGGTCGTCGAACCGGATCAGCAGGTACGCCAAGATGTTCATCGAGAGTTGGTCGGCAATCATGGCAGAGGAAGGCTTATAGTTGCGGTAAAAAGTCGCCGAATGTCGCATGAAGCCAAAGGGTGTGAAAAGAGGCCGGTCCGGATGGGAGTATATCTGGCCATTATAGGCTGCCGCCGTCGGGTCCTTGCCGGGCAGGAGTGCGGCCGTCATCAGGTCGCTGTAATCATTAGGGGTGTAGATGATGGCCAGCTTACCGTCGAGGTTGAGAATCTGAATGGGATCTTTCCGGTAATTCATACCTGTCGGAACCTGGTCGATCGGGAACCAGCTTTTGGTGAAGATCGGGTGATCCAGCGGCAAATCCTGAAAGACAATATCCGGGTCGGGCAGGACGCGCTTCATTTCCCGGTGAAAAGCGACGTCGAAGCGCGAGCCGTCTCCGGCAAAAGCGCTGTCGCCCCAGACGGCACCGCCAGCCTGAAGGTACTTACGGAGATTCGAAATTTCCGCATCGGTGAGCTGAAAGTCCGCATGGCCGGTAAAAAAGATATACGGCGGCGGATGACTAATCAGCTCGGGGCTATCCACGGCGATGACCTTGATCGTATCGGCCTTCAGGTTGTTCTGGCTCCATTCCTCCACCTTGTCGACCAGGTTGGGCAGGCAGCCTGCCGTGGGCAGATCGCCGCCGTAGTTGTTGCAGTTCCAGTCGCCACCTGCGTACCGCGCCAGGAACACAGGAAACTTGGCCACGAGATTATGCACGTCGCCGCCGGCGTTGCGGATATTGTCCGCGGAGCGCCAGGAACCCACCGTTGCGCGAATCGCCCCGATCCGGCCGGCCAGTGCGTTGGCCGGTGTGGGCAGCGCCTTCACCGCCTGCTGCTGCATGGTGGGGCTGAGCGTGGAATCGATCAGTGGCATGGGCACGGAGAAGGAGGCCGCTGCGCTGGTGGTCGTGATCGCTGAGGTGGTCGTTGGAACCGCCGTGGGAGAGACCGAGACGGTCTGCGGCGTGGTCTGCGGTGGCGGGGGCGGCGGAGGCGCAGGCGGGATATAGACCTCCTTGAAATCCTCCTTCGGCGGCACGGGCGCCTGAAAGATGACCCAGGTCGCCACCATCAGGAAGAGGATGAGGTGGAATAGCAGCGCGATGAAAAAGAAAAGCGATCGGTTCGCCTTGTCCAGCCACCGTTTGATACTAGCGGAATTCATTGCGCCCTCTTCGTCAGGGAAAACCCGGCCAGCCACAGGGTACCGCCGTTGCCCCCATAAGCGATGTGGAAGCCAAACGGAAAATGCTCAGCCTTCTTCGGATCGAGCTTCTCGACGAAAATATCGCCTTTGACCTGGGTCCAGCTCGTGCCGGCATCAAAGGTGCCCTGGACATAGGGCCGTCGTTCGGTTGCGCCTTTCGGCGTCTTGATGCCAAGTTTGACCAGATCCTCGGCGCCGTAGAAAAAGTAATGCAGATTGGTGATGCTGCCATCGCCTTTGCACCAGAAGCTCAAATCGTAATGGGTGCCCGCTTCAAACGGGATGGAAGTTGCACAATTGATTAGCCGGGTATCCTCGGCGCGGTAGGTCTCACGGGGAAAATAGAGGTGCTTGTGCGGGACGGTGTAGGCCTTCAGGGCCGATTGGATGGTGGGATCATCATCCGGGCCCTTGAAGGAAGGATCGTCCTTAGTGCTGGTGCAGCAAAGGGTGTAGTAGGGCAGGTTGAAGCTTCGCGAGGTCGACCAGTTCAGCGGCTTGTCGTAAATCTTGGGCAGCGGGTTGACACCCTGGATCGGAACCGGAGTGTCCAGTCGGGGCGCCCCGGGGCGGCCGGTGTTGAGGGAGTAAGACAAGCGGCGCTCGGCATTCGAGACGATGAGGTTGGGAAGCTTGTTGTTGGTCAGGTCGCAAACAGCCAGGGTGGTGAGCGTGCCGAACTTTTCGCTGCTGCCCAGCTTCACATGCGTTGGATTAAGCGCATCGAATTGAAGATGGCCCGGGTCGCTGTCAGTGCTGGTGTTGAGCCACAGGTCGATATAGCCCAATCGCTCGCCGGAAATGATGTCCGGCTTGCCGTCACCATTCCAGTCGACCACCTGCGGCGTTAGGTGCTCCCGGCCATAACCGGGGATGATCTTAGTGGTCAAATGCTCGTTGAAAATGGGGGAGCCGTTGCTGCCCTTGTTGACCAGGCGGTAGATGCTGTTCGAGGCATAGGTGCCTTCGCCCATGATCAGGTCCAGCTGCCCGTGGCCGGTGAAATCGTAGAGGAAAGGCGAGAGAAAGTTGCACCAGAGAAGGCTGTTGGAATAGGTGTCGACCGTGATGGCACTGAGGTCGTTGGGCATCGTGAACCCGGGCACTTGGGCAGACCCGACATTGTGGATGTAAAACAGCTTCCCCTCGTAGTTGCCGGCTACGATGCTAAGCTTCTTGTCGCCGGCAAAATCGACCAGCTGGATGCGCGGAACGGTGTTGTCGTTGGCGTCATAGTTCGCGTCCATCATGCCGATGTCACTCTCGGTCCCCACGGGCGCGCCAATCCAAATAGGCATGACCTCGCCACCGGTGAACTGCGGCTTGGTCGCGCTGCCACTGTTGGGGTAGAACCAAAAATAACCACGCGGGTCGGCCACGACCAAGTCAGACAAGCCGTCTCCATTAAGGTCGCCCACTGCGCAACTGGGGCCGAAGACTGTGCTCTTGATGGAGCCATTTTCCTCCACGGCCAGCTGCGCCCCGGACCGCAGAGAGATCACCCCATCGGTCACGCCGCCCCACGGATTATCGATTAATGGCGTGTCGGTGAAGTCGTTGAAGCTCGCCATCAAATTAGGACCTGCAACCACATCGGCCGCCCGCGAACCAAGGCTGCATCCGAAAACAAGGATGGGAGCGATCGAGACCAGTAAACGCGCGATTCGCTTGTAAAGCATGAGGGGTGATAACGGTACTGCCCGGCGCGTTCTTCCTCAAGTCACTATCAATGCGAGTCTTGCGAGGGAGTGGAAGCGGTGGGAGGCGCGCTCAAATCTAGAGGATGGTACGAGAGATCGTCAATGGTTTGTCGTACAAGCCCCAGCGGATGCCACCTGGCCTACAAGTCCAAGCCGCGCAATTCGTAGCTGGCCAGCGACTCGCGCAGGTTCACGTCCGGCCGCAGATGGATGGTCTGCCAGCCCAGCGCAACAGCGCCCAGGACGTTGGGTTCGAGATCGTCGATGAAGAGCATCTCGGTTGGATCGGGGTTGCCAACCGCCTCGCGTGCGACTTGGTAGATTTCCGGCTGCGGCTTCATCACGCCCACGCGGTGCGAATAAATGCGCACGGGAAAAAGTGAGAAAAACGAGTACGCCGCCTCCGCGTGAGTGATGTGCGCGTCGTTGGTGTTCGAGATGATCGCCAGCGGATAATGCGGCGCGAGCAGGGCGGCGAGCGCAATGTGGTCAGCGATAGGAGTGAAGATTTCCGTGAAGGCCGCGCGCAGTTCCTTCGCCGTGCCCTTGTATTCAAGCCGCTTTTTCAGGTGCGAGAAGAACTTCGGTGTGGTGATCGCGCCACGTTCATAGCCCAGCACCTCGTTGTCGCTCGAGATGCGCGCGCCGATTTCCGTCGGGGTGAGAGACGACTTTTCCGCCACGTGCGACGTCATCACGTGCCAGTCGAAATCGATCAGCACCTTGCCCAAGTCAAAGCAGACGGCGCTGATTTTCATGGGAACATTTGGACGGGTTTAACGGGATTTACAGGATAGGGGAGGAATGGATTCGTCTTCTTCCATCCCATGAATCACCCAAATCCTGTTCCAGGCTCCGAATCTCTAAAGCTCGCGGCGCCCGGAGAGCGCATAGCCGAGCGTGACGCTGTCGGCGTACTCAAGACCGCCGCCGGCCGGGAGGCCCATGGCGAGCCGCGAGACTTTTACGCCGGCGTTCTTGAGAATGGGCGCGAGATACAGCGCGGTCGTTTCGCCTTCCGCATCGGCGGCGAGCGCGAGGATGGCTTCGGCGGGCGGGGCTTCCTTCAGGCGCACCTCCATTTTCGCGATGGAAAGGTCTTCCGGCCCCACTTTGTCGAGGGGCGAGAGCCGGCCGCCCAGCACGTGATACAGACCGCGGAAGAAGTTCGATTTCTCCAGCTTGATCACGTCGCTGGCCTGCTCCACGACGCACCACAGCTTGGCGTCGCGTTGCGGGTTCGCGCAGATGGAGCAAAGCGAGTCCGCGCCTTGCGCGTAGAAACCGCACTGGCGGCAGGGATGAATTTCCGCGCGCGCTGCCGTCAGCGCGGAAGCCAGCCGCTCGCTCACCGCCGCCGGCGCGTTGAGCAGGAAAAGCGCGTGCCGTTCCGCGCTGCGCGGGCCCACGCTGGGCAGTTGGCGCAGGGCGCCCACCAGTTCGGTGAAGGCGGTGGGAAACTCGGTCATGGTCCGGACGGGACGGGGAGTAGGCGGAGCTAACCGCGCCTACACCTTCATCAGCTCCGCCTCTTTGGCGGTGAGCGCTTTTTCAATCTGCTCGACGTACTGGTCGGTCAGCTTCTGGACTTCCTTTTCCGCGCCTTCGAGCTGGTCCTCGGTGATCTCGCCCGCCTTCTGGCTCTTCTTCACCTCGTCCATGGCATGGCGGCGACAGGCGCGGATGCTGACCCGGCCCTCCTCGGCCAGCTTGCGCGTGGCCTTGACCAGGTCCTGGCGGCGCTCCTCGCTCAGCGGCGGGATGGGCAGCCGGATGAGCTTGCCGTCCACCTGCGGCGAAATGCCGAGCTTCGATTCCTCCAGCGCCTTGCGTACGGCGTCGACCGTCCCGGCGTCCCAGGGCTGGATGAGAATGAGGCGCGGGTCCGGCGTGGTCACCGCCGCCAGTTCCTTGAGCCGCATGTGCGAGCCATACGCTTCCACCATCAGGTTGGTGACAAGATCGGGCGACGCCTTGCCGGTGCGGATACCGGCAAACTCGGTGGCAATCACCTCCGCGCTCTTGATCATTTTTTCCTCGGTATCGAGGAGGATATCGTCCAGGGCCATGTGGTGAAGGTACGGGGCCGGAAATAAAAGGCAAAAGGGAAACGGGGGGACTTGGACGGAATTAACGGAATTAACGAAATGGCGGAACCAATGCGAAGGCCTCCCTGCCTTTCTCCGATCCCGTTAATTCCGTTAATTCCGTCAAAATTCAGAAACGCTCAGCGCACCAATTGCGGATAAGTCTCACGCCACGCATCGGGAATGCGCTGCGGCCGTCCGCCGGGAAGCTGGACCGTCACCATGGTCTGCGTGCAGCGGGCGAAAAGCGTGTCCGGCGCCAGCGCCGAGCGAATCTCAAAGCGCATGTGCATGCGCACTTTTTCCATGCCGACCAGTTCGGCCTCGATGGTGAGGGCGTCGCCCAGCCGGGCGGGCTTGAGGTAATCGATTTCGGTGCGCGCGACCACGGGCACGAGGCCAGTGCGACCCATCTCGGCCAGCGTCCAGCCCAGCGAGGCGGCCAGCTGCGAACGGGCGATCTCAACCATGCGCAGGTAGGCGATGTTGTGCACCACGCCGCCGGCGTCGGTATCGAAGTAGTAGACCTCAAGAGGGACGGCAAGGTGCGGGCGGGCCGGAAGCGGAGGCATGGGGAGTCCACCATGAAAACAGGAAGCGGATGAAGGACAAGAAACAGTTCAGGTCGGAACGCTTAGTGCTTCCCGACGAACTCATGGCTGACAAGACCCAAAAGGTTCCCGAGAACGTGCCCGGCAAATGGTATGTGGACGACACTTGCACCCCTTGCCACGTGTGTCTCGACGAAGCCCCGCAACTGCTGAAGTACAACGAGGACGAGACCAAGGTCTACTTCTTCAAGCAGCCCGAAGGCGCGGAGGAGGACGACGCGGCCGAACGCGCCATGGCCATCTGCCCCACCGGTGCAATCGGCAAGGATGGCGACGAATAAGGGTCTTGGATGGAGGCCGTCGGTGACCCTGGGCGCATTTCGGGAGGGTTATTCTTTATCCTCGGTGGTCATAGACCGCCGCTACAGAAGGCAGCGAAGGTAGCCGGCGTCGGCTCGACGCCGGTGCGCGCCGCAGGATCGCGATCGCGCGCCTGAGCTCGCCGCGCGCATCTGGAGCGGATGTTTGTAAGCTGGCCGCTTTGACGATCGCGCGGTGACAGCGTCTTTGCCTGCCGGAATCCTCCCTGCGCGACCGGCGTCGGGTCGACGCCGGCTACCTTCGGCGTCGCCTCGGGTTCTACCGTTCCAAAACGGAAGCTATGTCCATTTGCGCCTCAACTTCCGAGGAACTTAAAGGTCTCGCGAAGCCCTTCGAGCAAACCGACGTTGCCGGTGAGATAGAGGACAAAAAACCAGGACGATCCCCGCAGCTCTAGGAGTTGGATGTTAAAGAGGACGGTGAGCGGAAGCACGCTCCGTGCGTAGGTGAGTTCGTCCCCGCCGGGATTCTGGCCCAGGCAGAAGAACAGGACGGCAAACGCAGTGCCGACCCACCAATTCGGCTGGCTCCAGCGCGGACGCAGAAGAAAAAACCCGGACTGGATCGCCAAGGAAATGGCAGAGAGGAATTCGAAGCCGGGCGACCACCACGGCAGCGCATGGAGCTTGGGATGGGGGTGCTTGACGAACTCCTGAAAGCTGAAGATCAGGTGATCGCACCAGGCCTGAAAGGGCAGCCCGAACTGATGCTCGGCCAGAAAACGAACCGGAAAGTTGAAAAGCAAATAAGCCTGCCAGAGCGCGAAGGACAGCAGCGCGAAACCGACCAGGAGCGCGCGGCGTCCCCTGCTCTCGGGAGCGCCTCGCGGCACGACGTAGCGCAGCAGGAAGAGGCCCATTGTTGGCTTGGTCAAGATGCCCAGCGCAATCAACGGCGAGGCCGCCACCTCTCCGCACGTCAGCGCCAGGTAGCCGAAGGTCGTGGCGGGCAGGTCTGTAAGCGCGCACTCGAGCGACGAGAGGCTGCCCATGGTGAAGAGAATGGCGAATAGGGCGAGGAAGCTGCGGGGGCTGGCGACCGGCACGGATCGCACCAGCGCTGCCAGGAGCACGAAAAAGAAGGCCAGATTGAGCAGCGCGTAGCTCCGTAGAATCGAAGCCGGCCGACCTCCGCCCAGCACATGCGCGAGCGCGGGCAGCAGCGGCCGCTGCATGCGCCCGCCCGGATCATCCAACGCAGTGAAAAGGTCGGGACGGCGCAGCGTGGGATCGATCGCCATCTGCGCATAGAACTGGCCGTCGTACCCGCCCAGCGAATGAATGTCCGGCTGAAGCGCCTTCACCTCCGGCAACGATCGCGGCTGGAAGATCTCGCCGAACTGGATGACCTGCGTCAGGTCCGGACGCTGCGCATACTGCTTGAAGAAATAGGCCAGCGGCACCAGGGCGATCCCGGCAAGGAGCAACGCCCGGATGGCCACGGGCAGGGGTCGGTCCAGGAAACCAACGCGATCCGGCGCGGGAGTTGAAGCGCCGGCGACAAGCCCGCCTGGATGAAGCGGGTTCACCGCGCCTACTCGTTGAACTCCTGCTCGAACTTCTTCACGATCGCGCGCAGCACCTTCAGGCGCGCGTACCACTTGAATTCGCCCTCGACCAGCACCCAGGGCGCATACTTGGTCCACGTCTTGGCAAACATGTCTTCCGCGGCCTCGACGTGCTCCTTCCAGCGCTTGCGGTTGCGCCAGTCCTCCGCGCTGATTTTCCAGTGCTTGTAGGGGTCAGCCGCGCGGCTCTCGAAGCGCTTGAGCTGCTCCTCCTTGCTGATGTGCAGGTAAAACTTGAGGATAACGGTGCCCGCGTCGGCCAGCGTCTTCTCCATGTAATTGATCTCGGAATAGGCGCGGCTCCATTCCTTCTCGCTGCAAAAGCCTTCGACTCGCTCGACCAGCACACGGCCGTACCAGGAGCGGTCGAAGATGGCCAGTTCGCCCTGGGCCGGCATCTTGGTCCAAAAGCGCCAGAGATAATGGTGCCGATACTCGTCCTCGTTCGGCTTGATCGTGGAGTAGACGCGCACGAGGCGCGGGTCGAGCTTCTCGGTCACCCGCTTGATCACGCCGCCCTTGCCCGCGGCGTCGGGTCCCTCGAAGACAAGGATGACGTTGCGGCGGCTTTCCAAGATCTTCCGCTGGAAGTGGAGCAGGCTGAGCTGGAGCTCGTTGACCTTGTCGCGGTACTCGTCCTTCTCGCCAATCTGGCGGTTCAGGTCCAGTTCGCTCAGGAGGCCGGGCATGACGGGAGAAGACATTGTGCGCCGCGGCGGCGGAGGCGAGACAAATTTCGGCGTGATTGCACCCGGCCCGTGCCCAGGCACGGGGAGCGGGATTGCCTTTTAATGGACGCAACTTAGTTTGAGGAGGCCTGCCCCTGCTATGATGGATCCAACTCCCGCGCTCTTCACCGCCGGGTCTCGTGTCGGGCCGTACCTGATCCTGGAGAAGCTCGGCGAAGGCGGGATGAGCGAGGTTTTCAAGGGCATCGAGCCCAACCTCGAGCGCTACGTGGCGATCAAGATCATGCACCGGACGAACATGAGTTCGCCCGACGTCATGGCCAACTTCATGGAGGAGGCGCGCGCCATCGCCAACCTGCGCCACACCAACATCGTGCCGCTGTATTCCGCGGGCGAGGAGCAGGGCGTGCCCTACCTCGCCATGGGCTACATCGAAGGCCAGACGCTGGAGGACTGGATCATGGCCGGTCGCGCGCTGAGCCTGGACGAGGCCATGTGGTTCATGCGTCAGGCCGTGGCGGCGCTGGAGTACGCGGCGCGCTCCAACATCATTCACCTCGACGTCAAGCCGGCCAACTTCATGGTCGATTCGGAAAACACCGTCATGCTTACCGACTTCGGCCTGGCGCGGAAGCAGACGGAGATCGCCAGCGGGGCACGCGAGGACGAGCTGCAGGGCACGCCTGCCTACGCCTCGCCCGAGCACATCATGCAGGAAAAGCCCGACCTGCGGACCGATATGTACTGCCTTGGGGCGAGTCTGTTCCACCTCATGACGGGCGAGTTTCCCTATCCCGGCGAGACGACGGAGGAGGTCTGCCGCGCCCACGTCTTCAGCCCGTTTCCAATCGAGACTCTGCAGGCCCACGATATTCCCAACGGCTGGTGCAGCGTCATCCGCAAGATGATGGAGAAAAAGCCGGCCGACCGCTTCCAGAGCTACGAGGAAATCACCTTCGCGCTCGATAACATCCACCATTTTCAATACGGCAAGAAGATGCTTTCCGTGGTCGAGACGGTGGAACGCCGCGCCCTCCCGCGATCCGGCGGGCAGCCCGATTCGCTTTTCGACCTCGTGCCAGAAGACATGGCGGTGGAGGGCGACCACCTTTTCCAGTTGCAGGATGCCTACGACGCGCAGGAGGTCTATCACACGCTCGATACGCGCTGGCCGGTCATGCGCCTCAACGCGCTCGTGCCGGAACTGCGCGCCATGCAGCGCGATTCCGCGGAGGACCTTCGCTCGCTGATCCAGGCGCTGCTCCTCGTGCCGAGCTACAAGGAAACGCTCGAGGTCCTCAGCACGTTCATGGCCAACGCCTCGGACGCGCGTCCGCAGAGCGACGCGGAGAAGATCGAACTCGTGGGCCTGGAGCGCTCCCGCAACATCGCCATGATGTCGATCGGGCTTTACCGGCCCTGGCAGCCGGAGCGGCCCATGAACTGGCATCAGCTCTGGCAGCATCAGGTCTACACCGGCCTGCTCGCCGAGTTCATCGTCGACATGATCGGGCTCAAGCCGACCGGCATGGAATTTCTCTGCGGCGCGGTGCACGACATCGGCAAGCTTGTGCTGGCCGAGCTTTACCCGGCCAAGACCGTTGCCGTCTGGATGCGCGCCTTTGAACAGAATCGGCCGCTGGTGGAGATCGAGCACGAATACTTCGGCGTCGACCATGCGCAGATCGGCCAGGAGTGGCTGCACCGGCACAAGTTCCAGCCCATCGTGCGCTACGTCACCGCCTTTCACGAGGACCCCTCCGCGTGCCTCGCCGCGCTGGCGAAGTCGAAGAAGATCAACCTGCTTTCGCTTGTCTCCGGTTCGTCCGGCGATGACGAGACGAACCAGCTGGTGCATCTCATCGCCTGCGCCAACGTGCTGGCGAAGGAACTGGGCCTCGGCTACAGCGGCAACCCGGTGCTGGAGGAGACGCCGTGGAACGAGCAGGAGATGACCCTGGCCGTCTTTGAGGGTAACTCGAAGGAAGACATGTCGAAGGAGGAATTCGATGGGTTCTTCATGGAGACCTGCAAGCTGCTGCCCGACCTGCCGTTCACTCAACTGGCGCTGGCGAGTGAGGGCCGCCAGCGCGCCTGGGACGCCGCCCAAAAGGAAGAGAAGAAGGGCAGATAGCCTGCCAGCCCGCCATGGACGTCATCGATGCCCTCTGTCTGACGGCGCATCGTGCCGGTGCCTCCGACCTGTACCTGCGGGCGGGAAACCTGCCGCAATTACGCATCAATGACGCGCTCCACAACCTGCCGGATGCCGCGCCGATCACCGCGCGGGAGCTGGAGGAGTTCGCAGGCCGCTGCGGCGCTCCGCCCGGTGCGCTGGACCATGATGGCAGCTACGTCGCGTCCGACGGCCGGCGCTTTCGCGTGAATCTTTTCTCCTCGCTGGAAGCGCGCGGCGCCGTGCTGCGCCCGATCAAGGTCGCTGTGCCCACGTTGGAGGGGCTGGGCGCACCCGAGGCGCTGCTCACGTCATGGATCCAGCGGCCGACCGGGCTCATCTTGGTCACCGGCCCGACGGGCAGCGGCAAATCAACCACGGTGGCCGCCTGCCTGGAGTGGCTCAACCAGCACTGCGCGTTTCACATCGTCACGATCGAGGACCCGATCGAGTATCTGTTCCGCTCCGCCTCCAGCCTCTTCACGCAACGCGAAGTCGGCATCGACACGCCCAGCTTTGCGGAGGGCCTGCGTCGCTCCCTGCGGCAGAGCCCCGACGTCATCCTGCTGGGCGAGATTCGCGACCGCGCCTCGGCGCTGACGGCGCTGGAGGCTTCGGAAACCGGGCACCTCGTTTTTGCCACGCTGCATAGTTCCAACGTACTCGATTCGCTGGAGCGGCTCCTGCGGCTCTTCGAGCCGGGCGAGCGCGACGGCGTGCAGCATGTGCTGGCGCAGCAGTTGATCGGCATCGTCTGCCAGCGGCTGGCACCGGGCCGGCGCGGGCTGGCGCTGATCGTCGAGCATTTCGAAAACCAGGCCGTCTCGCGCAAGTGGATTCTGGAAGGCAAATTCCGCGAGCTGGCGGAGCACGTCGGTCGCGGCGACAATCCCGCCAACGTCACTTTCCTCCAATCGCTCGTGCGGCTGGTGCAGACTGGCCGCATCTCCGAGGAGACGGCGCTCGCCACCGCGGGCAATCCGCAGGAACTGCAGCGACGCCTGCGCGGCATCAACACCAGCAGCGTCGCGACCGGAGTCTGACCCTCATGCCCCTCGATATCGTCGATCTGCTCACCCAAACCGTCGCCCGTGGCGCGTCGGACCTGCACCTGTGCGTCGGCTCGCCGCCTATGGCGCGCGTCAACGGCGTGCTGGAACCGCTGGAAGGCGAGGTGCTTGATCCCGAGTCATGCCGCGACCTCATCTACAGCATCTTCAGCGAGAGCCAGCGCGCGCGGTTCGAGGAAAACTGGGAGCTCGATTTTGCCGTGGTGGTGGAGGGTCACGGACGCTTCCGCGGCAACGCGCACTACAGCCGCGGCGCGGCGGAGGCCACCTTCCGCCACATTCCCGCTGTCACGCCGCCGCTCGAGAGCCTCGGCCTGCCGCCCATCGTGCGCCAGCTTTGCGCGCTGGAGCAGGGGCTGGTCATCGTCACCGGCATTACCGGCTCGGGCAAGACCACGACACTCGCCGCGATGGTGGAGGAGATCAATACGCACCGCTCGGCCGTCATCATCTCGATCGAGGACCCGATCGAGTACATCTTCACGCACAAGCTCAGCCGCGTGAAGCAGCGGGAGATTGGCACAGATACCAAGTCGTTCCCGCTCGCGCTGCGCCACGTCCTGCGCCAGGACCCTGACGTGATTCTCATCAGCGAGATGCGCGACCTGGAGACCATTTCCGCGGCGATCACGGCGGCAGAGACCGGGCACCTCGTGCTGGCCACGCTGCACACCATTGACGCGCCCAAGGCGGTCGATCGCATCGTGGATGCGTTCCCGCCCGAGCAGCAGGCGCAGATCATCGCGCAGCTGGCCAACGCGCTGCAGGCCATCATCGCCCAGCGCCTGCTTCCCCGCGCCGACGGCTCCGGCCGCGTCGCCGCCTGCGAGGTGATGACCATGAACCAAGGCGTGCGCTCCTGCTTCCGCGACCGCCGCTTCCAACAATTGCTGAGCATGATCGAGATCGGCACCAAAGATGGAATGATCACCTTCGACGAGAGCCTGGCGCAGCTTTATCACAGCGGCGTGATCAGCAAGGAAGAAGCGATGCTCAATGCGCGTGACCCCGCCCGCGTCATCAAGCGCTGATCTCCTCCTGTAGCGGCGGTCTATGACCGTCGCACTCATCGGTGCAACGCGCCGCGCGGACGGAAACAGGAAGCCAGCGCCAGAGCGAAGGATTGCGGGCGCGCTGATGCGCGCAAAGTGCGACGGTCATAGACCGCCGCTACAGGGAGGAAGGAAAGCAGTTACTGCGCCTTGCCCGACGGCGCGGACTGACTCGCGGTGGCAGGCGCGGGACTCTTTTCCGCCGAGAAAACCTCGAGGTACGTCTTCAGATATCGGTTGGTGAGCGTGATCCCGTAGATCGTCCGCGCCTGCTCGAAATCCTGCTCCTCATCGCCTGTGGTTGCGCCGGCATGCGCTAGCGCGGCGTGGGCGAAGTAGTAGGCGGGCGTGGTCGCATCCGAGGGCTGGAGTTCGCTGGCCAGCTTGCCCGCCGCGACCATGTCGCCCGTGCTCAGCTTGGCGTAGATCAGTTTCAGCTTGGCATCCGCATCCGCCGGTCGGAATTGCAGGTAGGACTGGTAGGCCTTGGCTGCCGCTTCGAAATGGCGCTCGCGCAGGCTCAGATCAGCGTTGGTCAACGTGAGCGCAGCGGCATAGGTGGGAGAAAGGTCCGTGCGATCATAAAGCGTGTTGAGCACCTGGTGTGCGCCGTGAAAATCGTGCAGCTCGGCCAGGATGCGCACCTTCAACATCTGGATTGCGGCGTTGCCCGGCGAGGTCTCGTCCGCGTCGTCGATCAACACCTTGGCCGCGTCGTACTTGCCGGCCTTGTAGTTGAGCAGCGCCTTCTCATATGGCGTCTGGGGTTCGCCGGCCGGGGCGCTGGCGGCCGGGGCAGGTGAGCCGGCGTGGGCGGTATTCGCATCCGCCTCGGCGCTGGCCTTGGCGATGGCCGGATCGATCGTGATGTTCGTGTCGGTGGCCGGGGCGCCTTCCGCCGCGCGGCCGAGCCACGCGACAGTGGCCAGCAGCGCGCCGACGACGAATGTCCGTTTCACTTTTTGAGTTCCGGCGGCACGATCCACGCGCGGCCACTGCGCTCCAGCAACTGGTCCGACTCGACCGGGCCCATGGAGCCGCAGGCGTAGAGCGGCAGATTCTTGACCGTCTGCTTCTTCCAAAGCTCGTGCAGCGAATCGACCAGGCGCCATGCCTGCTCCACCTCGTCCGAGCGGGTGAAGAGGGTCGACTCACCAACCAGAGCGTCGACCAGCAGGCGCTCGTAGGCCTCCGGCAGGTAGTGGTCGAACTGGGCGCTTTTGTAGAGGAAGTCCATGTCCACCGGCTCGGCCTCCGCCTTGGCTGGAACCTTGACGTTGAAGCTCAGGCCGATGCCCTCGTTGGGCTGGATGCGGATGCGCAGCGAATTGGCCTGCATGCGGCTTGCGCCGCTTTCCGCGCCGGCCGCAAAGAGGACGCTCGGCGGCTGCTTGAAAATGATGTTGATCTCCGTGAACTGCGCGGCGAGCGCCTTGCCCGTGCGGAGATAAAAAGGCACGCCGTGCCAGCGCCAGTTGTCGATCTCGAACCGCGCGGCGACGAACGTCTCCGTCTGCGAATCGTGCGCGACCTTTTCCTCCTGGCGGTAGGCGGGGATGGCCTTGCCGCCGATGAAGCCGCCCCCATACTGCGCGCGAACCACGTTTTTCGCCAGCGACTCGAGCGAAGGCGTGGGAATGGAGCGCAGGACCTTCACCTTCTCGTCGCGGATCGATTCCGCGTCGAGCGAGGCCGGCGCTTCCATCGCGGTGAGGGTGAAGAGCTGAAACAGATGGTTCTGCAGCATGTCGCGCGAGGCGCCCGCCTCGTCGTAGTAGCCGCCGCGGCTTTCCACGCCCACTTGCTCGGCCACGGTGATCTGCACGTGATCGATGTAGATGCGGTTCCACAGCGGCTCGTAGATCGAGTTGGCGAACCGGAAGTAAATCAGGTTCTGCACCGTCTCCTTGCCCAAGTAGTGATCGATGCGGAAGATGTCGCGCTCTTCAAACGCGCTCTGCAGCGTGGCGTTAAGTTCACGGGCGCTGGCCAGGTCCTCGCCGAACGGCTTCTCGACGATCAGGCGATGACGCGTGCCGGCGTGGCTGGAAAGACCGGCGGCCTTCAGGTTCTTCGCCGCCTCGCCGAAGTAATTCGGCGCGGTGGCGAGATAGAAGAGATAATTCTCGCCGATTTTCGCGGCCTCGGGGATGGCTTTTAGTTTCTCGGCCAGCTTCTGGTACGCCGCCGGATCGTCGAGCTCGCCCTGGAAGTAATAGATGTGCGCGGCCAGCTTCTTCCAAATCTCCATGTCCACCGGCTTGGTGTGGGAGAATTCCAGCAGCGCCTTTTCCAGGTCCTGGCGGAACTCGTCGTCGCTCTTCGGCCGGCGCGCGAAGCCGATGATGGCAAAGTCGTCCGGCAGGAGCCCGTTCTTCGCCAGATGATAAAACGCCGGGACGATCTTGCGATGCGTCAGGTCGCCGGTCGCGCCAAAGATGACCGCAATCGTGGGCGGGACCTGCGGTGGGGCGATCGCGAGGGTGGAATGCTCGGCGGGATCAACTTTGCAAATGGACATGGCGGATCGCGCGGGAGCGCGGATTAGGCGTTGTAGGTGCTCGAGGCGACGGTGCCGCCCTGGCCCGTCCAATTGGAATGGAAGAACTCGCCGCGCGGCTTGTCGGTGCGCTCGTAGGTGTGGGCGCCGAAGTAGTCGCGCTGCGCCTGCAGCAGGTTGGCGGGCAGGCGCGCGCAACGATAGGAATCGTAGAAGGCCAGCGCATTGGAGAACGTGGTGGTCGAGATGCCGAGCTTCGCCCCGAGCGCAATGGTGCGCCGCCAGCCGTCCTGCGCCTTGCGCAGCGCCTCGGTGAAGAAGGCGTCGAGCATCAGGTTGGTCAGGTCCGGGTTGCGGTCGTACGCCTGCTTGATGTCGCCAAGAAACCGGCTGCGGATGATGCAGCCGCCGCGCCACATGAGCGCCAGCCCGCCCAGGTTGAGGTTCCACTTGTAGTTCTCGCTCGCGTTCTTGAGCAGCATGTAGCCCTGCGCATAGGAGATGATCTTCGAGGCGTAGAGCGCCTGCTTGATGTCCTCGATCGCGGAGGCGATATCGCCGTCGAACGTCGCGTTTGTCGGTCCCGCCAGCACGGAAGAGGCGGCCACCCGCTCGTCCTTGAGCGAGGAGATCAGGCGCGCGAACACCGCCTCGGCGATCAGCGTCACCGGCGCGGTGTTGTCCAGACCGGACAGCACGGTCCACTTGCCGGTGCCCTTCTGGCCGGCCGCGTCGACGATCTTGTCGAGCAGGTAGCCGTCGCCGCCCTGGTCGTCCTTGAACTTGAGGATGTGGGAGGTGATCTCGATCAGGTAGGAGTCGAGCTCGCCCTGGTTCCACGTGGTGAAAATCTGGGCCAGCTTGTCGTTGGAGAGGCCCAGGCCGACGGCGAGAAGCTGGTAAGCCTCGCAGATCAGCTGCATGTCGCCGTACTCGATGCCGTTGTGCACCATCTTGACGAAGTGTCCCGCGCCGCCTTCGCCCACCCAGTCGCAACAGGGCACGCCGCCTTCGACCTTGGCCGCGATGGACTGGAAGATGTTCTTGAGGTGCGGCCACGCCGCCACCGCGCCGCCGGGCATTAGGGACGGGCCGTGCCGCGCACCTTCCTCGCCGCCGGAAACGCCGGAGCCGACGAAAAGGATCCCCTTTTCCTTGAGCTTCTCGTACCGGCGCACCGTGTCCTCGAAATAGGAATTGCCGCCGTCGATGATGATGTCGCCTTCTTCCAGCAGCGGCGCCAGCAGGTCGATGAATTCGTCCACCGGCTTGCCCGCCTTGACCAGGAGCATGACGCGCCGCGGCTTCTTCAGGACCGCGACCATCTCCTGCAACGAATGCGCGCCGATGACGCGGGTGCCCTTGGCCTCGTTGGCCAGGAACTCGTCCACCTTGCTGACGGTGCGGTTGAAGGCGCAGACCACGTAGCCGTGGTCGTTCATGTTCAGGACAATGTTTTGGCCCATGACGGCGAGGCCAATCAGGGCGATGTCAGCGGTAGGTGCGGGCATGAAAATACGTCAGTAAGAGGTGATTCGGGTAAGAACTCCTCAACCTAACGACCGCAGTTGGTTGGGCAACCCTAAATGCGGGCCGCTGGCGGCGGCGCGAAATGTGGGGTCAGCTTGCCGGCGCGACGCCTTCGACGAGAATGACGCGGTAATCCGCGCCGCGCAGCCGGTGGGTCCTGGCCTCTTGGTAGGCGGGGCTGTCGTACCAGGACTTGGCATCGGCGATGGTGGGAAACTCAAGGATGACCACGCCCTCGGACGGCGGGCCTTCCAGCACTTCCTGGGGACCGTAGAAGGTGTGCACCTTGACCGGACGGCCCTCGGACGTGGCCGGTGCCATCTGTGCGTACACGGCCATCTCCGCGGGATCAGTGGTGCGTTCGCGGATGAAAACGGCGTAGGCGGGCATGGGAAAATCCTAACCGGGCCCGGGCCGCGGTCGAGTGCGGTTCTCGCGACGAGAAAGCGCTTCGTGCCTTGCGGGCGCACCCGTATTGTTTCCATAGCTCATGACCATCGGGTTCCTGCTGAACACCTGCGAGCCCTTTTACCGCGGCGGTTACGAGCGCCGCGCTTGGTCCTTCGCACGGGAATTGGCGCGCCAGGGGCATGACGTGCGCATCTACACCTCGTGCCCGCGCGACGAAGTCATCGAGGGTGTGCGGTTCGTGCGGCTGGCCGCGCCGCGCCCCTATTTCAACCGTCGTGGCGTGCGCAACGGCGTGGCGGACCTGATCTTTGCGCTGGCCGTGCTGCGCCTGCTCACGCGCGTGCGGCGGGGGGAGCTCAACGTGCTCGACGTTTGCGCCACGCCCTTCGTGCATCTTCCCGTTGTCGCATGCGTGGCCTGGTGGAAGCGAATTGCCGTCGGCCTCACCTGCCACGAAGCCCTCCTCGCCGCCTTGCCGGATTACGTGCGGGAGCGCGGGGCGGCGTCCCGCTGGCGCTCGACGCTGACCGTGCGTGGACTGGCGCTCGTTTATCGCCTGGGCATGTCGCTTTTTTCCAGGCGCATCGCCGTGTCGCTCCGCACCGCCCGGGGTTTGGAGGAGGAGGGTTTGCCCGCCCGGCACACGGTCGAGTTCGGCCTTGAGCCGGAGGCGATCGCGACAGAGCCCCCGGCTCCGCGCCCGCCAGGAGATCCGGTGCGAGCGATCTACTGCGGACGCCTCACCCCGATCAAAAGCGTGGATATCATTCTGGCTGCCCTTCTGCCCCTGCGCGGCACGGCGCCTTCTTTCCATCTGGATCTGGTCGGCGATGGAAGCGAACGGGCTCGCCTAGGATTGATGGTGGCTGAAGCCGGCGCCCAAGACATGGTGACCTTCCACGGCGAGGTCAGCGAGGAGCGGAAGCGCACGCTACTCGCTGCTGCGGACGTTTTCATTCTCGGCTCGCCGCGCGAGGGATTTTCCATTGCCACACTCGAGGCCATGGCGCAAGGGTGTGCCGCTCTGGTGGTCAACGATTCCGCGCGGCCGAACGGTGCGCTGGACTTTGTGCATCACGGCAAGGAGGGGTTGGTGGTTGCACCCGGCGTCGATTCCATGCGCGCCGGGTTCAGGCAGCTCCTGGGCGATCAAGGCGAACGAGACAAGCTCCGGCGCGGCGCTTGGGAGGTCGCGCGGCGATACCGAATCCATGCGCAGGCGGAGCGGCTGTTGGCCGCTCTTAGGATGTAATCACAGCGAGAAGTGAACAGGTGGCGTAAGAAGATCAAATCACCACGACCAGCCGTTCGCCTTTTGCAAGTCGATCGAAAATGCTAGGTAGTAGCGGAAGAACCCGCTTCATCAACTGTGCATTCGATCCGTTGCCGATTCTCAGCCAGACCACGCTGGGTCCATGCGGTGCTCTTGCCGTGCGATCGGCGAAATCCCGGTCCTTGGTGACAATGACGTACTCGTGCCGTGCGGCGTAGGCCCAGATAACGCTGTCACTCGAGTGACGAAGATCAACGTCGCGCAGGTGCTTCGCTGGAAGGCCGGCGTTGGAAAATGCCTTTGCAAAAACGGGCGGGAGCGGCGCGTCAATCAGGAACTTCACGCCGCTTTGGTCATGGCTTGGTCGGCCTGCTGCGATGCAAATTGAAGCGCCGCGCGAATGTCCTCAGGCTCCAGGTCTGGATACTCCAGCAACACTTCGGTCTCGCTCACGCCGGCCGCGAGTTCATCAAGGATGTCGACGACCCGAATCCGCATGTTTCGAATGCAGGGGCGTCCCCCAAACATTTCAGGATTGAACGTGATTCGATCCAGGTAGCTCACAGCAATTTGTTACCTCAAATCGCGCCCGAAAGCGAACGTTTCGCTCGCCTACTTCTTTTCCCGCGCGGCGATGGCGGCGCGGACGAAGCCGCTGAAGAGCGGGTGGGGCTTGTTCGGCTTTGACTGAAACTCGGGATGGAACTGGCAGGCGACGTACCAGGGATGGTCCGCCAGCTCGATGATCTCGACCAGCTTCTGGTCCGCCGTGGTGCCGGCCACCACCATGCCGTGCTCGACCATCTTGTCGCGGTACTGGTTGTTGAATTCGTAGCGGTGCCGATGGCGTTCCACGGCGCGATCGCTGCCGTAGGCCTCGCGCGCCTTGGTGCCCGCGACGAGATGACAAATCTGCGCGCCAAGGCGCATCGTGCCGCCTTTTTTCACCACTTGCTTCTGCTCGTCGAGCATGGAAATAACCGGCTCCGGGGTTTCGCTGTCGAACTCGGTGCTGTGTGCCTTGGCCAAACCCAGCACGTCGCGCGCGAAATCGACCGCGGCGATTTGCAGCCCGAGACAAAGCCCGAGGTAGGGCTTCTTCTGCGTGCGCGCGAATCGCGCGGCCAGGATCTTGCCTTCCACGCCGCGGACGCCGAAGCCGCCGGGAACGAGAATGCCGTCAAGGCCGGTCAGGAACTTGCCTGCGCCGAGGTCCTCGATGTCCTCGGCATCCACGGGCACAACTTCAATGCCGGCATCGTTCGCCGCGCCTGCGTGCGTGAGCGCCTCGTAGATGCTCTTGTAGGCGTCGCGGATTTCCATGTATTTGCCGACCACGCCGATCCTGACGTGATGCTTCGGCGTAATGATCCGGTCGACGAAGGTGCGCCACGCCGTCATATCCGCGGGCGGGAGGTCGAGCTTGAGATGCTTGGCCACCAGCTCGTCCAGCTTCTCGCGCTGGAGCATGAGCGGCACTTCGTAAATCGTGTTGGCAACGTCCTTTTCCTCGATCACCGCCTCGGGCGTGACATTGCAGAACATGGAAAGCTTCAGCCGTAACTCGCGGTCGATCGAGTGCTCCGTGCGGCAGATGAGGATCGACGGCGTGATGCCGATCTCGCGCAGCTTGGCTACGCTTTGCTGGGTTGGCTTCGACTTGAGCTCGCCCGCCGCCTTGATGAACGGCACCAGCGTGACGTGCACGAAGAGCGTGTTGTCCGGCCCCACTTCCAGCGCGAACTGCCGGATGGCCTCGAGGAACGGCAGTCCCTCGATGTCGCCGGTCGTGCCGCCGATCTCGGTAATGACGACGTCGCACTCGTGGAACTGGCCGATCTGCCGGATGCGCTGCTTGATCTCGTCGGTCACGTGCGGGATCACCTGCACCGTCTTGCCGAGATAATCGCCGCGCCGCTCCTTCGCCAGCACCGACTCGTAAATCTGGCCCGAGGTCAGGTTGTTCTTGCGCGTGAGCCGCGCGGAAGTGAAGCGCTCGTAGTGGCCCAGGTCGAGGTCGGTCTCCGCGCCGTCCTCCAGCACGTAGACTTCGCCGTGCTGGTAGGGACTCATCGTGCCGGGGTCCACGTTGAGATAGGGATCGAACTTTTGCAGCACGACCTTGAGCCCGCGGTTCTCCAGCAGCGTGCCGAGCGCCGCGGCCGTGAGCCCCTTGCCCAATGAACTGACCACGCCTCCGGTTACAAAAATATATTTCATCGCTTCGTTCTTCCCTTGGCCGCTGCGGAACGTCCGCCCAAGCGACCGGCCCGGCGCAACGCCGCCTCCACGCGCCTCAAATCTGCGGGCGTATCCACGCCGAGGCAACGATATTTGGTTTCGATCACCTGGATGGCCATCCCGTTCTCCAGCGCGCGCAATTGTTCCAGGCTTTCCGCCAGTTCCAGCGCGCTCGGCTTGAGCGAGACGAAGGTGGCCAGCGCGCGCTTGCGAAAGGCGTAAATTCCTACGTGGCGCAGGAGCCGCGCCTTCGGATCGAACCTGCGCTGGAACGGGAGCGGCGAGCGCGAGAAGTAAAGCGCCTCCTGGTGACGGTCGCAGATGACCTTGACCACCTCGGGGCTGAGCCATTCCTCCTTCTTCTCGATGCGGTTCGCCAGCGTTCCGATGGGCGTGCGCGGGTTCTCCATCATCATGCGGATCAGCTCGTCCACCGCATCGCGCGAGAGAAGCGGCTCGTCGCCCTGCACGTTGACGTAAAGCTGGGCGGGCACCTTGTCGGCCACTTCCGCCATGCGGTCCGTGCCCGACTGATGCGACCGATTGGTCATGACCACGTCCGCGCCGAACTTGGCCGCCACGTCGGCAATGCGGCCATCGTCCGTGGCGATGATGGTCTGCTCCGCGAAGCGGCTGCGCTGCGCGGCTTCCCACACCCATTGGATCATCGGACGACCCTGGATGCGTGCGAGGCTCTTGCCCGGAAAACGCGTGGCGCCGTAACGCGCGGGGATGACGATGACGGCCTTCATGTCGAGGCAGCCCGGCCAGCGTCCTTGAGTATCCACCCCGTGGCATCGGACAATTCCTTGGCCACGAAATGCGCCTTGCGCATCGACTCGCGGTCCTCGTCATTCACGTCGCTCGCGCGGCTTGATTTCGGGTGCATGAGCAGCACGGTCCTGCAACCCGCGGCGAGGCCGCACTCGATATCCGAGAGCCGGTCGCCCACGAAGTACGACTTGGCGAGATCCAGGCCGTGCTGCTTCGCCGCGCTGAGCACGAGCTCGGGTGAGGGTTTGCGGTCGGTTGCGTAGGGATCGTCCGGCGTGGCGTAGGAAGAGTAAAACGTATGGATGTGGTCGTGCCCGAGCTGGCGCACCAGCTCCACATTCACCGAGGCAACCTGCTCGCGGGTGATCAGCCCGCGGCCCACGCCCGACTGGTTGCTCACGACGAAAATAAGAAATCCGGCCCGGGCCAGCTCGGCCAGCGCGACCGCCGCCTCGGCGTAGACCTCCACCTTCGCGGGATCGCCCAGGTACGGGATGTTGACCATGAGCGTGTCGTCGCGGTCAAAGAAAACGGCGCGGCGGCTCATGATTTTTTGGCTCCTGCGCTCTTGCCGAACATCGCGCGCAACTCGTCCACCGTCAGTGTCGCCGTGCCCAGCTTGCCGACGACGACGCCCGCGGCGTGATTCGCGATCTCCGCCGCCTCGATTCCTGTGGCGCCAGCCGCCAGCGCGAGCGTGTAGGCCGCAATGGCCGTGTCACCTGCGCCGGAAACGTCGAAGACCTCCTGCGCGCGCGTGGGGGTGTGATAAGGCGCGGCGCCTTCCTCCAGCAGCAGCATGCCCGCCTCGCCCAGCGTGATCAGCAGTTGCCGCGTGACGTGCCGCTTTTGCAGGATGGCCGCCGCCTTCAGCAGCGCATCCTCCTCGCCCGAGTACGGCAGTTGCGCAGCCAGAAAGGCCTCGCGGCGATTCGGTTTCATCACCGTGGCGCCCGACCAGTCGATGGCATTGTTCGGATTCGGATCGATCGCGATGATCTTGCCCGCCGCCCGCGCATCGGAAATCACCTGCGTGACCAGCTCCTGGTCGATCAGCCCCTTCGCATAATCCTCGATGATGACTGCATCGTGTTCCTGGATCTCCGCGCGGATCGCAGCCAGCAACTCCTGCTTCTTCGCCGCTGGCAGCGCGGCGCGGCTTTCGTTGTCGACGCGCACGATCTGCTGCTGATCCTCGATCTCCAGGTGGTCATGCACCTGCCGCGTGATCGCGCAGATGCGCAGCTTGTGGGTCGTGCGTCGGTCGCCCGACGTCAGCACGCCGCGGGTCTCCATTCCCTCCTGCTTCAAAAGATCCACCAGACCGCGACCCTCATGATCCTCGCCAATGACTCCCGCCACGCCCACGCCGGCTCCGAGGCTGCGGAGATTGCGCGCCACGTTGGCCGCGCCGCCCGGATAGTATTTGCTCTTCTGCACATCCACCACCGGCACCGGCGCCTCCGGCGAAATGCGCGTGACCTTGCCCCAGAGAAATTCGTCCAGCATCAGGTCGCCAATGACGAGGATGCGGCTGCTGGAAAACCGCGCCAGGATGGCGTTCAGCCGCTCAGGAGGCAGATGCATGGGTTAGTAAAATAAATAGCGCGCGAAAGGGGAAGCGGAAACGTAAACATGGTCCGGAGCGCTCGCGCCAGGCTCTCGCCCTGCGAACTGAACGTCGGGCCAGCCTCACCAACATTCTCTACGCGGCACTTGGCTTTGATCTGGTTTGGCTCCGCACCGAAGACGTGATCAAGCCGCGGAACCCAGCGATCACTGCGTCAGCTTTTTGACGAGGATATCGCCCACGAGCGTCGGATTTGCGGTGCCCTTGCTCAGCTTCATCACCTGGCCCTTGAGGGCGTTGACCGCGTTAAGCTTGCCGGCTTTGAAGTCGGCCACGCTCTTGGGGTTGGCGGCGATGGCCTGGTCGCAGAAGACTTCCAGTGCGGCGGTATCGCTCACCTGTGCGAGGCCGAGTTCCTTGACCAGCGCGGCGGGCGCCTTGCCGGTGAGGAACATTTGCGCGAAGACTTCCTTGCCCTGCTTGCTGTTGATCGCGCCTGTGGCGGTCAGGTCGGCCAGCTCGCCAAAATAATGTGGCTCCAAGCTGGGGAGGGGATTCTCACCCGTCGCGGTGGCGAGAAAATCGTTGAGCAGCAGGTTGGCGACAGCCGGCCCGTGCTGCGGATGAAGCTTGGCTGCGCGCTCGAAATAGTCGGCGAGTGCCGCATCGGCAGAGAGCACGCCGGCCTGGTAGACACTCACGCCATATTGGTCCGCGAGTCGCAGCTTCTTCGCCGCGGGCAGCTCGGGCAGGCGCGTCTTCGCCTCCGCGTAGAGTCCCTCGTCGGTCCGCACCGGCTGGATGTCCGGGTCGGGGAAATAGCGGTAATCGTGCGCCTTTTCCTTGATGCGCATCAGCGTGGTTTCGCCGAGGTCGTCGTCCCAGCGCCGCGTTTCCTGCGTGATGGTGCCGCCGCCAGTCACGACCTCGATCTGCCGCGCGATCTCGTACTTCAAGGCGCGGCGCACGCCGCTGATGCTGTTGAGATTTTTCAGCTCGCACTTCGTGCCAAATTCCTTCTGTCCCTTCGGGCGGATGGAGACATTCACGTCGCAGCGCATCTGTCCCTTTTCCATGTCGGCATCGCTCACGCCGCCGTAGACGAGGATTTGCTTGAGCGCGGAGAGATAAGCAAAGGCTTCCTCTGCCGTGGCCATGTCCGCCTCGCTCACGATTTCCATGAGCGGCGTGCCCGCGCGGTTGAAATCGATGCCGCTGGTCCCATCGTCGTTGTGAAACGACTTGGCCACGTCCTCCTCCAGATGGATGCGCGTAAGCCGGATCGGTTTGTCCGCGATGGTCGACTCCTCTTTCTGCACGTCCTTCGGGTAGGCGAGCAGATCGAGCTTCACCGCGCCGCCGAGGCAGAGCGGCTCGTCGTACTGAGAAATCTGGTAGTTCTTCGGCATGTCCGGGTAGAAATAATTCTTCCGGTCGAACTTGCAGCGGGTCGCGATCTGACACTCCAGCATCTCGCCCGTGAGAATCGTCTTCACGATTGCCTCCTCGTTGGGCACCGGCAGCACACCGGGCAGGCCGAGGCAGACCGGGCAGACATGCGAGTTCGACGCGCCGCCGAACTCGTTCTTGCAGCCACAGAACATCTTCGTGTTCGTCTTGAGCTGGACGTGGACTTCCAAGCCGATGACGGCTTCGTAGTCGGAGGGGGTGGAAGACATAAAAATGGTTGAGGGAGTAGGAAGACTGAGGCTTAAGAGCCTGATCGAGCTTTCTTAATTCTTAGGTCGCGAATGTAACAGCCAATGGAGTCGATCATCGGCTGAATTTTTCCTTTCAAGAATATCTTTCCATTAAATTCATTAAAATCGATCTCAAGCCATGAGTCCTTCGGCTTGCCTCTACCAATTGCGTTGAAAAGATTGGCGGGACTGTCAAACCCAGGGCCCGAGGTATCCTCACGCGGATCGGGAGGACTCAGACTAAGATAATGCCTTGAGACCACGTTGTCATTGTACTTGAGTAGAAACTGTTTTGTCTCCTTTGGCGCCAGTCGTACTTCTTCGTACGGTTCAAGGTGGAGCGCGCTCGAAGAATGTTTATTTCCAAAATGAATACGCACTTTTCTGATGCATACCGGAATGTTCGATGTGCGGTTGGTAATATCAGCGTAGAAGAAACGTTCATCGACTCCTATCGAGCCGATCTGAACTTTGATAGGGAAACGGTGGGAAAGAACCGCGAGGATTGGATCAAAAAACTCCATCACATTCATTCCTGGAATTTTTAAGAACAGTTTTAAAAGTCGACTTAAAGCGGCGGCTTCTCCTTGTGCCACGCCGTCGCCTGCTCGTAGGCATGCGCGACGCGGAACATGCATTCCTCGCCCCAGCGGGGGCCGATGATCTGCAGGCCGATCGGCAGTTTGTCGCTGGTGAAGCCGCAGGGGATGGAGATGCCGCAGATGCCGGCCAGATTGACCGCGATGGTGAAGATGTCGGCGAGATACATCTGCAGCGGGTCCTGCGTGCGCTCGCCGATCTTGAAGGCGGCGGTGGGCGAGGTGGGCGTGAGCAACGCGTCGCATTGCTCGAAGGCGAGCCGGAAATCTTCGCCGATGAGGTGCCGCACCTTTTGCGCGCGGTTGTAATAGGCG
>CAJCIA010000220.1 GCA_903970275.1 Betaproteobacteria bacterium
TAGCGTTCGAGCAAACAGGCGATGACGGACTCATTGGCGATGGTTTGGTCCACGGCGAAATTGCGCGGGATGTAAGAAAAAGGTTGTGAGGCCGTCGATGACAAGATGTTCCACGGCATCAATAGGGGGTTCGACATATAGCCATCGAAAAGATGGTGCGCCCGGTCTGCACGGAGCGTCTGGTCATCGACAGCGGGCAACATCATCAGCTTGAGAAGAAACCGGAGATGCGCACTCTCGTTGCAATCAATCCAGCCAACGGGAAACACATAATCGATCAGATGTTTCCGACTCGGGGTGTCTGCATTTAACGTCGCTTTCACCCAGTTGGAAGGGTTCGGCCGAATCCATTTAAAGAGACCGGCGAAGGCTGCGGCCTCGGTCTCCAAACTGAAGCGATAGCTCGCGATGAAGTTAGCGAGGGCAAGAGTCTCCTGCATTTGCGCCAATTGAGAAGCACTCCACGCGTGTTCGGCTAGTCCGTCGTAGACAATGGCGTCGCCGATGTTGTGAAGCGCATTAGCCACCAACTGTCCGACCAGTGATGGGTCGCGTCCCGCTCCCTGCGCAAGAATGAGAATCGTTCGAAGATCTTGCAGAGCCAATTCGGGCTGATGGTCCCGAAGGGCGAGCAGGCCGTGCAGGGACAGGAGCTCGCTGAGTTTGATTTGGGCAGTGAGTAGAGCAAACGAGCGGGTTTGAGGAGGGTCGGCGCTAAAGTCGGAATCAAAACGGCATTGGGTTCTTGTTAGAGAGGCTTGTCGCAACGTCTGCAAGAGGGGAAAGAGAGTGTCGAGTTGGACCAGCGGCGAAGCGAGAGGGGTCGCTTTAAAAACCTGAAGGTAAATCCTGGCAATACCGGAATCGATTTGCGCGAAATCGGCTTGTTCGCCGAGTTGCCAATGGCCTACAGAGGGTAATCGGGGCAGGGCTTGGTCATTCCTGAGCGCGCTCATCAGCGCATCCGGATAACGGTAAGTATGCTCGGCGGGTGAATAGGTCAGAGCAAAGATTGGGAGCGCACCGAGATTCTCGGAATCCGGAATTGGCTTCGGGACGTAGTCCGCGAAATTAAGAGAGACGCCTGCCTGCTGGTATTCCTTCTCCACCGCGCCCAACGACCGCGCGCCGCGCCAGTCTTCCTCCGCGTAGAGAAAGGCGGCAAGTGTGGCGAGGACGATGATGGTCCAAAGCGTCCGGCGCAGAATGTTGCGTCGTTTCATGATCAACTGCGGGGAGGAAGCGATTCGCGGTGAAGGGAGGCAGGCTGCGGCAGAGTCGCTGGAGTGAAGTTGCTGCTCTCCAGTTCCGCCAGCAGGCGTGCGTTGTCCCGCTCGAACTGCACCAGCTGATCCTCGTTCAACGTCGAGATGGCGTGCGAGTCCGCCGCCAACGACGCCGGCGTGCCAAACCGCAGGGACGCAATGATGAGCCACGCCACGAGCGTCGCGGCGGCCGGCCTGCGTCCGGGATAAAGCCAATGCCGCTCGAGCGCGATGAACCAGGGCGGCAGGAGGGAGGCTTGCCGCGCGTCACGCGCATCGCGGAGGATGCGCGCGCGCAAGGCCGCTGGTGCCTCGTTGAAGCGCAGCTTCCGCAGATCGTCTTCAAGTTCCATCACGCAGCTCCTTGTAGAGGGAACGCAGCCGCTGCCGCATTTTGTCTACGCCGTAGCGATAGCGGCTGGCCGCCGTGTTGGGCGGGATGTCGAGCACCTCGGCGATTTCCGCGAAGGTGAGGTCCTCCCACAGCTTGAGGTGCACGACGGCGCGCTGCTCCCATGGCAGCTCGGCCAGCGCGCGGGATGTTTCCGTGGCGAGCATCTCCTGGTCGGGGCCGGGTTGGAAAAGCGTGACCGGCTCCGCCGCGGCGGCCTCATGCCGACGGTCGCGGGCCTGCCGGCGCCGCGCCGCGTCGATGACGGCGCGATGCGCCATGGTGAAGAGGTAACTTTTCTGCACGGCGAGACGCCGCAGCCGCTTCTCATCGCGGGCGAGCTTCAAAAAGAGGTCGTGCAGGATGTCCGCGCTTTCCGCCGGTGACCGCGTCAGGTTGAGCACGAAGGCATAGAGCGCCAAGGCGTGGGCGTCGTAAAGGTCCGCCAGCCAATCCATGTAGAGAATGACGCCACCGAGCGCGGCTTTTGCCTATTTTATTTAAATCACGTTGGCAGAGGCAGTGCTTGCGCCGATGGTATGACCATGAAGCATGTCTTCGCCATCGGACCATGGCTCATGGAGTTGATCAACCCGCCGCCGCGGGAGTCGCTCAGCCTGCTGCAGAAGTCCGTGCGTGTCGTCCTGGTGACTATCACCATCGTGACGCTGTGTGTGATCGTGGCGCTGGCTCTTTCGCTGGGTTGCTTTGCCTGGCAGCGCAGCCGCGAGTTCCTGGAAGGAGTGCCGCAGCTACGCAATGCCGTCGTCATCTTGGCGACCAGCCTGGTGGTCAACGCGGCGTGCATCTGCACACTTCTTCAGCTGAAACGAATCGACCGGAAAGTGGTCCCGCTGCCGCCGGTGGAGGTGGAAGTTTCCCTGCCACCCGGCAACGGCGTCACTGCTTCGCGCCCTTAAGCTGCCGCGCTCGCTCGAACGTCATCCGCGCGCCTCATTGGCGCTTTAGTGAACGCCGAAGATGTGGAAGAGCGCAAAGAGGCTGGCGGAGAAAAGCGTCGCGCCGAGGAACACCGTCACCGGCAGGGTCAGCACCCAGGCGAGGACGATGTTGATCAGTGTCTGTGTCTGCAGGCCGGAGCGGTTGGCCGCCATCGTGCCCGCAATGCCGGAGGAGAGCACGTGCGTCGTGCTCACTGGCCAGCCCTGCATGGCTGCTCCCATGACAGTAACGCCCGCCACGAGCTCGGCCGACATGCCCTGGCCGTAGGTCAGGTGCGCCTTGCCGATCTTCTCGCCCACGGTCACCACGATGCGCTTCCAGCCCACCATGGTGCCCAGGCCGAGAGCCAGCGCGACGGCGATCTGCACGGCCAGCGGGATGTGCTTCGTGTAAACCTCAAGGCTCTTCTGCAAGGCCACCACCGTCTTGGCCTGATCCGCCTTTTTGAGGAGCTTCAACTTGTTCAGCTTGGCGATGCCGTCATCCAGCAGATAGACGTCCTTGCGCAGCTGCTGGCGCTGGCCTGCCGGCACGTCGGTAAAGCTATGGATGTTCTGCAGGGCGTTGCGCACCACGTCACACTCCTGGGCGAAGGCGGTGTAGGTCGCCGGGCTCGCGGTACCGGTCTTGACGAACTTGTTGATTTCCACCTGCTCGGGGGCGCCGAGCTTCGGCTGCATGGCCGCGGCGACTTCCGAGGAAGGTGCGCTGGAGGAAGGCGTGGCCGGCTCGGGCGAGGTCGGCGTGCTCGAAGCCTGAGCGGGAGCCTTGGTTTCCGTCCCGGGCGTGACAGGTGGTGTCTGCGAGGCCGGTGCACTTGCGGCTTGACCCTGAAAAATCACCATGGCCTTTTGCGCCAAGTCGAGCGTCTTGCCGAATTCCTCTCCGTTATTTGGATTCTGCAGGGCGAAGGCGCCCGGCAACACGCCGATGAGGATGATCATGATCAACCCCATCCCTTTTTGGCCGTCGTTGTTGCCGTGGGCAAAACTGACGAGCGTGCAGGTCAGGACCAGAATGGTGCGGATCCACAGCGGCGGCGCCTTGTCCTTTTCCGGGGCGGTAAACAGATCCTGCCGCGGGATGACCACCTTGAGCAGCAGCAGGACGAGCGCGGAAGCAACGAAGCCGACGATCGGGGAGACGGCCAGCGCCACAATCACCTTGTCGATCTGCTCCCAATTTAGTCCCGAGCTCCAGGCATGCCCGTTCATGATCGCGTTGGCCACACCCACGCCGAGGATCGAGCCAATCATGGTATGCGTGCTGGAGGCAGGCAGGCCGAGGTACCACGTGCCGAGGTTCCAGACGATGGCCGAGACGAGCAGCGAAAAGATCATCGCAAACCCCACGTACTGCCCTGCGGAATCGCCGGAGCCGATGTTCAGTACCAAGTCATGCGGCAGCAACGCGATGATTCCGTATGCCACCAGCCCGCCTGAAATGATGACGCCGATCAGGTTCCACATGCCCGACCAGATGACCGCGACAATCGGCTTGAGCGTGTTTGTATAAATGACCGTCGCAACCGCATTGGCCGTGTCGTGGAAGCCGTTAACGAATTCAAAGGACAACGCCAGGAGAAGGGCGAAGAGGAGGAAGAAGCCGGCGCTGAAGGTAAGAGTTTCGCCCCAGAGATGCATAATGGTATCGTTCGATTGAGTTACGAGAAGGGTCGCCAAGGTCCGCCCGAGGTGTGGCAGCCTCGTGGCCAAAGCGTTACGGTTCGGTGACTTCGAGCCGCGAAAGAAAACCCGTTAGCGTTGGTGCGTCAGCCAGCGCGGAGACCCGCCATGCGTCTTACAATTTGCGACGCAAAACAGGAGCATGGTATGTTGCATTCGTCAGTCCACCTGTTGAAATTATCTATATGCTCTACACCATTGCCGTCATTCTTATCGTTCTCTGGCTTCTTGGCTTTATCGGCCACGTTGGAGGCGCGTTGATTCACCTCCTGCTCGTGATTGCGGTCGTGATGGTGCTGATCAACTTGATCTCTGGCCGCCGGGGCCTGTAGGCACCTGACGAACGCGTCTCCATGAGGAGACGTTCTAATCAGCGGCGGCAACTCGAGGTTGTCGCCTCAAGGAAAGCAGCAGGCTAACGGCTGAGTGCTTCCTGCAGATAGGGCGCGGTCGTAAAGTGCTGAAGCACCACGACCGTCTTCCCCTCCCGGTGCATGCGCACTTCTGCGACTTCGATCTCAGGAGTCTTGGCCGGGCTGAAAAGAATGTCGTCGTGCGTGGCGTTGCTCTTGTTCTTGAAGAGCGCCGGCACGAGATGACCGCCGAGATGGTCGCTGCGGCCGGTGGCGACGTGCATGGTGCCGAGCACCTTCTCGTCCTGGATGTCGCGACCGCTGACGGGCAGGTCCTGCGTGCCAAAGCCGAGCTCGCCGATCTCGCCGGTGACGGGATCGCTCTGGAGCTTGGCGTTGTGGGCGTCAACCTCGGCCTGCTCGCCGCGGATGAGCGTGGCGCGGGTGATGCGGCCACCGGCCACGTCCATGAGCGCGAGCGTGCCGGTCTCGTAACGCATGGGGAAATAACCCTCCGCGCCCTCGGGCACATAGTAGACTTCCCCGGCGGGCAAGTTCGCGACATCGGCCTCCGGGCCGCGACACAGGCCATGGCTCTTCTGGGCCTCACGGCCATTGATGAGGAGCTTGAGCGTGTGCGTCTTGAGCTCGCCGTTGACCTTGAAGTCGACTTCAAACCAATCGGCCTTGGTCAGCGCCAGGCGCATCTTTTCCGCGTGCCGGCTAACCTCGTTGTAGTCGACCGCCAGCCCGCTGCTCAGAATGATCTCGTTGAGGCCGTGCAGCGTGGCGCCGCGGAAGCCGAATTGCTTGGCGAAGGCGGTGAGCGGCGCGGTGGCGCTGTAGGTGGAGATGCAGAGGATGAGGTCATACTTCGAATAGACGTCCTTCTCCAGGCTGACTTCGCGGCCGTCCGGCGTCACGGCGCGGTCCGGGAGGTCGAGATTGCTGCCGCCGGTGACCTGGTAGGCGTAGAGATCGCCGCCGGTGAGGCCGAGAGCCTTGAGCTCGCCGCGTTGGAAGCCCTGATAGAAGACTTCGTAGGCATGCTTTTGGATGCTGTAAGCGGGTTCCTGGAGGAAGGCGAAGTCAACCACCTCGCGCGGATCCTTCAGGTCAATGAGCAGGGCCACGCGTTCGCCACCCTTCGGCGCGAAGACGGTCTTTAGCAGGCGCTCAAGGCTGAAGGCAGGAAAGGTCCGGATGGGGGTGGGGGCGGGTGCGTGCATGGAGTAGGTGCGTATGGGTTAAAAGCTCAGGGTGGCGGCGGTTTGAAGAAAAGCAAACGATCGGCAAAGGTAGTAGGCGGACGCAAGAGATCGCAGCAGGGATGATACGCGGAAGACGGCCGAGCGGATGCCCTCGCACCAAAGAATACTGTACTGATCGGTTGGAAATGGGCAAGGGCGGAAATCCACGCCAGAAAACCCATTATCTGAGGCGGGTTGTCACCGTCCCGGCGTCCCTTTATAGTGCGTTATGGATAAGGCGGAGTTTTCCCAGCGTCCCGTGCCGGCCTTGGCGGATTGCCAGAACCAGCCGGATTCGCGGCAGCTGCGGATCGACAAGGTGGGCGTGAAGGGGCTCTTACACCCCATCGAGGTGCTGGACCGCGCAATGGAGCGGCAGTCCACGGTAGCGAAGTGCAGCCTGCTGGTCGATCTACCCAAGGATTTCAAGGGCACGCACATGAGCCGTTTCGTGGAGGTGCTGAACGCCCACGGCCGCATGGTCAACGTGGAAAACCTGCCCGCCATGCTGCACGAGCTGCAGAAGAAGCTGCAGGCGCAGGTGGCCCACATCGTGATGGAGTTTCCCTATTTCATTGAGAAGGCCGCGCCCGTGACCGGCGCGAAGGGGCTGGTGGATTATCAGGTGACCTTTGACGCGGCGGCGCACGGCAAGGACGTGACCTTTACCGTCACCGTGACGGTGCCGGTGACCACGCTCTGCCCATGCTCCAAGGCGATCAGCGCGTACGGCGCCCACAACCAGCGTGGCTATGTAACGCTGGCGCTGCGCTCCGTCCGACCGATCTGGATCGAGGACATGATCACGATGATGGAGGAATCGGCGAGCAGCGAGGTCTATTCGCTGCTCAAGCGGCCAGACGAGAAGTTCGTGACGGAGCATGCCTTCGATCATCCCGTCTTTGTCGAGGACTTGGTGCGCAACGTGGCGTTGCGCTGCAACGCGCATCCCGATATCACCTGGTACCGGGTGGAAGCCGAGAATATGGAAAGCATCCATAATCATTCGGCCTACGCCTGCATCGAAAAGCCGGCGTAGGGGTTTAAGCTCGCAACTGCCTGCGCGTCGACTTTGGCATTGACGCCGAGTGAGGCACGATAGCTCATATAGTCCATGCATTGGTCTATTTCGAAATTTCTGCTGGCCTTCATTATGATGGAAGGGCTGGTGACTTTTGGAGTGGCGCAGGATGCCAATTCCAAGGCGCCGCTCATGTCCGGGTTTGCGGTCCAGGTCGATCCGTCAAAGCCTCTGCCCGAGTATCCGCGGCCTCAATTGATGCGTCCCGATTGGCAGAGTTTGAATGGCTTCTGGCAGTACGCCGTGACGGATGCGGCGACGACACAGCCAGCTTATAGCGGGCAGATCGTCGTGCCGTTTCCCATCCAGTCGCAGCTTTCCGGGGTCAACAAGCCCTTCGATCCCACCATGCGGCTTTGGTACCACCGGACGGTGAGTGTGCCCCCGACATGGAAGGGCCAGCGCATCCTGCTCCACTTCGGCGCGGTGAGCTGGCAGGCCATCGTCCTGCTGAACGGCCAGCAGGCGGCGGTGCACCGGGGCGACTATGACGCGTTCACCGTGGACGTGACCGATGCGGCCAGGAACGGAACGTTCGATCTGACTGTGCAGGTGATGGATCCGATCGAACTGCCTTTCGGAGGGCAGCCACGCGGCAAGCAGGTGACGACTCCTCATAGTATTTACTACACCGCCAGCACGGGCATCTGGCGCACGGTCTGGATCGAGCCGGTGGGGCAGGCCTTCATCGACCACCTGGCGATGACTCCGGACATCGACAACGGCGCCTTGAAAATCACCGTGGCGGGCGCCAACACCAACCCGATCGATCGTGTGGAGGTCGTTGCCTCGAGCCAGGGCAAGGAAGCCGGGCGCGTGGAGGGGCAGGTCGGCCAGGAGTTGACGCTGCCGATCCAGAACCCGCACCTCTGGCAATTCAGCGACCCCTTTCTCTATGACCTGAAGGTGACGCTCTATCATGGGGTGGGCAAGAGCGACGAGGTGACGAGCTATTTCGGCATGCGCAAGGTCAGCCTGGCGAAGGACCCGGCCGGCATCCTGCGGCCCATGATCAATAATCAGTTCGTCTTCCAGGTGGGCGTGCTGGATCAGGGTTTTTGGCCGGAAGGCCTCTACACCGCGCCGACGGATGAGGCGCTGAAATACGATATCCTGATGACGAAGAAATTCGGGTTCAATGTCTCGCGCAAGCACGTCAAGGTCGAGCCGGACCGGTGGTACTACTGGTGCGATAAACTGGGGTTGATGGTATGGCAGGACATGCCCTCGGTGGATACCCGTCGCAACGTGCATCTGACCGATGCGCAGACCGCGCAATTTCGCACGGAGCTGACGGCGATGGTGGACGGATTGTCCAATCATCCCTGCATCATCCAGTGGATTATCTTCAACGAGGAATGGGGTCAGCATGACACCAAGCCGCTGACCGACTGGCTGATGGCCTACGACCCGTCACGGCTGGTTGACTCGGCCAGCGGTTTTCACGATTACGGCACGGGGCAGGTCAGCGATATGCACAAATATCCGGGCCCGGGGGCGCCCAAGCTGGACGACCAGCGTATCGCCGTGCTGGGCGAGTTCGGCGGGATAACGACCGCCTACCCGGGCCACATGTGGGAAAGCTCAACCGCGACCTTCGGCTACGGCAAGACGGGCGATCCTTCGCTTCTGGCGAACAAGTTCCCAAGCCTGATGCTTTCGGTCTGGCCGCTGATCACGAAGCCGGGCCTTTCCGCCTCGATCTACACGCAGCTGACCGACGTGATGCAGGAAGCCAACGGGCTGATGACCTACGACCGGATTCCCAAGATCGATCCGCTGGTCATCCGCGGGGCAAATCGTGTTCCGGACGGAACGCCAGGCCAGTTCGTCCAGGGCGATGCGCCGCAGGTCACGTCGCCATCCCTGCCTGCGTCGACGACGGGCGCAGGCGGGAAATAGTGGCACTGCTGGATCGTGGCGGCGCTAGCCGCCGGACGAGCAGGGAAGGGTACCGCCTTTTGTTCTGGCCCGATGGTCAACGGCTACCTGCGGAGCACTGATAGCAAGTGCACGTGCGTTTATCTGTTTCGGGGGGACCGAACCTAAGTCGAAGGACCTTGGTTGAAAAACGGGAAGGCTACCAGCCTTCGGTGACGAGCTTGACGGTGTTGTTGGCGAGGTCGATGCAGGCGAGGGGGAGGGCCTGGCGTTCGCCTTCGTTGATGTCGGCTTGGGCGTAGAACATGGTCTCGCCGGCCACTTCCACGTTCTCGAACACTTTGCGGCCGATGCGACGATTGACGTAGGTGGCCTTGGCCCGGACGGTGAGCTCGTACTCGGCGGTGATAAGCAAGTCGGTGGTGCTGCTGCGCACGGGCGACTTGGTGACATCGGTGATGGTCACGTCAAGCTCGGAATCGGAGTTCGCGCTAGCGTCGACGGACAGGGTGCCGTCGCTTTCGAAGCGGCGGATGATGGCGTTGGTGGCGACCATCTGGATGTCGGGCTCCAGGCTTTGGTTCTGCACGACCGGCACGAAGACGCTCTTCACGCCCTGCAGGTCGCGGCCGGAGATGTCGCCCAAGCGGTAGCCCGCACAGCCGGAAAATAGCTCGAGCGCCGCGAGAAGAAGGATTCCGCGGGAAAGAAGGGACGTCATTGCGGCAGCGGCGTGTTGTCGGTCGATGTCGGGGCGGCGTTGGTCGAGGTCGATCCGCTGGCGGCGGGCGTGGCGGGGTTGGACGTGGGGGAGGGAGTGGAAGCGGCGCCGGGATCAGGCAGGCCGTCGGTTGGCTCGCTGGTGGGGCCGGGCGACTTGAGCGGGTCGATGGCCGGCGGCGCGTCGGGTGCGTGTGGCGTGCTGGTGGAACCTGAAGAATCACCGGAAAGGGGAAGCGTGGAATCCGCGGTGCCGGTGGCGGTCGACGACGAGCTCGCCGCCGAAGCCACGGCTACGGGCGAGCCGTCCGGACCGGCGCCGCCGGGCATGGCTTCCACCAGCGGACGCAATTCCTGGATGCGCTTCTTGGCCAGCTGGGCCTGCGCGCTGTTCGGGTCCTCGCGGACCACCTCGTTATAGTAGATGAAGGCCGCGCGGGTGTCGTGCTGCTTCTCGTAAAACTGCGCGATGTTGAAGGCGCCCTGGGTTTGCTCGCGGCCGAGCTTCTGGATATTGTCCTGAGCCTGGGCGGTCTTGTCGCTGTTGGGATAGCGGACCATGAAATCCTGGAACGCCTCGATCGCCTTGCGCGCGGCGCTCTGGTCGTAGCTGGCGCTGCTGGCGGCGCGCATCCAGGCGTAACCAATCTGGTACTGGGCGTTGGAGGCGACGGCGCTGGTGGGATAATCGTCGAGCACCTTCTGGTACGCGTCGACGGCATCGGTGAACTTGCGCTGTTGCTCGCGCGCGAGGCCGATCTTGAACTCGGCCTGCGCTGCGTAGGTGCCGAACGGCGCGTTGGTGATGATCTCCTTGTACATGTCGACAGTCTTGTCCATCGACGGACCGACAGGGATTTTCCAGACGCGCTGCGGCTCGCCCGCGAGGTAAAGATTGGCGATGCGGTACTGCTCGCCGATGGCCTGCTCGAAGTAGTCGCTCGACGGGTACTTCTTGACCATGAACTGGAACGACTTGAAGGCGTTCTGGTAATCGGCCTCGTCCTCCATGATCTTGCCGATGCGGAACTGCGCCTCGGGCGCGAAGAAGGAGAGCGGCCAGCGGCGCAGGAGCGCCTTGTAGGCCTTCATGGCGTCGTCGCGCTGGCCTTCGGCCTCGAGCTTGTGGGCGACCTCAAGCTGGTCGCGCGAGCTGGAGGCCGAGACGTCGCCACCGCTTTCGTCCGACCAGCCCTCGCCCGGCCGCCAGACGAGCGACGCATGCAGGAGCGACTGCGCCAGACCCAGCGCAAGCAGGGCGGGCACAAGAAAGCGCAGGCGGGACATGGAGTTTCAGGATACCGGAAGCGCCCGGACGGTCAATGCGAGGAAGAGCAGGGGCCGAGTTGTAATAAAGAGGCCGATCAATGCTCTTCCTTACCAGACAGCCGTTGACCTCTGGGCAACGGACTCTTAACGGAAACCGTCTCCGCTCAGCGCCCGTCGCCCGGAGGTCGACGGCTACCACGGAAGCCAAATCGACAGCTGCCTACGCGTGCACGGCGATGGCGCGCTCGTAGACGTCCTCGTATTGGCGGGCGGAATGCGTCCAGCTGAAGTCGCGGCCCATGCCTTTGCGCTGCATGTTGGTGTAGTGATGCGGGCGATCGAACCAGGTCGCGACGGCCCAGCCGATGGTGTAGAAAAGGGCCTTGTCGGTCGGGTCCCAGAACTTGAAGCCGGTGCCGTCGCCGGTCGATTCGTTGTAGTTCTCCACCGTGTCGTCGAGTCCGCCGGTGGCGCGGACAAGGGGCAGCGTGCCGTAGAGCGACGAGTACATCTGGTTAAGCCCGCATGGCTCGTAGTACGAGGGCATGATGAAGAAGTCGGCGCCCGCCTCGATCATGTGTGCGAGCTCGGGCGAGAAGCCGATATAGGCGTGCGCACGGCCGGGATAGGCGTTCTGCAGCCAGCGGAAGAAGTCTTCCGTGACCGGGTCGCCGGAGCCGAGCGCGACCACCTGCATGACCATGTCGCGCATGGCCTGCGGCAGCGCGCCGCGGATGAGATCGAAGCCCTTTTGCGGGGCGAAGCGCGAGATCATGCCGAAGATGGGAACCCGCGGGTTGACCTCGAGCCCGAGCCGCTCCTGCAGCGCGCGCTTGCACTTGGCCTTGCCGCTCATGTCCTCCGCACTGTAGTGGGCGGGCAGGAACTTGTCGGTGGCCGGATTCCAGAGCTCGGTGTCGACGCCGTTGAGGATGCCGCTGACGCGGTCAAGCCGGTCGGTCAGGTACATGCCCAGGCCCATGCCGCCGATCGGCTCGCGGATCTCGCGCGCGTAGGTCGGCGAGACGGTGGTGATGTAGTCGGCGTACTGGATGCCGGCCTTGAGCAGGTTGACGGCGCCGAAATCCTCAAAGCGGTCCGGCGTCAGGTACTCGGCGGGGCTGAGGCCGTAGAAATCGAGCACCGAGCGGTTGAATTTGCCCTGGTAACCGATGTTGTGAATGGTGAGCACGCTGGCGGTGTGCGAGAGCGGCGAAAGCACGCGGTCCCACGTCTTGAGCAGCACGGCCACGGGCGCGGACATCCAGTCGTGCAGGTGCATGACGTGTGGGACGAAGCCGGTGTCCTTGCAGACCTGCATGCCGGCCTTGCTGAGCACGGCGAAACGGAACGCGTCCTCGTCGTTGCCGTCATAAAGCCAGGGCCGGCCGAAGTAGCGCTCGTAGTCGATGAACCAGATGGGCACTTCGTTGTCGAGCAGCGCCTGGTAAACGCCGACCCAGATCTCCTCACCGCCACCAAAGTGGACGCAGGCGGAACGGAGAAACGTGATGCCGTACTTCGCGCGGTCGATGGAGCCGTAAAGCGGCATGATGATGCGCACCTCGTGCCCGCGCTTTTTCAGCGCCTTGCTCAGGCCGGCGACGACATCGCCCAGGCCGCCGGTCTGCGCGAGCGGCGTGCACTCCGAGGAGATGAAGCAGATGCGGCGCGGCCGGTCGGTCATCGATGCGGTAAGCGGATGTTCCGGCGCCGCGACAGTGCGCTGGGCGGGAGCGGGCGTCGACACGTGGGAGGCAAGATCGATCTTAGGCGCGCGGCCCTTGCGCTTCCCGGCGGACTTGGGCGCGCCGGAAGCCAGGCCGACAGGTACGGCTGGTTGCCGGGCTGGCGGGGGAGTCGCGGGGGCGGTGGAAATGGGAGAGGGTTTCGCTGACGCGGCGGGAGCCGGCTTGGCTGCTACCGGAGCCGGGCGGACGTCGGGAGCAGCTGCGGGGGCCTTGGCAGGCAGCGTCGGCGCAGGCTTGGCAAGCGGCGGAACTGTCCGCATTTCAGGAGCAGGCGCGGGCGCCTTGGCGG
>CAJCIA010000221.1 GCA_903970275.1 Betaproteobacteria bacterium
CGTGCCCTTGCCCTTCACGGACCTTCTACGATTCATCGCCGCGGCTTTCGACCGATCCGCGAAAGCGCCGGCGCCGGCCTTTTCGACGACAGCGGCGAGGGGAGCACATGGTGAGCGCGTCGCCGCGGCGTTCCTGCGCACGCGGGGCTATCGAGTGCTCTATCGGAACTACCGGACGGAACGCGGCGAGATTGACCTGATCTGCCGGCACAGGGAGATGCTCGTTTTCGTGGAGGTAAGGACACGCGACCGGATCGATTTCGGTCGCCCGGCGGAGACGATCGATAGGCGCAAGCAGGAGGCGTTGCGGTACGCAGCGGAACGCTACCTCGCGCAGCTGGAACGCGACAAAATCTACCATCGCTTCGACGCCGTCGAAGTGCTGCTCACGGAAGGCCAGGTGCCGGAGTGCTTCCTGATCGAAAACCTGTTCAGTTGATCCTGTTTGACGCATGGAAGTGAAGTCGGGACACTGTGCCGGATAGATGTCCTCCAAGCCGATCGTGATCATGGGCGCGGGGCCGGCCGGGCTGACCGCGGCCTGGGAGCTGGTGAAGGAGGGCCGCGATGTCGTGGTCTGGGAGGCGGACCCAAGCTACGTCGGCGGCATCTCGCGCACGGTGCATGCGAACGGCTTCCGCTTCGACATCGGCGGGCATCGCTTCTTCAGTAAATCGACCGAGGTGAACGAGGTGTGGCGCGAGATCATGCCGGACGACTTCATCGATTGCCCGCGGCTCTCACGCATTTATTACGGGAAGAAATTTTTCGCCTATCCGCTGGAGGCGGTGGACAGCTTCCTCAAGCTGGGGCCGTTCGAGACGTTGCGCATCCTGGGCAGCTATGCTCGCGCGAAGCTCGCGCCGATTCGGCCGGAAACAACCTTCGCCCAGTGGGTGACGAACCGTTTTGGGCGGCGCCTCTTCGAGATGTTCTTCAAGTCCTACACCGAGAAGGTCTGGGGCATTTCCTGCGACGAGATCAGCGCGGACTGGGCGGCGCAACGGATCAAGGGGCTCTCGCTGCGCGGCGCCGTGCTGAGTGCCTTCCGCGGCAAGAAGGCGTCGCCCACCGCGAAGACGCTGATCCGAAATTTCTTCTACCCGCGCCTCGGCCCCGGCCAGATGTGGGAAACGGCCACCAAGAAGATCATGGCAAAGGGCGGCCGGGTGGAACTGGACCGCCGGGTGCAGACGGTGCATTGGGACGAGACCGGCGTCACGCACATCACAGGCACCAACCAGCTCGGTGAGTTTTTCCAGCAGGAAGGCTCGCAGTTCATCTCGTCGATTCCGCTGAAGGAATTGATGCTGTCGCTCGACCCGCCGCCGCCGCCGGAAGTGAAGGCGGCGGCGAACGCGCTGCGCTATCGCGATTTCATCACCGTCTGCCTGGTGGTTAATCGCGCGAATGTTTTTCCCGACACCTGGATCTACATCCACGATCCAACGGTGAAAGTCGGCCGCGTGCAGAACTACAAGAACTGGAGCGCCGCCATGGTGCCCGACCCAAAATTCACCTCGCTGGGCCTGGAGTATTTTTGCTTCGAGGGCGACGGGCTCTGGACCGCGACTGATCACGATTTGGCCGAGCTGGCGATCCGCGAGGCGGAACAGATCGGGCTGGTCAAGCGGGCGCTGGTGCAGGACGCCTTCGTCGTGCGCATGCCGAAGGCCTACCCGATCTACGACCAGGATTACCAGCGGCACGTCGAGACGATCCGCGCCTGGGTGTGTCAGTTCCACAACCTGCAGCCGGTCGGTCGCAACGGCATGCACCACTATAACAATCAGGATCACTCGATGATGACGGCGATGCTGGCGGCGAAGAATATCCAGGGTGCCGACTTCGATTGCTGGCGGGTCAACACCGAGGCCGAGTATCACGAGGCGGGCGAAAGCAAGGAGTAGCATGGCGTCGCGCTTCGACCTCAAACCGCGCAAGCGGAAGCCTGCCGCCACCGGCAAGCCGCGTCGCAACCGCGCGCGCCAGCAGGAAGGAAACGCGCTCGCTTACTGGATCGCCGCGGTGGTCGTGGCTTTGATCATCGTCGGCGTGATCCTGGTCCGGGAGTGGCCCGCGATCCATGGTGAGGTCACGGCGCTGCGGTTTGGACCAGTCGCCGCGAGTACGACGACCGTCACGGCGCCCACCGATCAAAGCGACGCAATGATGCAGGATCTCGAGAAGAAACTGGCCGCGGACAAGAAGCGGCAAGCCGCCGCGCTGGCCAAGGCGAAGGCCGAGCTGGCGGCGCAAAGCTCGAAGCATCCTGCTCCGCCAAGTCCGATGACCGAGGCGCAAGCGGCCGCGGCGGCGCGGGCGCGCGAAACTCCGGGGCAGGGAACGGTGCCGATGGCGCACACGACCGGCAGCCCGGCGAGGGCGCTCCCGGTTGATCCCAATGTGCTCACCACGGAGCGGATCGCGGCCTATCAGGTCGCGCTGGAACGGCGGCATTTCTCCTGCGGCTTCATCGATGGCGACCAGGGCATGCGTACGCAACGCATGCTGCGGGCCTTCCAGCAGAGCCAGAACCTGCCGCAAACCGGCGTGCTGGATGCCGCCACGCGCAACGCGATCGGGGAGCCGGGCGAGCCGTTTCTCAGCTACACGGTCACGCAGGCCGACGTCGACGCGATCATGCCGAAGCCGCAAAGCTGGCGTGACAAGGCCCGTGCGAAGCGCCTCGGCTACAACGAAATTTGGGAGGAACTGGCAGAGAAGTTTCACTGCACCCGCGCGTATCTCAAGGACCTCAATCGCGACGTAAAGCAGCCGGTTGCCGGGTCTGAGATCATCGGTCCAAAAGTCTTTCCCGCCGCGCCTTACCCGATGGCGGCCGCGCTGCGCGTGAACTTGGGCGAGACCTCCATCGAGGCGCTCGATTCGTCGGGCCGCATCATCGCGTTCTTTCCCTGCTCCATCGCGAAGGACAAGAACAAGCGCCCGAACGGCCGGCTGGTGGTAAAGTCCGTCGTGCCCGATCCCGATTACACCTTTGACCCGGCGCTCTTCAAGGACGCGGCGATCGAGGAGCACATCACACACAAAATGACGCTGCCGCCCGGGCCGCGCAATCCGGTGGGCACAGCCTGGATCGGCCTGAGCCTGCCCGGCTACGGCATCCACGGGACGCCCGAGCCGGAGAATATCTCGCGCACGCAATCGCACGGCTGCTTCCGCCTCGCCAACTGGAACGCAAACAAGGTGCTGCGGATGGTGCGCGTCGGTACGCCGGTGGATGTGGAGCCGTAAATCCAGGTAGTCGGCGCTCTCCGAGGGCCGGTCAGTCATGGACGCGTACTCCATTCGGATCGACGCTGGAAGGGCGCCGGCTACCTGAACAGGCGCACCCTCAATACTGCTTCCGCGTCATGAAAAGCGCGATGGCGATGACGAAGCAGGCGCCGATGACAAACGGGCGGAAGGTTTCCGCGCCCTTGAGCACGTCAAGGAAATCGGGCCCGAGTCGCTGCAGCGGCGCCCAATCACTAGGATTAAAGAACATGAGCGAGAATCCGGTGAAGATCAGAAAGAGACAGAACAGGTTGCGGAACATGTTCATGGCGACGACGTGAGTGAAATCCGAGAGCGCGTTCCAGTCAAGCCTGCGCCTCGGCCAGCAGGCTGCGAGCAAGGGCCAGCGAGGCCGCGGTCTGGCCGCCGAGCATGCGCGCCAGCTCCTGCTCCCGGGCGGGGCCTTCGAGCCGTGTGAGCTCCGTCAGCGTCCGGCCCTGCTTGGTCTTCTTTTCGACGGCAAAGTGACTGGCGCCCTGTGCGGCCACCTGCGGCAAATGGGTGATGCAGAGCACCTGATGCGAGCGGCCGAGGCTGCGTAGCTTGCGCCCGACCTGCGCGGCCGTTTCGCCGCCGACATTGGCGTCCACCTCGTCGAAAATCAGGATGGGGACCTCGTCCACTTCCGCGAGCGTGGTCTTGACCGCCAGCATCACACGCGCCATCTCGCCGCTGGAGGCAATGGCGCGCAGCGGACGCGCGGCTTCACCCGGATTCGGTGCGAAGATGAACTCGACATGATCCGCGCCGGTCGGCCCAGCCTGCGCGGCCGGCGTGATCTCGATGGCAAAGCTCGCCTTTTTGAAGCCCAGCCCGCGCAATTCCTGAGCGATCTTTTCCGCCAGCGGCTTGCTAATCTTCTTGCGCGCGGCGGTGAGCTTCGCGGCCGCTGCATCCAGGGCGGTGCGCGCCTCCTTCTCCCGGGCGGCCAGCTCATTCATGGATTTGCCGCGATCTTCCAGGGCGGCGAGTTGCGCTGCGGCCCTGTCGCCGAACGCGATGACGCTCTCGACCGAACCGCCGTACTTGCGCTTCAGGCTCTGGACGAGGTTGAGCCGCTCTTCCAGCTGCCGCAGTTGCGCGGGATTGAGATCGACCCGCTCCGCACGCGACTGGATGGCCTCCAGCAGATCGGTGAGCTGGGTGATGGCCGTGCGATTCATTTCCTCCACATCGGAAATCGAGGGGTCCATGCGCTGCCACGCCATGAGCGCCCGTTCCACCTGCGCCAGCTGGGTCATGACCGAGCTTTCCGATTCGCTCAGGAGCCCCTCGATGATGTGCGCCTGCTCGACGATGTTCTGCGCGTGCGACGCGGCGCGGTACTCGCTGTCCAGCTGCGCATCCTCGCCAGGCTGGAGTTTCGCCGACTGGATCTCGCCGACCTGGTGCTGGAGGAGCGAAAGCCGTTGCTCGCGCTCCGCCTCGCTCATCTCCAGCGAGGCCCGTTCCGCGATGACGTCGCGCAAAGCGCAATGCGCCTCGGCGCATGTGGCGCGTGCGGCCCCCAACTTGCCGAAGGCGTCGAGCAACTCGGCCTGCTTTTCATTCGCCAGCAGCGATTGATGATCATGCGGCCCGTGTACATCGACAAGCCGATCGCCGAGCGACTTGAGCGCCTGCAGTGGCACAGGCGAGCCGTTGATGAATTGGCGATTCGCGCCCGCCGTGGAGACGGTACGCTTGAGCAGAAGCGCCTGGCCGTCGCACGGCTCCGCGCCGGAGTCTTGCAGATAGGCGTTGATCTCCTTGGCTGCCGGACTGTCCGGCAACTCCAGCTCCGCCTCGACCGTGCAATTGTCCGCGCCGGAACGAATCAGCGTCTTGTCCGCCCGCTCGCCGAGGAGCAGGTTGAGCGCGTCGATCAGGATCGATTTGCCCGCGCCCGTCTCGCCAGTCAGCGTGTTGAAGCCGGGGCCGAGTTCCCAGGTGAGATCGTCAATCAGCGCCAGATTGCGGATGCGCAGCGAAACGAGCATGGCGGGAGATTAATCGACTTTTGCCGGTGGGGCAGCCGTTTTTCCAAGGAAGGAAAGAACGCCACGCGCCGCCCGGGCACCCGTGGCGAAACAACCCTGCAGCAGATAGCCGCCCGTGGGCGCCTCCCATTCGATCATCTCGCCCGCGCAGAAAACGCCGAGGAGGCGGCGGATCATGAGGTCTTCCGTGAGTTCGGACCAAGCGACACCGCCGGCGCTGGAGATGGCCTCGTCGATTGGTCGTGGGCCGCGCAGTCTCAGGTGAAAACCTTTCGCCATGACGGCAAGGGCGTTGGGGGAGGGGACCGGCGTTAGACGCAGGAGCGCGGTGGCGGCGGGGCTTAACTTCCAGGCGCGCGCGGCGTTGGCAAGCAAGTCGGGCGCTGCGGATGGGAGCTTGGTCGCGAGCTGCTCGGCGGTGAAATCTGGCTTGAGATCGATGGTGATGGCGGGGCTGGGGGAACTCCGCAAGGCGTGTCCTAATTGATAAATCGCTCCGCCTTCAAGTCCATAGCGGGTGATGAGCAGTTCGCCGGCAACCCACTCGCCGTTGGCCTGCACGCGGATGTTCTTGAGCGGCTGACCCTCCGCCTCCGCCAGGAACGCCGACGGCCAATCCACCTCATAGCCGCAATTGGCTGGTGTCAGCGGCGCGATCTCCGTGCCGGCCGCGGAAAGGAGGGAGATCCAGCGGCCGTTCGATCCCGTCTGCGGCCACGACGCTCCACCACAGGCGAGCACGATGGCGCGGGACGAGATTGTGCTCGGGCCAAGCGGCGTCTCGAATGCAGCGCACGGGCCTTCAAGGGTGCCAAGCCCGCACCAGTCGTGCCGCAGGCGGAATTCAACGCCCTGCGTTTTCAAGCGCGCGATCCATCTTCGCAAAAGCGGCGCGGCCTGTTTGGTCGATGGGAAGACACGACCGCTCGTGCCCACAAACGTCTCGATGCCGAGCCCCGTCGCCCACGCGCGCAGAGCGTCCGGCGGGAAATCATCCAACAGGCTGCGCCAGTGGGCCGGATCACGGTAGCGTGCAACGAACTTTTCCAGCGGCTCGGAATGGGTCAGGTTCAACCCGCCGCGGCCGGCGACCAAAAACTTGCGTCCGACCGACGGCATGCGATCCGCCAGAATCGTTGTCAGTCCTGCCGCGGAAACAATCTCTGCCGCGCGTAGGCCAGCCGGCCCGCCGCCGATGACGAGGACGTCGGTTGTCCGCACCTTACGCGCGATGGAGGAAATATGAGCAGACAAGTTCCTGTTCGATGGCAAACCCAAAGGATTTCATGCGCTCGAGAAACACCTCGCGGCTTACTTTTCCCGCCGGATCGTCGTGGAGCTCCAGCGCGATCGCCTTGATGCGATCCCACGTTGCGCGCGGCGTCTGCTCGAGGATCCCGTACTCGGCACCCTCGATGTCGATCTTCACGAGATCGACTCCATCCGGGTAGCGGGCGATCAGGTCGGCAAAGCCGAGGATATCGACTTCGAAGGTGTGCGTGCCGGTGCCGAAGAGAGAGGAGCCGCCCGGGTTCGCCTCGTCAAAGCACCAAGTCGCGCGCTCAGTCACGCCTCCCACAGCGGCGCGTTGGAGCCGGACGCGGGCGCCCTGCTGGTCGTTGAGCAGCATGTTGACCTCGAACAAGCGCGCGTTCGGTGGTCCCGGTTCGAAGGAGTCGATGGTGGCCGTGGCGTGGGCGCGCGCCGTCAGCAGGCTGAAAAGCCCAATGTTTCCGCCCAGGTCGATGACCTTGGGATTGGATCGCGTCTTCAACCACTCGAGGCACTGGTGATAACTCTTCGCGAAAAACAGCTCGTGCACCACATCCCACTCGCGATTGCCGCCGCGCACCACAATGTTCATGCCGTCGCGGAAGCGCAGCAAATGCAGGCCCGGACGCTTCTGGAAAATCCGCAGGCCGAATGCGTCCGGCCAGTTTTCGATCTTGGCGACAATGTCGCGGGCGGTGCGAAGCTTGTTTCGTTTGTACTCGCTCATTCCGGGAAAAGAAGGCTGCAACTATGATCACGCCGGATGAGGCTGTACATCCCAGACTTGTCGGGACGCTGATTTGCTCGCACCTTCAGCGCATGACGGGTCGAGTCGTGACGTTGGCGGATGCGCCGGAGTTTCGCAAACAGCTGCGCGCGGAAGGGCGGCGCGTGGTGGCAACGAACGGCTGCTTCGATCTGCTGCACGTGGGCCATCTGCGTTATCTCACGCAGGCGCGGGAACGGGGCGATTTCCTGTGGGTGGGGCTGAACGGCGACGCCTCGGTGCGGGATTTAAAGGGGCCGAACCGTCCCTATGTGCCCGAGCAGGAACGGGCGGAATTGCTGGCGGCCTGGCGCGCGGTGGATGCGGTGACCATATTCCCGGCCGTGCGCGCGACGGAATTCTTGCGCGCGATCGAGCCGGATATCTACGTGAAGGGCGGCGATTACACGCCCGAGTCGCTTAATCCTGAGGAAGCCGCCGTGTTGCGCGCCTGTGGCACGAAGATCGAAATCGTGAGCTTCGTGCCGGATCACTCCACCACGGCTCTGGCGAAGAAGATGGCTCGGTCATGATTCGTGTCGAGGACGCGACGAAGCTTTACGGCCGCGCCGGTGCGGATGGCGCGGCGGTACACGCGCTTAACGGCGTGAACCTGGAGATCAAGGCGGGCGAATTCGTTTCCATCATGGGCCCGAGCGGCTGTGGCAAGAGCACGCTGCTGCACGTCCTCGGCGGCCTCGACCGGCTGAGCAGCGGCGGAATATTCCTGGATGACGTGGCGATCCACACGCTGGATGAGAACGGGCTGACCGATCTGCGGCGGCGCAAGATCGGGTTCATCTTCCAGTTCTTCAATCTGCTGCCGACGCTGACCGTGGAGGAGAACGTCCGATTGCCAGGCTTGCTCCAAATGGTGAGCGGCGTGGATATCGATGAGCGCAGCGCCAAGCTGCTGGAATCCGTCGGGCTAGCACACCGGGCGCGGCATCGGCTGCATCAACTCAGTGGCGGCGAGATGCAGCGGGCGGCGCTGGCGCGGGCGCTGTTACTGCGTCCGCCGGTGCTGCTGGCCGACGAGCCCACGGGCAATCTCGATTCCGAGGCCAGCGCGGGCGTGGTGAAACTCTTCCGCCAGATCGGCGAGACCCACGGCACGACCATCGTCATGGTGACGCACAGCCGCGAGGTGGCGGCGAGCGCGCACCGGATGATCACGATGCGGGATGGTCGCGTGGTCGCCTGAGCCGTGGCGTCTTCTGTAGCGCCGGTCTAGGACCGTCGAAATTGTGCGTGAGATGAACGCCCGAGAGCCGGCGGTCATGGACCGCTGCTACAACGGAGCCTAAGCCGCCGCCGTCGTGGCCTCCGCGGGTTGCCCCGCCAGCGCCTCGCCCACCTGGAAGCGGGTGAAGCGTCGGATGACGATGTTCTCGCCCAGCTCAGCGATCTTAGCCGCGAGCAGGTCGTTGATCGTCTTCGTATTGTCCTTCACGAATGCCTGCTCGAGCAGGCAGACGGTGCTGTAGTACTTGTCGAGCTTGCCCTTGAGGATCTGCTCGAGCTTGTCGGCCGGCGGCATCTTGTCGCCCTTCTTGAGCGTGGCGCTGGCGACATCGCGTTCCACGTCGATGAGGCTCTGCGGCACCTCGTCGCGCTTGACATAGAGCGGCGCGGCGGCGGCCACCTGCAGGGTCACGTCCTTCACGAAAGCGCGGAAGCTTTCGTTGCGCGCGACGAAGTCGGTCTCGCAATTGATTTCCACGAGTACGCCGACCTTGTCGCCGACGTGGATGTATGAGCCCACGACGCCTTCCTTCGCCTCGCGGCCGGCCTTCTTTTGCTGCTGGGCGGAACCCTTCTTGCGCAGGATGATCTCGGCCGCGGCGATGTCGCCCTTGGCTTCGATAAGCGCCTTCTTGCAGTCCATCATGCCCGCGTTGGTCTTGACGCGGAGTTGCATGACGAGTTTCGGATCAATGCTGCTTTCCGTGGCAGCGGGGACGGGGGTGCTCATGGGAATATTTGTTGGTTAAAAAATCGAGACGGGGCGGCCAACATGGCCGCCGCAAAAAAAACTAGGCGGAAACGCCGGTGAGCGATTCTTCCTCGACCGGCTTGACCGAGTCCTTGCCCAGCGTGCCGGCCTTCATCGCGCCCTCGATCACGGCGTCGTTCAGCGCCTCGAGGATCACATTAATGGAGCGGATCGCGTCATCGTTGCCCGCGACGGGGTAATCGACGAGATCGGGATCGGAATTGGTGTCGGTGATGGCCACAACGGGGATGCCCAGACGGCGGGCCTCCGCCACGGCGATCGACTCACGCGGGACGTCGACGATGACGATGGCGGCGGGATACTTTTCCATCTCGCGCACGCCATCGAGATTGCGGTGCAGTTTCACGTTCTCGCGGCGCATGACGGAGACTTCCTGCTTCGGCATCTGGTTGACCTTGCCGCTGGACTCGAGCTCGTCGATCGCCTTCATGCGCGCGACGCTCTTGCGGATGGTGGCGAGATTGGTGAGGGTGCCGCCTAGCCAGCGCTCGGTGACGTAGTACGAATTGCTCTTGCGCGCGAGTTCCTTGATCGTCTCCTGCGCCTGCTTCTTGCAGCCGACGAAGAGAACCTTCTTGCCGCTGGCGGCGATGCCTTCCAGGAAGTCCTGCGCCTTCTCGAGCTGCTTGACCGAGTGCTCCAGGTTGATGACGTAGATGCCGTTGCGCGCCTCAAAGATGAAAGGCTTCATCTTGGGGTTCCAGCGTTGCGTGCGGTGGCCAAAGTGGACGCCGGCGTCCAGGAGTTCCTTGATATCGACTCGGTTCATGTCGTGCTGCTTTTCAGTTTATGACCGGCGGGGCCGGCTTCCGTTTCTACGGAATAGGGTTGTTGTGGTTGTGCCGACAGAGCCGGCGTTGGTACCTGACGCCCGGCCAAGGCCGGATTTCGGGGAAAAAAAAGTATGCCGGAACAGCCGCCGGAGGGCAAGCGCGGAATTCAGGCTTCCTAGTCGGTAGGACACTCCCTTGGCAAAACTCTGTACCGCGTCGACATAAAGTCTATAACGCTGGGGATTCTATGCTGGCTTCATTCAGATTTCACAAGCTTCGCCCTATCCTGACCATTCTTGCCCTGGGTGTGCTGGTCACGACCATTTCCGCCGCCCCCCGCCAGGACCAGGTCCTCGCAGAGGGCTGGAAGTTCATCAAGAGCGACGCGGGCCTAACCGCTTCGACGGACGCGTGGAAGAGCGTCACCATCCCCCACACCTGGAACACGAAAAGCGAGGATGCGGGCGGGGACACCAATCGAAAGGATCCGAACTTCAGAAACGGCTACTATCGCGGCGCGTGCTGGTACGTTCGTTCGCTCGATATCCCGGCGGATTGGAAGGGCAGGCGTGTCTTTATCCGGTTTGAGGCGGCGTCCTTGGTGGCCAAGGTCTATCTGAACGGCCAGCAATTGGGCGAACATCGCGGGGCGTTCACGGCCTTTTGCTACGAGTTGACGCCCTCTATTAACTTTGGGGGCACCAACGAACTACGGGTGCAGGTCGACAATTCGGATCAGAAGGATATTCCGCCGCTCTCCGGCGACTTTAATATCGACGGCGGCATTTACCGGCCGGTTCATCTGCTCGTGACCGATCCGGTCTGCATCTCGCCGCTGGAGATGGCGTCGCCCGGCGTCTATCTGACGACGAAATCACTCACCGATTCCGCCGCGCAGGTCGAGGTGAAAACACTCGTCTCCAACGGCGAGGCGGGCGCAGCCAGCATCCAGGTGAAAACGGACATCGCCGACGCGAGCGGCAAGATCGTCGCCACGCAGACGCAGCCGGCTTCGATCAACGCGGGCGAGACACAGCCTTTTTTGTCCACGCTCAGTGTGCCGGCGCCGCATCGCTGGAACGGCCGCAAGGATCCCTATCTTTACACCGCGACCGTATCGCTGGTGCAGGGCGCTACGGCGGGTGATTCGCTCCAGCAGCCGCTCGGCTTGCGCACGGTGGACATCACCGAGGATCAGGGGTTCCTGCTGAATGGCCAGCCTTATCCCATACACGGCGTCGACCGTCACCAGGACTGGGGCGACCAGGGCTGGGCCGCCACGACCGCGAATATCGACCAGGATTTCCAGCTCATGCTCGACATGGGCGTCACGGCCATTCGCCTGGCCCATTACCCGCAGAGCGATTATGTGCACGATCTCTGCGACCACAACGGCATCCTGCTCTGGAACGAGGTGTCCCTAGTCAACATGATTAGCACCAAGCCGGAATTCACCGCCAACGCCGAGCAACAATTGCGCGAGATGATCCTGCAACGCTACAACCATCCCAGCGTGGCGTTTTGGGGTCTCTTTAACGAGATCGGCCTGCACAGCGGACCGCCGCCGGACGACCTGCTCAATCATCTCAAATCCGTGGTCCAGGAGCTCGATTCCTCCCGGCTGATCGTCTGCGCCATCTTTGCGCACAAGAAAAGCTACAATACGATTGCGGATCACCCGTGCTTCAACATTTATCCCGGCTGGTACGCGAAGCTCGAGAGGCTCGATTCGATGATCCAGGACTCCCATGCGGAGATCGGCAAGCGGATCGGTCTCAGTGAATACGGCGCGGGCGCCAACGCGTCGCAGCATGAGGAAGGGCCGCCGGCTCAGGGGGGGCGAGGCCAGCCCCAATACCATCCTGAGGAATGGCAGACCTTTGTGCACGAGACGGACTGGGCCGCCATGAACAACAACCCGCTGCTCTGGGGAACATTCATCTGGTGCATGTTCGATTTCCAGGTCGCGGCGCGCCACGAGGGGAACCTGCCCGACCTGAACGACAAGGGACTCGTAACGCAGGACCGGAAGACGAAAAAGGACGCCTACTTCTTTTATCAGGCCAACTGGGCAGACAAACCGATGGTGCACATCGCCTCCAGCACCATGACGCCGCGGCGGCAAGCGACGACGCAGGTCGAGGTGTTCTCCAATTGCGACAAGGTGGAACTGTCCGTCAACGGGACGCCGCAGACCGAGGTCTCGCCGAACGCGGTGAAGGTCTTCCGCTGGCCGAGCGTTACGCTGCAGCCCGGGAAAAACGTGATCCTGGCCACCGCGACCTCCAGCCAGGGAACGGTCACCGATACGTGCGAGTGGGTTGTCGATTCCAATGCACCCGCCTGGGGACCGCCGCCTGCGGAGCCGAAGCCGCCGGAGGCAACGCCCTAGTTTGCACAGCTCCACGGAGCGGCGCGTCAGCTCACTGGACCAGTGACTGCGCGCCGTCGATGTAGACTTCCGTGCCGCTGATGTGGTCGGCGTAGTCGGAAAGCAAGAACCAGATTAGCTCGGCCACTTCGCCGGCAGAGCCGGGCGTCTCGCCGGTGAGGGGAATGTCGCCCTTGGGATACTCGACCGGAAGCTCGGCTTTCTTTACGTCGCGCTCCTCCGAGTTGTCGGAGATCCTCGTTGAGATGCTGCCGGGACAAACCGCGTTGACGCGAATCTTCTTCGACGCGAGTTCCACCGCCAGCATTTTGGCCATCACCACCTGTGCACCTTTCGAGCACGAGTAGGCCACGGTGCCGGCGTTGGCGAAGATGCGGTTGCCGTTGACCGACGAGGTGATGACGATGGCGCCACCCTGCGCCTTGAGCAATGGGACGGCGTGCTTGATCGTGATGAACGTCCCGAGCAGGTTCGTACGCACCGTGTGGACAAAATCCTCCACCTTGAGTTCCTCGATCGGCGCGGAAACGCCGTTGATGCCGGCGTTGGCCACGAGGAAGTCCAACCGGTTCCACGTGCGCTTGATCGCGGCGAAGGCCTTCAGCATCGCGTCCTCATCCGTCACATCTGCGAGGAGGCCGAGCGCCTCGTGGCCGTTGGAGGTCAGCTCGCGCACGGTGGCGTCGACTTCCTCCTTGGTGTGGCTGAGCACAGCCACCCGCGCGCCGGCGTACCCAAGCATCTTCGCCGCGTTCTTCCCAATACCCGAGCCCGCGCCGGTGACCAGCGCAACGCGTCCTGTGAGCGAATCCTTGATCTGCTTCATGCTCCAATTTAGGCGCGCCTTCTGACTCGCCAACAGGGGAGTTGCCGGGCGCAAGCATCGGGTGGGTTGCCATTGCCGCCCATCCCGGCAGTAGCCGGCAGTGGTGGACATCGCCGTTACCCCGAGGATCACGTTCCCACGGAACGCTTCCGATCAGATCGTCAAAGGAAGCGTTGAACGCCGTTATCAGGCCATTACCCCACTGCGCATCACATCCATTTGTACTTCCAGCTTCTTCCCTCTACCTTCTAACTTCCTTCCTCTGTGCCTGCGCTCCTTGACGAATCGGACGAACCGATCACCCCGGAAACCAAGCCGTTTCTCTCCCACCTCGAGGATCTGCGCTGGACCATCATTCGCTCGCTCGCCGCGCTCGCGGTAGGCGTGGCGATCTGCGCCTTCGGCGTGCGGCCCATCCTCAACGTGCTCTACGTGCCAGTGGAAAAAGCCGGACATGATCCGAAGGAATTCCTGCGCTCGCTCAATGTCGTCGACCCGTTTTCCATCCACATGGAGATCGCGATCTTCGGCGGGCTCATCCTGTCCCTGCCGGCCATTCTCTATTTCTTGGGACAGTTTCTCCTGCCCGCGCTGACCGCGGCCGAGCGGAAAATGCTCGGCCCGATCTTCGCCGGCGGCGCGCTGCTCTTCGCCGTCGGGGTGAGCTTTTGCTACTTCCTCGTGCTCTCCTCCACGCTTAAATTCTTCCTCGGCTACAATGATTACCTGGGTTTCAGCGCGATGTGGACGGCCAAGGCGCTCATCGATTTTGAAGTGCAGATGCTGGTCGGGTTCGGAGTCGCCTTTGAGATGCCGCTGGTCGTGCTCGTGCTGAACTTGCTGGGGATCGTCAGCGCGTCGCAATTGGCCTCCAAGCGGCGCCACGCCGCGCTTATCATCTTTGTCGCGGCCTGCTGTATTATCCCCTCCACCGATCTCTTTTCGCTCTCCGTCCTGAGCGTGCCCATGTACCTGCTTTTCGAGCTGTGCATCGTCATTGCACGCATTGTCGAAGCTCGCAAACGAGTTACACAAAAATTCGATTAGCCAATATTATATTTAGGTCCTAAGTTAAGCCCGAATGGATCTGGGTATTAAGATTAAACGGTCGAAAGTAGTCTGGCGTCAGGTAGCGGATCAGGTTCGTAAAAAGATACTTAGCAAACAATTGGTGCCGGGGACGAAGCTCCCATCCACTGCGGAAATGGCAGCGCAGATCGGCACCGACGTGCCCACCCTGCATCGGGCACTGACCGAGCTGGTCTGCGAGGGCCTCATCACGCGGACGCCACGCATCGGGACGCATGTCGCGCAGTGGGAAAAGGGCCTTTTGCGGCTCGGTGTGTATCATTCTCGCAATATTTTCGCGCGAGGCGGCACCATCGCACATCGTGTGCTCGAGGCCGAGGTGCAGAAGGCGGCCAGCGCGATGAAAATCTCGGTTCAGGTGTGGACCGATCCCCGCCCGGCCGCTCGGCAGGGCACGCCGTTGCCGGCCGTTGAATACGCAGCGCGCGAGCGGATTATCCAGGCGCTGATCTCCACCGATAGCGACGAAAGTCACCGCAAGTGGCTGAGCAAGCTCCCGCTGCCCGTATCCACCCTGGCCGAGGGCCCCGCGCGCCTCATCAGCTTCGATCTCCCTCATTTCTTTGAGACGGCGGCGATCGCTTTGGCTAAGCAGGGCTGTCGTTCGGCGGCGTTTCTGGGACCTTTCGATCAGCAGTCGCGCTGTGCCGATTACTTCCGCACGGCGTGCGAGAAGGCCGGACTGGCCACGCGGCCGGAATGGATCGAGGGTTCGCCCGACTTTCTATCCACCGGCCAGCCGCAGGACGCGCTCGCCTACCAAGGCTTCCGGCAGCTCTGGCGGCAGAAGGAACGACCCGCCGGCCTGGTGGTTTATCCGGACGTCTTTTCGCCCGGCGTCGTCATGGCGATCCTGGCGGAACGGGTGCGCGTTCCGCAGGAGTTAAGGGTGGTCCTGCATCGCCACGCGGAGGTCAAGTTTTTCTGCCCGTTCGAGGCGACGTTCGTCACTTCCAGTCTGGCGGAGGCCGCGCGCGCCATGATCAACCAACTCGACACGGTCCTGAAAGGCCGCGAGCCCAAGCCCGTGCTGCTGCAGCATGAACTGATCAGAAATCTAGCCACCGAGTAAAGGTAGCCGGCGACCTCCGGGTGCCGGACGATAAGAGAAAGCGTTTTCTCTCCGCTCGTTGCCCCGAGATCAATGTCGACCGCAGAAGGCGTGCCTCAGCTGCTCGCCCCGCCTAAATGCTGAACCCCGCCGCTTCCTCACCCGGAAGCGTGTCGCGATGCGAAAGCTTGGTGGCGAGCTTGAGCAAGTGCTCGAGACTCTGTTCCTTCGAAAGGAGATCGGTGCGCAACTCCAGCACGGGCGTGGTCGGCGGCTCGTAGGGCGAATCGATGCCGGTGAAATCCTTGATCTCACCCGCCCGCGCCTTTTTGTAGAGCGATTTCGGATCGCGCGCCTCGCAGATCTCAAGCGGCGTGCTGACGTAAACCTCGGCAAAGGGAATGCCCGCCTGGCGGCAGATCTCCGCCGCGTTCTGCCGGTCTGCCTCGAAGGGCGAGATGAGCGACGTGATCACCACCAGCCCCGCTTCGGCCAGCAGCTTGGCGGCCTCGGCCGCGCGGCGGATGTTCTCCTTCCGGTCCGCGACCGAAAAACCAAGATTGGCGTTGAGGCCGTGGCGCAGGTTGTCGCCATCCAGCAGCGTGACGGCAATGCCCTGTCGGAAAAGTCGCGCCTGCAGCGCGACGGCCAGCGTGGACTTGCCCGAGCCGGAAAGCCCGGTGAGCCAGAGCACGGCGCCGCGATGGCCGAAATGATCGATGCGCGCCTCCGGCGAAACCGGATCGTCCGTCCAGGAAAGATGGGCGCTGCGCGCGACGTTGGCCGCGCGGTCGTACTGCGCGCCGAAGATCACGCCGCCGCCGCCGATGCGGCCTTCGGTCACGACGACAAAGCGGCCGGTGACCTGTACCTCGTCGCTGTTGTCGAAGGCCAGCGGCCGGCGCGTGCGGAAGACGAGCTCGGCAACCTCGTTGCGCGCGATCTGCGGACGCGTTTCCACCAGCGGCGCGAGCGTGGCGGAATCCATCAGGCGATCAACGCGCTCCAGCCGCGCCTCGACCTGCTGCGTGGCGAGCTTGAGCGTGTAGCTCTGGCCGACGGTCAGGGGTTGATCCGCCAGCCAGAAAACGCGTGCGGAAAAGGTGGTGCCTTCCACCGGCCCGTGCTCGGGATGCGCGCCGATGTGGCCACGCTCGACGAAGATCTGTTCCTCCAGCGTAATCGCGACCGACTGCCCGGCCTGCGCCTGGGTCGGCTGCTTTTCCGTCGTGGGCCAGACCTCGATTGACTTGATCTTGCTCTTCTTCTCGCCGGGATAGAACTCGATCTCGTCGCCCACAGAAAACTGGCCCGATTCGATCCGGCCCACAATAAGGCGCCGCGCGTCGAACCGGTAAATGTCCTGCACCACGAAACGCAGCGGCTTCTCAATCGGCGCGGGCGGTTGGCGCAGGTGATCCAGCGCGGCGAGGAGCGTGTCGCCCGAGAACCACGTCATTTTCTCGCTCGGCACGACAATGTTGTGCCCGTGCTTGGCCGACATGGGAATGAAGGCGAGCGGACGAATGTCGTAGGGCTCAAGGAAGGCGCGATAATCACGCTCGAGGTTGGTGAACGTCTCCTGCGAGAAATCGACGAGGTCCATCTTGTTCACCGCGACCAGCACCTGCTTCACGCCGAGGAGCGAGAGGAGATAACCATGGCGGCGCGTCTGTTCCTGCAGACCCTCGCGCGCATCGAGCAGCACCACGGCGGCGTCGGCGCTGGCCGCGCCGGTGATCATGTTCTTGAGAAATTCCTTGTGGCCCGGCGCATCGACGATGACGTAGTTGCGCGCCGCAGTGCGGAACTGAATCTGCGTCGTGTCGATGGTGATGTTCTGCTCCTGCTCCTCCAGCAGGGCGTCGAGCAGGAAGGCATATTCGAAGTCCATGCCCTCCGCCGCGCAGGCTTTCTGGATTTGCTCGATCTTGCCGTCCGGCAGCGAGTGCGTGTCGAACAGCAGCCGGCCGATGAGAGTCGACTTGCCGTGATCGACGTGGCCGACGATGACAATCTTGAGCTTCTGGGCGTCCTCGTCAGTCGAGGGAAGGGGAGCGGAGGCGTGCATGATGACAAATTTGACGGAATTAACGGAATTTACGGAATCAGGTACAGAGCTGCGGATGAAATTTGTTCTTCAGTTCCATAGTAATCCGTTACTTCCGTCCAAAACGCAGTTCAAAATACTGCCGTCCACAGGACTCACATGAACCCCTTCGCCCGCAGCTTTTGCATGGCGTTGCGTTCGTGGTGATCCTGCGCCCGGCCGGCGCGTTCGCTCGTCTTTGTCACCGACAGCTCCGCCAGGATCTCGTCGATCGTCGCAGCGTTGCTCTCCACCGGCTTGGTGATCGGCCAGCAGCCGAGCGAGCGGTAACGCTTGCCGTCACGGGCGAAGTACATCTGCGGGATCGGGATGTTGTTCTTCTGGATGTAGCGCCAGATATCCGACTCGGTCCAATCCAGCAGCGGCTGCACGCGCACGTGCTCGCCCGGCTCGACCGACGTGGTGAACTGGCCCCAGAACTCGGGCGGCTGGTCCTTGTATTCCCACTCGTACTGCGCGTTGCGCGGCGAGAAGTAGCGTTCCTTCGCCCGGGTGGAATCCTCGTCGCGGCGGATGCCAGTAATGAGCGCGTCCCACTTGTACTCCTGCAGCGCCTGTTGCAGCGCCACCGTCTTGAGCTCGTGCGTCACGGTAACCGGGTCGTGCGTCTCGTAGCCCACACCCCGGGCGCGCGCCTCCTCGTTGATTTTAACAATGAGCTTGAGCCCGTACTCCTTGGTCGCCCAGTCGCGGAATTCCAGCATCTCCGGGAACTCGTAGGTCGTATCGATGTGAAGAAGCGAGAAGGGGATGTGTCCACCGAACGCCTTCTTGGCCAGCCAGATGAGCACGTTGGAGTCCTTGCCCATCGACCACGGCATGGCGATGTTCTTGAAGGCGTGCTGCGCTTCGCGCAGGAGGAAAATGGACTGGTTTTCCAGTCGTTCGAGGTGCGTCATGGCGAAAGGTGATAGGAATAGGGGGAATTCGTGAAAATGCAAGTCGAGGCGCGCTTGCCCATTCCGCCGCGGGCTCCGTCTTCCCCTTGAATTCAGCGGCGATTCGACGCGAAGAAAGTTCGCCGTGGGGAACGCGGCGACCCAGACTCAGCGGCGATGAACTGGATCCAAACGCCCGATTCCACCGCGCTTGAAGGCTTCGGCTACGACGCAGCGCGGCGTAACCTGGAAGTCCGGTTCAAGCACGGCAAAACCTACGTTTATCTCAACGTGCCGCCCGCCGTCTTTAAGCAGATGCAGGCCGCCGAATCGAAGGGGCATTTTGTGACCGAGCACGTGAAAGGAACCTTCGAGTTTCAGGACAAGCGCGATATGGGCCGTCCCAAGCGGGACCTAATGCGTCCGCGTGTCCGGCCGCGCTTTGCCCGTGAGTAGCCGGGAGAGAAAATCCTGGTCGGAAAAGCGGCCGCCATTCGCAAAGCGGACGATGACGAGATCGCGCGACGGGATGACGTAGAGCCGCTGCTTGGCGGTGCCTTCCGCGGCGATGATGTCGCGCGGGCCCCCGGCGTCGAGCTGTTCGCCGTCCATCGCAGGCTGGAGATCGAGCATGGGCTGCTGGCCGTGCTCCGGACGGTTAAGCCAGAAACTGAGGCCGTAGGCCGGGTTCGCCGTCGTGCCGTTGAAGAGCTGGGCGAAGAGATGCGGCTGGACCAACTGCCGGCCGCCCGCCGTGCCGCGATTGAGGAGGAAGAGCCCAAACTTGAGCCAGTCTCCCGTGGTGAGTTGCATGCCCGCGTGCATGAGCGGCTGGCCCGCGTTGTCGTGCGCCCAGGCGAGGACGTCAATGTCCAGCGGATCGAGGATGACGCGGTGCATGTAACCCTCCACCGAGGTATCCGACTTCGCCAGCTTGCGGCGCAGGATTTCGCCCAGCGCCTGGTAGTTGGCCGGGCCGTAGTGGAATTGCGCGCCGGGCGCGGCGATCGACCGGGCGTGAATGGCCGCAGCCATCTGGTCCCGCGCATCGCCGATCATATCGGCGGAGGGATGCAGGCCGCTCGTCTGGTTGAGCAGTTGGCGAATGGTAATGCCACGGCGGCGATCGTGGCGCCATTCGGTCAGGGTCAGGCTGGCCGGTTCATCCAACGAAAGCAGGCCGTTTTGTGCGGCAATGAGGCAGGTGATGGCGACGAAGTTTTTCGTGCCGCTGTAGATGCGGAAGGGTGCATCCTCCGGCAGGCCGCTGTGGTCGTTGCACAAGGTGCGGCCGTCCTGCACCACGACGAGCGCAAGGCCATCGCGTGCGCGTGAATAACGGTCCGCCATGGCTACGTTTTCCAGCGACAGGGGCGCGGCGTGCGGCGTTTCCTGTGGCGCCGCTGCATCCACGTGAGCGACCGCGAGAAGGCAGGCGAGATGGAGAAGGAGAAGTCGCATGCGGTTCATCTTGCACGCGATCGAGTTCACGGCCGGATCGGCCGGCCTCGCAGGTCCCAGAGCAGCGAAATCCAGCCGGCGAGGAAAAGCAGGCCGCCCAGCGGCGTGACCGGTCCGACCGCGGTCCACGTGGGGTTCCAGGCCAGTAAATAGAGGCTACCGCTGAAAAAGAAGATACCGACGCTGAAGAAGACGACCGTCTTCAGGCGAACCAGCTCGCGCTGGCCGACAGCGAGGAGCGCAACCGCGTGCACGAATTGATAAAGCACTCCCGTCCGCCAGACGTCCACGGTGCCAAGTTGTGTGAGATGGAGCTTGATCGCGTGGGCGGCAAAGGCGCCGAGAGCAACCCCGAGAAATCCGAAACACGCGCCGGTCCGCTGGGCGAGAAGGGCAGGGTGGATGGCCACGCGCAAAAGGGCTGTACGAGAGGTAAATCGAGACGCGAGGTCACTAAGTTAGCTTCCGGAGCTTGTCACGCCAGTCTTTTTCTGATAAAAAACGGCGATGATCACGGATTCCCGTCTTGCCCGTCAGACCGCGGAGCGCCTCATCGGCTCACGCGCCCAGCTCCTCAAATTTCAGTGCCTGCTCGGCTTCGATGGCTTCGTCGATCAGATTTTCCAGGTGGTGGAACAGCGGCAGTCGCCGACGAAATACACGCCGTTCGCCACGATGAAGAACTTCGGCGCGAAGGTGTCCGCCGCGGCGAACAAGAGCGCCAATTTCGAGATCGTTTCGCAGGCGACCAAGCTGGGCGGCAACGGCCCGATCATGTCCTTCGCGCTGAGCACGCTCGGCGCGCCGGTGCATTATGTCGGCATGCTCGGTTACCCGGAGATTCATCCTGTGTTCTCGGAATTTGCCAAGCGCACCAAGGTTTATTCCATTGCCGAGCCGGGCTTGACGCAGGCTTTCGAATTCACCGACGGTAAGCTCATGTTCGGCCAGCACGGCACGGTGCATGAAGTTTCCTGGGAGACGCTGAAGAAGCGCCTGGGCGACGTGACGTTCCAGAAGCTGTGGAACCAGGCGCATTTCGTCGGGATGATCAACTGGACGATGCTTCCGCATCTCTCCGCGATCTGGAAGCGGCTGCTGAGCGACTACATGCCGGCCAAGCCGACCGCGCGCAAGCTGATGTTCTTTGACCTAGCCGATCCGGCCAAGCGCCTCGACGCCGACCTGCACGCCGCACTGAAGATCATAGGCGAATTCCAGCAGCACAACGACGTCATCCTCGGTCTGAACGAGAGCGAGAGCCAGCACGTGGCGAAGGTCCTGCGCCTGAAGAAGACGCCCAGCAATCCGAAGGGCACCGCGTCGCTCGCCGCCGCCATCCGCGAGAAGCTGGAGATTCACACCTGCGTGATTCACCCGATCGGCTACGCCGCCGGCGCCGACGCGCAGGGCGAGGTGTTCGTGAACGGGCCCTATACCGCCAAGCCGAAGATCAGCACGGGTGCGGGCGATCATTTCAACGCCGGCTTCGTTATCGGGCGATTGCTCGGTCTCGGCGTCGCGCACTCGCTGCAGCTGGCCGTCGCCGCGTCGGGCTTCTATGTCCGCCACGCCGTCAGCCCGAACCGCGAGCAGCTCGTGCGGTTCCTGCAGACGCTGTAATGCTCCAGGCAACGAAAGCCCCGGCATCCAACAGGTGCCGGGGTTTTTGCTGTTCTAAAACGGCCAGGGTTCGGCCGGCTGCGGCTGCGCGTCATCTCGCAGCCAGCGCTCGACGCGAAAGTCGTCGTTTTCGTGGATGACCTGATTAAGGGCAAAGGTGTCCTCGAATGCCGGGAAGAAGACATCGCCAGTCGTGGTCCTCTTGATGCGCGACAAATAGAGAAAGGTGCAGAGTGGCAGGAACTGGCGATAGATTTCGGCGCCGCCGACCACCCACGCCGGCTTGTCCTGCGGCAAGGCGGCGAGCAGCGGCTCGATCTCGCCGTGCACCTGAGCGCCGGGAAGATTGGCGACGTGGCGCGTAAGGACGTGGCTGGTGCGGCCGGGCAGGGGCTGGCCAATCGCCTCGAAGGTTTTCCGGCCCATGATCATCGCGCTGCCCATGGTCTTGTGCTTGAACCAGCGGTATTCCAGCGGCAGGTGCCAGGGCAGCTTGCCTTCGAACGCGATCGCGCGGTTCTCCGACATGGCAACGATGGCGTGAAGGACGGGAAGCATGATGGAATTACGGCCCCTGACGGAATTATTTTAGCTCGAAATAACGGAAGATGGTCGGCCTTCCAGCCAAAATCGTTAATTCCGTGGTCAGGCGTAATTTCGTCAAACTCAGACAGCAATCGGCGCCTTGATCGCGGGATGAGGATCGTAGCCTTCGAGCGTGATGTCCTCAAAGCTGAAGTCGTCGAGCTCGCGAATCTTGGGATTAAGCACGAGGCGGGGCAGCGGGCGCGGCTCGCGGGCGAGTTGGGTGCGGGCCTGCTCGAGATGGTTGTCGTAAAGATGCAGGTCGCCAAAGGTGAGGACGAAGTCGCCGGGCTTAAGTCCGCAAATCTGCGCCATCATGCAGGTGAGCAATGCGTACGACGCGATGTTGAACGGCACGCCGAGAAACAGATCGGCGCTGCGCTGGTAGAGCTGGCAGCTCAGCTCTCCGTCGAGGACGAAGAACTGGAAGAGCGCGTGGCACGGTGGCAGCGCCATCGACTCGACTTCCGCCGGATTCCAGGCGGTGACGATGTGGCGGCGGCTGTCGGGGTTCTTGCGCAGCTGGGCGACCACGCGCGCGATCTGGTCGATCGTGCTGCCGTCGGGCGTGCGCCACTTGCGCCATTGCGAGCCGTAGACGGGGCCAAGGTTGCCCTCCGCATCGGCCCACTCGTTCCAGATGGTGACGCCGCGTTCCTGCAGCCAGCGCACGTTGGTCTCGCCGCGCAGGAACCAGAGCAGTTCGTAGACGACCGATTTCCAGTGGACCTTCTTGGTGGTGAGGAGCGGGAACGTATCGCGCAGCGGAAATCGGGCCTGCGCGCCGAAGATCGAGCGCGTGCCGGTGCCGGTGCGGTCGCTCTTTGGGCGGCCTTGCTCGAGCACCAGGTTGAGCAGGTCGAGATAGGCTTTCATCGGCGATCGTGATTCTAGCTTTTAATGTGGTGGCGGTCTATGACCGTCGCATCCTTGGAGAACGCGCCACCCGATCTCGCTCATGCCGCTGTAACCTTCGCTCTCCAGAACGTTTCGGTAGCCGCCGACCGCCGGGCGGCGGAGCGCGCCACGCGCGCGGAGGGCAGTTCATCGGTGACGGTGACGACGCGAATGATGCGCCTGATTCCGGTCGCTGTGCTCCCTCCGCCGCCCGGCGGTCGGCGGCTACCGAACGGAGCTCAGGCGGACCAAGCCGCTACTACGGCCAAAGAAAA
>CAJCIA010000222.1 GCA_903970275.1 Betaproteobacteria bacterium
CACGTCTGGTCGATTTCGAACGCCGTCTTGTAGAGCCGCTTCAGCTCCTCCGGCACGCGCTCGATGCCCTGCACGGAGCCGTCGAAATACTTAAGATCGTCCAGCATCTCCTGATCCCAAACGCCAAGCTCCATCAGCTCCTTGACGAGGAAGTCGTTGGTGCGGACGAACTCGCCCGACAGGTTCGACTTGGTGTGAATGTGCTTGTAGCTCGGCTCGATGCAAGGCGTGCAGCCCATGATGTTGGAGATGGTCGCAGTCGGTGCGATGGCCAGGCAGTTCGAGTTGCGCATGCCCTGATGGCGGATCTTCTCGCGGAGGCTGTTCCAGTCCAGACGCGACTTGCGGTCGACGAGCAACGGCGTGCCGCGCTCCTTTTCCAGCAGGTCGAGCGTGTCGAGCGGCAGCAGGCTGCGATCCCACTTCGAGCCCTCGAAGCTGGGGTAGCGCCCCTTTTCCGCCGCGAGGTCGCTGGAGGCGCGATAGGCGTAGAACGCAATTGCCTCCATGATCTCGTCGTTGAAGTCGACCGCCTCAGGCGTGTCGAACGGAACGCGCTTGGCGTAGAGCGCGTCCTGCAGGCCCATGACACCGAGACCGACGGGACGATGGCGCGTGTTGGCGAGCCGGGCCGCCTCGGCCGGGTAGTAATTGATGTCGATGACGTTGTCGAGCATGCGCATGACGACGCGCACCGTAGCCTCGAGCTTGGCGTGATCGATCGAGCCGTCCTCGCGGAGGTGGTTCGGGATATTGATCGACGCGAGATTGCAGACCGCGACCTCCTCGGTGCTGGTATTGAGCGTGATCTCCGTGCAGAGGTTCGAGTTGTGGATCACGCCCTTGTGATCCTGCGGCGAGCGCACGTTGCACGGGTCCTTGAAGGTCATCCAGGGATGGCCGGTCTCGAAGAGCGCCTCGATCATCCGCTTCCAAAGTGCCAGCACGCGGATTTTCTTCGCGCTGACCTTGCCCTCCTCCGCCATCGCCTCGTACTCGACGTAACGCTTCTCGAAGGCTTGGCCGTAAAGCTCGGGCAGGTCGGGCGTCTCGTTGGTGCGGAAGAGCGTCCACGTCGCGTCCTTGGGCAGGCGGCCCTCAGAGATGTCGCGCAGCCGCTTCATGAACAGGTCGGGTATCCAGTGAGCCGTGTTCATGTTATGGGTGCGGCGGCGGTCGTCGCCGGTCTCTTTGCGCAGGTCGAGGAAGTCCTCGATGTCCGCATGCCAAAGCTCGACGTAGCTGCAGAGCGCGCCGGGGCGCTTGCCGCCCTGGTTCACCGCCACGCAGATGTCGTTCGCGACCTTGAGGAAGGGTATGACGCCGGACGACTCGCCGTTGGTGCCGTGAATGTGGGCGCCGCTGCCGCGTACCGCGGTCCACGAACAGCCGAGGCCGCCAGCCCATTTCGAGAGCATGGAAAAGCGGGTCCACGTCTCGGTGATCTCCTCCATCGAGTCGCCGCAATAGAGCAGATAGCAGCTGGAGAGCTGCGGGCGATGCGTGCCGGAGTTAAAGAGCGTGGGGGTGGAGGAGCAGGCGCGCTTGTTCTGGTAGATGGAGTAAAACTCCTTGGCGCGCACCTCGCGTTCCGGCTCCAGGATGGAGAGGCCCATGGCCACGCGCATCCAGAAGATCTGCGGTGCCTCCAGCCGGCGACGGCCAGTCGGCGCGGTCGGGTCCTGCATGTGGATGAGGTACCGGTCGTAGAGATTCTGGACGCCGATGAAGTCGAACTGCAGGTCGGCGTAGGGATCGATCGCCTCGGCCAGCGATTTCAGGTTGAACTCCGCCAGGCGCGGGTCGAGGCGCTTGATCTCGATGCCGAGCGGGATGTACTTCAGGAACGCCTTGCGGTGCGCTTCCTTCAGCTGGTTGATGCCGTCGCCGATCTTCCATGGCAGCGTCTCCTCGTAGATGTAGGTGAGGAGAATGCGGCCGGCGAGGAAGCGGCTGTCGGCATCGACATCGAGCAGGTTCTTCGCGTTGAGGATGATGGTGTCGCGCTGCTCCTGGTGGGAAAGCGAGAGCGAAACGCTGCGCATGAGGCGCGCGATCAACTCCGACTCGGAGAGCGAAAGAGTCAGCCCAATGCGGGCAAACGAGAGCCGGGCGCGCAAGTCTTCCAGCAGCGCGGGCGGGGCGAGCTCAAGCTGTTCCTCGGCCGCACCGGCCTCGCGGCTTTCGATGATGCGATGCGCCGTGCGCTCGCCGCGATAACGGGCGTAGGCCACCGCCACACGCGCGTGGCCCAGCTCGATCAGCAGGTCCTGCACGAGGTCCTGCAACTGTTCGATATGGATGAAGAGCGGCTGCTCCTTGCGCATGCGGAATTCGACCTCGGCCTGGATCTGCTTGCCGATCGGCTCCTGGCCGATGGCGCCACACGCCATGTCGACCGCCTTCTCGATTTTGTGGCCAATCCACGGCACCAGGCGCGGCTTGGTTGAAGTCGAGCCCGGCAGGTCGCGACGGATCACGCGCGGGAATTCGGAAACGGACGTGTCGGTCTGCTGCAGATCAAGGATCTCGGTGCTCATGAATCTCTTCTCCTCGGGGGTTGCGATATGCTCGGGCCCAACTTTCCAAATTTATACAAAAAGATAACTAATTTCCAGTCTAAGATAACGGTTGACGGAGACTTTTTTAGATCAGGTCGTCCTCGTTCGTGTTCTTCACGCTGCCGCTTGTCTGGTACTCGGTCACACGCGTCTCGAAGAAATTCTTTTCTTTCTTCAGGAAGATCACCTCGTCCAGCCAGAGAAAGGGGTTTTGCTTCACATTCGAGAGCGTGGGCAGGCCCAGGCTGGAGAGCCGGCGGTCGGCGTTGTAGTCGACGTACTCGAGGAAGTCCTTTTGCGTCAGGCCCACGCTGTCCTCCGGCAGGCAGTCCTGCACGAATTCCTTCTCCAGCGCCACGCCTTCCCGCATGAACTCCACCAGCTCCTGCTGAAATTCGTCCGTCCAGATGTCGGGATTCTCGTTGATCAACTGCTCGAGGATGTAGCGGCCAAGCGCGATGTGGTTCGATTCGTCGCGCAGGGTGTATTGGAACATCTGGCCGATGCCGGTCATCTTGTTCTGCCGCTGGAGCGAAAGGATCATGGCGAAGAGCGCGTAGAACTGCGTGCCTTCCATCACCTGCGTGATGCCGAAGATCGCCTTGGCGAACTTCTGCTTGTTTGCCGTGACGGTCAGGTCGATGCCCATCTTCAGCTCGGGCATCTGGCGCGTGATGTAGGCGTTCTTCTTCTTGATGGAAGGGATGTCCTGGAACTTGGCCGTCACCTCATCCAGATCGATGTTCAGTGAGCTGATAATGTGCAGGAGCGAATCCATGTGGATCGACTCCTCTGCGATCTGGCGCAGCGAGGCATGCTTCAGCTCCGCCGCGGTCAGGTTGTCCTCGATCACGTGCAGGACGCTGTCGCCTACGATGCCCTCGGCGGCGGAGAAGTAGCCCACGCCCATCTCGATGATCCAGCGCTCGCGGTTGGAGAGCTTGTTGGAGTTCCAGAGCGAGCAATCCTTGGTCATGTCGATAACGTCGGGCTCCCAGTGGTTGGCCTTCATCTGCTTGTAGATGCGGTAGGCCTCATGATACTTGAGCGGAAGAACGTTGAGCTCCGCGCTGCGCAGGCCGTTGATCACGCGCTTGCCCTGCAAGCGCTCGCGAGCCTTCTCCTTGTCGAGCCGGAACGTCCTGTTCTGGAACGTGTAAATAACATGCTTGCCCTCTTCCTTTTCGGCGATCTCGGGTTTTTCCAGAATTTCTATCATAAGTCGGCTTTCAGGATTCTATTTCGGCGATCAAAAAGCGTGCTGCCATGCAACCGTAACCACGGTTTTTGGAACAAACTTTGTGGGCATAAGGCGAGTAAGTTCTTTGGTTGCTGCGGCTTCGGCTAGGACAAGCCAGACCACAACCTATTGTGGTCCTCTCCTCCGCCCTCCACTTGTAATAGGCCATCAGAGTCCTTTCCGTCAAGTAAGGTTTAGCGAAAATCAGCCGAATTTGTGACGGTTTTTGTAAGTGGTTATACCATCGAAAGCGTGCGTGTCTGGCGCGATCACGACATGGGTCGAGCCGGCTTGATGTCAATCGCCCATTCAGGCGAAAAGCGGGCTGTTTAGAGGGATCGACGCCGCTTTCCTACCGCTTGAATGCCATGGGACTTAAAGTCCTCAAAACCTAGCCTGATACTTGGGTAAGGTTGCCGATGGTACTGTACGCCGGGAACTTAGGACGCATGAAAACACCATTCCCTCGCACGTCTTCCAATCGCGGCCGCATTCCGCTCTTGCTCCTGTGGCTGGTCGGCATCCCGTTTCCCATCCTGCTCATCATTTTCCTTCTGCGCGGCTGCTCGTAAGCTGCACAATTGTAGCGTCGGTCCATGACGCCGACATCTGGGCGGGGGATTCCGCTTTCCGACAGTTGGAGATCGCCGCTACAATCAGTCCAGCTCGTGGCTGAAGAGGGTCTTGTATTGGTGCGGCTGGGAACGCCAGTACTGAGGCGGTGCCTGCACCTGCGCTCCGAGCTCGGCGGCAGCATGCCACGGCCAGCGCGGGTCGTAGAGCAGGCCGCGCGCAAGAGCGACCGCATCAGCCTGGCCTCCCGCTAGAATCTGTTCCGCCTGCGCCGGCTCGGTGATGAGCCCGACGGCAATCACGGGCACGTGCAGCGCCTTCTTGATCGCCTCGGCAAACGGTAGCTGGTAGCCCGGCCCGACCGGGATGTTCTGCTTGGGTGACAGCCCGCCTGAGGATACGTGGACGTAGGCCGCCCCGCGCCGCTCCAATTCGCGGGAGAAGGCGATGCTTTGCTCCACGTCCCAGCCGCCTTCCACCCAGTCGCTGGCGGAGATGCGCACGCCGACCGGCTTCTCCGGCGGGAAGGAGCGGCGCACCGCCTCAAACACCTCGAGCGGATAACGCATCCGGTTCTTGAGGATGCCGCCGTACTTGTCGCTCCGCTGGTTGGAGAGCGGGGAGAGAAACTGGTGGAGAAGGTAGCCATGGGCCGCGTGCAGCTCGATCGCGTCGAGCTCCAGCCGGTCGGCCCGCCGCGCGGCAACGGAGAAGGCGTCGCAGATGCGGCGCATCTCCGATTCGTCGAGCTGTTCCGGCGCGGTCTCGCCCGGCTCGTAGGGCAGCGGGGAGGGCGCCACGGTCTGCCAGCCGCCTTCCTGGCCGGGCGGGATGTGCGCCCCGCCTTCCCACGGAACCTTGGTGGAAGCCTTGCGGCCAGCGTGGGCCAACTGAATGGAGATGGGAATGGGCGAGTAGGAGCGTATGGCGCGCACCACGCGGTCGATCGCCGCCTCGTTGGCGTCCGACCACAGGCCGAGGTCATCCACCGTGATGCGCCCGCGCGGCTCGACCGCCGTGGCCTCGATGATCAGCAGACCTGCGCCCGACATGGCGAGCGAGCCCAGGTGCATCATGTGCCAGTCGGTGGCCGAGCCGTCGTGGGCCGAATACTGGCACATCGGCGCAACCACAATCCGGTTCTGCAGGCGCAGCGAACCAAACGACACGGGGGAGAAGAGAAGACTCATCCCTTGAGGAATAGCATAACTTGAGGTCCTCGGCCATGGAGGGGCGAAAAGGTAGGGGGAACGCTGACCCTTTGCCCAAGTTCACCAGGCGCTGAGCGGATTTTCTTGAGAGCGAGGCGGGCCGAAGTAGCGTGAGGCATGAAATTGTTGCTTGGCGGCGCATTGGCCGCATTGCTGGTTTTGGCGTCGCCTCTGCGCGCCGCGGATGAGGACAAGGGCCACTATCTCACCAACGGCTACAGCCTGCTCTACAAGCTGTGCGAGCAGGAGAAGCCGCTGGACATGATCCTGATCGTTAAGACCACCCCGAAGGAGGACGCCGATTTCCTGCATCAGGTTTCCGCCACGGCGAAGCAGGATATCAGCTTGCTCGACCAGTTGCAGGACCACGACAAGTCGCTGAGCTTCGATCACCCCGGCCTGCCGCAGTTCGAGAAGGACACGCGCGAATCGATCAAGGCTGACAAGCAGCACATGCTGCTCTTCGGCACCAGCGGCTCGGCCTTTGTGCGGGCAATCCTCGTCACCCAGACCGAGGCGGGCACCTACGGCATGAACCTGGCGAAGGTTCTGGCAGATGCGGAGCCGGACGCCCATCGCGCCGCCATCGTCCGCAAGATCGGCGACCGCTGGGAAAAGATCCGCGACCGGGCGTACGCGCTGCTGAACGCGACGTGAAATAGCCTCCGGCCTATGCCGGGGTCTCTGGAAGAGCGTCCAACCTCAGTGGTAGCCGGCGCTCTCCGAGCGCCGGAGGCCGCGGCCGCGGCCGGAATGCAGTTGTAGAGACGAGACGCTATCAGGCGGCGCAGGCGCGGCGCTTTTCCGTTCTGATCGTTTGCTCGCCCCGGCGCTCGGATAGCTCCGGCTACCGCTGAGGTGCTGCGCCTGTTCTATCCTGTTGGTAGTGACAGAACGCGCTGCGCGGACCCAGCAATGATCATCGAATTCCATGACGGCGCGGACGCCTACGTCTTTGTATCGAGCGAGCGCCAGAGATACCAGCTGGCAACGCTCCGATAAGGCTCCCATTTGCGGGCGTGCTTGAGGATGTGGGCAGGCGTTGGGTCCTTGCGCTTGCGGTAGAGCCGGCGGAAGGCGGCGCGGATGGCGTAGTCGCCGGTGGGCATGACATTGGCGTGGCCCAGGTAGAAGATCATGAGCATGTGCACGGTCCACGGCCCGATGCCGCGCACGGCGGTGAGGCGCCCGGTGAGCTCCGCCTCGTCCATCTTTCGCGCCTGGGCAAGGGTGGGGATGACGCCCGAAAGGCTCTTCTCGCCCAGGTCGCGGATGGCGCGCAGCTTGCCGGCGGAGAGGCCCGCGGCGCGCAGGCGCTCGTCGGGCACGCGGGCGAGCGTCTTGGGCGAGACGGGCCCGACCTTGCGCAGCTCCGCCAGCACCCGCCCGTGGATGGCCTCCGCGGCGCGGCCGTGGAGCTGCTGATAAACGATGGAGCGCAGGAGCGCCTCGAAGATGCTCCGGACCGGACGCAGCTCGAGGTCGAACGGGCCCTGCCGCGCGATCAGTTCGGCGAGTCCCGGATCGGCCTGCCTCAGGTGCGCAACGGCGGCGATGGGATCGAAGGCGAACTTCCATTGCCCGGGTGACTTTTTACCTTTCACGACGTCTTTAAGCTACCCTGGCTTTGGGAAAACCCGCCATTGCCTTCCTGCGGGAGCTGGGTTCCTTTATGCTGTCACGATCCGTCATGATACTCTTTCCATCAACTTCCTGCGTCGCAGGCGCAGCTGGCTTTGCGAGCGCCTGATCTATGTGGATCGTTAAACTCGCGCTCGACCGGCCCTACACCTTCGTGGTCGTGTCGATCCTGGTCCTGCTGATCGGCGCCCTTGATGTCCTGCCGTTCTCGCCGCTGGCCACGCCGGTGGACATCTTCCCCAACATCAACATCCCGGTCGTCAGCATCATCTGGAACTACACCGGCTTTTCGCCCCAAGACATGGAGGGGCATATCGTCAGCATCACGGAACGCGCGCTGACCACCACGGTCAACGACATCGAGCACATCGAGTCGACGTCGCTTAACGGCGTCGCGGTGGTCAAGGTCTACTTCCAGCCGAACGTGAAGATCGACATGGCGGTGGCGCAGATCACGGCCGTGTCGCAGACGCAGTTGCGGCAGTTGCCGCAGGGCACCACGCCGCCGCTCATCCTGCAGTATAGCGCCTCCAGCGTGCCGATCGTGCAGATGAGCCTGAGCAGCAAAAGCCTCTCCGAGCAGACGTTGAACGACCTGTCGCTCAACTTCGTGCGCCCGCGGCTGACCACCATCCCCGGCGCGGCCATTCCGTATCCCTACGGCGGCAAGCAGCGGCTCGTTTCGGTCGACATCAACATCCCGGCGCTGCAGGCGCGCGGGTTGACGCCGAACGACGTGGTCAATGCGATCAGCGCGCAAAATCTCATCCTGCCCTCGGGCACGGCGAAGATCGGGCCGCTGGAATATGACGTGGCGATGAATGGCAGTCCGCTCCAGGCCGACGACCTGAACGACGTGCCGGTGAAAGTGCAGAACGGCGCGATCATCTACGTCCGCGACGTGGCCCATGTGCGCGACGGGTTCTCGCCGCAGACCAATATCGTGCGGCAGGACGGCGTGCGCTCAACGCTCATTTCCATCCTCAAAAACGGCGACGTTTCCACACTCGACATCGTTTCCAAC
>CAJCIA010000223.1 GCA_903970275.1 Betaproteobacteria bacterium
CTGCGCCGATTCCAGCCACTCGACCGCCTTGCGGATCGCGAAGTTGCGAAAGGGGTTGTAGTTCTCGCGCCAGCGGTTCGCGAAGGTGACAGCCACGCCGGGCTGGCCCGAGGCGGACCCGTAACGCACCAGCTTGTCACCCTTCTGCGGCGCCGGCGACATGATGGGCACCATCTTCGCGGTTCCAGCGGCTGCCGGCGCTGGCGATGCCTGGGTTTTCGAGCGCGCCGTCTTCATATCCCGCCCCCGATCCAGAATCCGGGCAGGAATTTGCCCGGCGCGAATTCCTCGCGCGATCCCCGTAATGCACGGGCGTTGCAGAATCGCCGCAACGCCCTCGCCGCCCCGAAGTGGCCCGTTTTTTCCCCGGCCCCGCCACGGGCATCCTGATGCGTTTGCCGCCTCGATGCGGAGTATCGATCAAAAGTCACGAAGTGACTCATGCCATGACCTCCCGGCTGCGCATCGATTTGAGGGCATTGGCGTACCGGCCTTTTGGGAGAATGAAGTTGCCCGGTGTCTGGAGGGTCTTCCCGGCATGGAGCGCCAGCGCGAGCGCCCAGAAGCGGTCGCAGTGGCCATCCTTGGTCCGCTCCCCGGCGAACCGCACGTTGCCGCTCGCGGTGGTCTCCTTTGCGATGCCGCGCATATCGGCCCGGACATGCTTGTCGTTCGGGATCCGCAGCGACCGGTCCTCGAACGCCGCGCGCACCGGGTAGGCCAGCTCCTCCTTGACCGGCCCGGTGAAGGTAATGGGCTCGACCTTGTAGCCGTATCTTTCCCGCGCCCGCTCGGCAAACTGGCGGCCGATCCCCGTCTCGTCCACGCAGCACCGCCGCAGGTTCGGCAGTTGCAGGAGGTCATAGAGCTTCGCTTCCTGGCTGGCGAACCGCTCGTTGCGGCATACGTCCACGCGCCTGGTCAGCGAGACGCCGCCGGCCTTCTCGATCAGCCAGAAGACCGTGAGGTCCGTGGTGCGGCCGACATCCACGCCGAGGAACAAATCATTGCCGCACCGGGCGAGCTGCTCGCGGTCGCGCTGCCAATCTTCCTCGGCCTTGTATTCGCAGCCCTGGATCAGGTCGTAGCTGAGGAAGGCGGCATTGTCGTCGGCCGGCACGCAGCAGTACTCCTGCTGGAAACTCTCTTCGTCCGCGCAGCCCGACCGGATGAAGTCGAAGTAAGCTGCCTCATCCATCCCCTGGCGCTCGTCATCGGGCGGCAGCTTCGTCTGGAGCTTATACAGGAATCCATCATCCAGCGCGGCCTGGAGCGTGATCGTGTGGAGCGAGAACTTCTTCGGGTTGCCCTTGTGCTTGATCTCGTTGACCAGGTCACAAAAGAAATTCGCACTCCCGCGATGGGTGCTGATGATTTCCATCGAGCCGCCCCAGGTGATGCCGGGGAAGGCGATGCTGTAGAGCTTGCGCGGGTCCGGGTGGAGGGCAAACTCGTCCAGGACGCGGTCGCCGCGCTTTCCGGCCTGGGCATCCGGATTGCTCGACATGCTGTGGATCCGCAGCCCGTTGGCCAGCATCAGCACATACGCCGTGTTCCCATCGCCATCGATGGCGCGCTGTCCGAGGTCCTGGGCGCTCTTGTCCAGGATCGCCGCGAACGATTTGCAATCCTCGAGGAAGAGCCGCGCCTGGATATCGTCCCGGCTCGAAATCCACGAATCGAGCCGCGCCGTCGTCTTGGCCTTGGTGGATACCTGCCGGTAAGCCGTGGCCCAGGAAAGCCCGATCTGGCGCCCTTTCTCCATCAGCTTGAGGCGCGAATCATCGGTGACCCACGCGGCCTGGTAGGCCAGCAAAAATGCGTCCCGCTTGGGAAACGATTTGCATGCGCCGGCGAAATCCGCGGGCACGTAGGACGGCCTTTTGGCGCTCATAGGAGTTTCAGCGCCTGCTCGATCTCCTTGAGCGTGTCCGGCGAGATGCCGCCCTTGCTCGCCGCCTTGGTCAGCTCCTCCTTGGCCCGCGCAATCTTCTCTTCGAGTACTCGCACCCGCCGCTCCGCAAGCTTGAGGTCCTGATCCTTTTGCCGGGCCTTCGTCGCCGCCGTCTCCTTCGCCAGCCGCAGGTACTCCATTTCGCGAAACTCCTCCGGGTCCTGCCGCGCCGTCGCCGCCGCGGTGAAGGCCACCTGGCCCGCCGCCGAGATCGCTTCCGCCGACAGGCCCGGCGTTTTCTTTAACGCCTCCTCCACACTCCGCGCAAAATTCTCGCAACCCGCGAAGTTCGATTGCAGCCGCCACCATGAGAAGAACCGCACCACAGCCGAGAGCGAGACCTTGACGCCATCCGCCGCGAGCTGCTCGCGCGCATGCTGCAACCCGCCCGGTGACTCCTCGGTCTTCGGCGCCACGCACCATTCCGCGATCTGGTCCAGCCGCTCCTCCGGAAGGCCGGCCCACCAGGCGTCTGAGCGCACCTTGCCCATTCACGCCAGGCCCCTTTCAGCAAGGTAATCGCTTCCCGCAGCCGTTATCCGGTACTGCCTCAGCTCCGGCGATACAACCGGCCGCTCCTCCGCCACGAAACCCTTGTCGATGAGATACCCCAGCTCCCGCGTGACCTCCTCCTGGCTCCCAATCGCATGCCCGGCCCGTGTCAATTGGATAAACAGGACCGCCAGCGTTGGCCGGTAACTCCCGCTCTTGTAGAGCGAGACCAGTATCCCCTCGCGCACCAATGCTCGCAGCTCCGTGTTCATGGGTGGTCCACCCTGCTATTGCGGCCGATGACGTTGGTCAGCTTCACGTCGAGCTGCGCCACCATGGCCTTGAGTGTCTGGCTGTCCGCCTTGACGGTGGATAAATCCTCGCGCGTGGCCGCAAGATGCTCATGCAGCTTGCGAATGTCATTGCTCCGCTTGAGGTCCAGCGAATCAAACTTCTGGTCCATTCGGTTCTCGAGGCGCGCCTCGCTCTTCGAAAGGTCTTCCCTCGTCGGATGATTGGTCAGCGTCATGGTCATCCGATCGACGGTGACCATCTGCTGCCGCTCCTGGGTCGTCACATGCCCGCTCACCTCCACCTCGTCCCGCCGCCGCTTGAGCGTCAGCGCGAGCCCAAAGTTCAGAAGGATCGAGACGACCGCGACGATGGCTCCGGTTGCTTCCCAGTTCATTCCATGTCCTCCATCGTCGTCCTGAGGGCGTCCAGCAGCTCCGCCGCCACCAGCCCGATCTCCGAGGATCGCGTAATCATCCCCGTCTTCGCGTCGCCCTGGCTTCCCTGAAACTCTGCCTCGGCATCGAACTCGGCTGTGACCTGGAGCTGCTCCATGAGCACCCCGGTCTCCGCGTAGTAGGCGCTGATTGCGATGACCTTCACGCCTTCACTCCCGCGGCGTTATCCACCGGCGCCAGGCCCGAGATGAACCGCTCCAGGTCATCGACCCGGTTCAACCATCCGGCGAGGAACTGCCGGTCATGCGGGTTGCGGGCCGCGATGAGCTGGTAATGCAGCCGGCGCAGCCCGATCAGCGGCTTGAGCAGGTTCCACCGGGAGAGCGAGCAGATGGCCAGCGCCGCCGCAACGGTCTTCAACCCGATGCTCCCGTCGAGGTCCAGCTTGTACCCGTTGAGGTTGATCGCGTGCTGCAAGAGCAACGCACTCTCCTTGCAGCCCGTGTTCACCGCCTCGTCAAAAACGGCGGTGTCCACCCCATCCGGGAGCGCTTCGCACATGCAGGTCGTCCACTCCCCATCGTGGTAAATGGCCGTGGCCTGCTCCTGGGTCAGCGCGGCAATATCCACCCCCGGATGATCCGCCGCGTCGATGCCCCACTTGGTCAACCCTCCATCGTCGCCCGGCACGTTCTCCGTGCGGACGAAATTGAGGTCTCCGTAATGTCCGGGCTCGTACTCGCACTCGTGCCGAAACACAAAGCCCAACGAGGGAATGAAGTTATCTTTCATAGGATCGGGGTGGGAAAATTCTGGTCTGGGAAATCCGCGTTAATCTGCGGTTAAAAAAGCCGCCTCTTCGCCGTGGTATTCGACGGTCACCGTGTCGCAATGGAGCAGGCAGTTCTCGCAGACGATGATGTTGTCGTCGCCGGTCAGGACCGGCGCGTGGCAGCAGGTGGATACGCGCTCCATAAGTCAGTGCGGCGTGGCGCGCCCCCGCCATTGGCCCGGTTGTCGATTTCCAGCAGCGTGACGCCCGACGGCGTCACAATGCAGACGCGCACATCCTGGATCGGCGCGGTGATGAGCCTGAAGGCCCCCGCCGCCAGATGCTCCGCGGAATACCCGGCCCGGCTCGCCAGCGTCTGCCGCGCCGGCGGAGGGACAGAGGAGCAACCGCAAAGAACGCAGAGAACGCAAAGCAGAAGAGCCAGAGGGGCAACTCCCCATCCCCCGGCAGCCCGGCGCGCGACTCCAGCCCCGTTGCGCAACGGTCCAGAGTGGGGAGCGGTCATTTTCATGTGGGTAGGTATTTTTTTCGGCCTTTGCGTTCTCTGCGTTCTTTGCGGTTAAAAAATGCAGCCGATCATCGGCTCAGGTCCCCGTCGTCGCCGCCGCGATCCCGGCCCCCGCCCGTGTCGAGAGCGTCGCCAGCACCTGCACCGCCTGCGCCCCGCTCATCACCGCCGGCAGACTCTTCACCGCCGCCGCCACCTTCGCGGCCGTCGTCGTCGCGCCGCCGAAGTTGGTGATCGTCGATTCAATATCCCCCTGCAACTGCGTCAGCGGCACCTGGGCGCCCGGCGCGTAAGTCGCAATCGCATTGATCGCCGGCCCCACCACCGAAGCCGCGTTGAAATCCCCGGACGCCGCCTCCTGGACGATGGGGGCAATATCCTCGACGGATGAAATAATCCGCGAGGCCGATGGAGCCGAGGGGATGCCTGAACAGGCGCCCAGGCCAAGTGTGAGCGCGGCAAGAGCCGCTGTAGCCATGGCTCGCTGAGCCATGCGGGGTAACGTGTGGATTGTTATTTTCATAAAAAAACTAGAGGTCCGGAAAATGATGGTTCGTGATCTTCTTCATGTGCTTGCGCCACACCGCCGTGCCGAATGAGAGCCGCACCACGCACCAGTCGATCCCGCCCCGCACCATGTCCGCGATGACGTTCTCCAGCATCCATCCCTCCGTGCGCTCGCAATACTCGGAGGTCAGCGGGCTATAGCCCTGGTCCCGCGCTTCCGAGAAACCGAGCACGTGCTCCTGCGAAATCCTCACTTGCCCCCCTCCGGATGCGCCGGGTTCAGCGCGGTCAAACCCAGCGGCAGCAACACCGGCAAAGCCTTCGCCACCGCCGACTCGATGTCCTGGGCATTCCGGATGCCCGGCACTTCCTGCTGTGCCGCAGCCGCCAGCCGGCCCACCATGTCCGCCTTGTGATTGGTCCGGAGCCAGAGATAAACGCCGCCGGAGAGCGCGGTCAGAAGGTTGTTGAAGTCCGCGCTGCCGTGCCCGTGCGCGCCGGCCCATTGCAATGCCGCCGCGATTGCCAGCGCCACATACAGCTCGCTCGTCTTCCATCCCGGCTTGTTCGCCAGCGCCAGGAGCGCTGAGAGCGCCGTGGCCGGCGATGCCGGAGCCGCGTCCCTCAACACGGCCCCGGCTCCCAGCCTCATGTCCGCGGTTGCCGCGGCAGGCGAAAAAGTCTTAACTGTCTCCTGAGGCAATGAAGAAGAGGGAGTCGTCACGGAAGCGAGACTGGCCCAGCTTCCCGGAATCCCAAAACCGCCCGCTCATTCGGTTCAGTCCATTCCGGTAAATCTGCTTTTGGCCCGTTCCAGGACCTTCAAAACGAAGCCGGCGGCGACGGGGCTCCGCCCCGGCGGCTATGACGGAGCCGCTCCCGGCCCCCTCGCCCCGCAGGGGCAACCCGAAAATAGCCAATGGGCTTTAGCCCTGGGTGGCCGTTTCCCACCCGGTCACACCATCTCGATTTCAGCAGCGCCGGTTCAATTCCAGGTCACGTTCCCGCACAGCGCCTGCCACTTTCCCTCATCATGCGCGGCATCCACAAATGCCCCGTCGGAAGCCGTGGCCGCCAGCACGGTACCGTCCTCGCCCACGATCCGCACCGCCCACCCCGAGATTTTCTCGCCGGTCTGGTACCTGAGTCCCAGCGCCAGGTAATTATCATCCTCCGCATGGGCAGTGCCCACGGCGCCATCCTTCCGCGGCAAAGACCCAGGCGAAACGGTGATCGATCTGCGGTGAGCCTCGATTGCCCTGTCTTTCATGAGGAACAGTGCCTCCAATCGTGCTTTCACAATCGTCTTCCCAACCGTGCCGTACTCAATCGCAAGGCCCACCTTCCGGTCATAGGTCCTTTGATAAGAACCCCAGCTCGCCTCCCAAAGGTGCGTCGTCCTCTTCGCGACGCCGGTGCCATGCACATCCAGCCATACCGAATCCTTGGCCGCCAGCGACGCCGGCCTGCTGATCGGAGCTATCGCCTCGCCCGCCGCCGGCGCGCGATTGAAGAACGCCTCATCCGCCGCCCGCTCCTTCGGGTCATGGTCCAGCGAGGTTTGCGCATAACCACAGCCGATCCATCGACCGCTGCAACAGCAGAGCAGCAAGCCCGCGATGACGATGCCCGGTTTCATTTGCCTTCGATCTCCTTGATCCGCGCATCGAAGACGCGGCCTTGATCCTTTGCCTCCACGAGCGTCTCGTCCGGCGGCCCGCCGGCGCCCTCCGCCCGCTTGAAAGTGTATTTCGTCCAGTTGGGATTTTTCGCGTCGGGAACGCTCGAGACCAGCTCCCACCCGTAATGCCCGTAAAGATCGAGCGTGGTCTCATCGCCCTCAACTTCCTGGTATTCCCATTTCACCTTCGAGCAACCCGCCAGAAGCAGCGCCGCCGCAATCAATAGCCTCATGGCTTTTTCCTCCGCGGCTTCTTCTTTGAATACCTCACCGGTTTCGCAGGCGGCGTCGCCGGACCAGGCTCCGGCGTCTCGTTCAGATGGTAATTCTGGTTCACCGTGTGCCCGCTCCCCCCGTTGATCGTGGTCCGCATCGGCGACCGCGCCCGGTCCGGCGGCAAGATCATATCCTCGGTGATCGCGAACCCCATCCTCGTCAGCTTCTCCCGGACCGCCTCCCGGATAAACTGGCTGCGCGTCTTACCGCGGCGCGCGCGTTCCAGCTCGGCAAGCAGCTCCGCGTCCAGAGGAAAGGCGATCAACCGCTGATTTTGGCTCCGCACATTCGGCATCTCGGCTCGATATAACACCCCTTGAAAAAAAACTGCAAATTTTATTGCCTTGAAATATAACTCAGTATAACACCAAGGCGAAATGAAACGCGGCTCCGTCTCCAGAAAAGAATCAACGATCATCGCCCTCTGGCTGCCGAAGCCGCTTCTTGAATCCCTCGACCGCGCCGTCCGCGCCCAGGACTCCGACCGCTCGAAACTCATCCGGAAGGCCATCCGCGAGAAGATCGGCATGCCATGAAACTCATGTCCCCGCGCAAGACCAGGCCCGACCCCGCCCAGGAGGAGCTGCCGCTCAATAGCATCCTGCCGCACGTCCTCTTCCCCGGCCGCACCACGCTCCGCGTGGCCGAAGTGGCCGACGCGCTCAACTGCACGATCCGGCACGTCATCGATCTCTGCCAGGAGGGCCTCATCGCCGGCATCGACATCAAGGGCGCCGGCAACAAATCCCCCCGCCAATCCATCCGCATCCCGGTGAGCGCCTACGACGCCTACGTCCGCGCCAGCCGCATCGGCCCCAAAGACTGAGGTCGATGCATCGACGTCAATTTCAAATCAGCAATCCCACATCAGCAATCAGCAATCCATGAAATTCCAAATCGACCGCATCGACCAGGCAGCCCTGGAAGCCCACAAACCCTACAACAAGCCGCTATGCGTTGCCGACGGCCCGCAAGCCGCGGCCATCGCCGCGTGCGCCTTCGCCCGTCATTTCGGCAAGGAGTACACCGTCTCGGTCGCCCTCAAAACCAAGGAGAGCACATGTGATTTCATGACCATGGTCAGCACCCGCTGGGGCATCGACGACATCGGCATCGCCGATAAGCTCGACGCCTTCGTCAAGAAATACCGGGCCAAGCAGAAGCGGACCGCCCGGATCATGGCGTTCTATCACCGGTACCAGCCCGATATTCACAAGGATTACGAGGGCTGGAAGGATGCGAACACCCGGATGGAGGATGGCCCCTTCCGCCAGGCCGTCTGGGACGAGCGGTTTGAGGAGGCCGCGGCGCGCGCCGTCGAGCTGGGCCTGACGGACTACTCGAAACCGGCCGATGCATCGGCTGCGGCCGTTCCGCCGACCCTCGTCTTCGAGCATGGCACGGCAGAGATCCGGCAGGAGGCGGTCGCGGCATGAAGACGTTCCAGATCACCTTCAAGGACGGCACCCAGGAGGAAATCCGGGCCACCGATTACCTCCATTCCGCCGGGCACATCTGCTTCTTCGACGGCAACCGCAACGCCGGCTTCGTGGCCGAGAGCGAGGTCCGCATCGTCCGCATCATGGAGGAAGCTCCCGCGGCTGCAACGGATGCGAAGCAACGGCCAGGCCAGCAAACGCAGAGGCGCGGAGGAAAATGAAGACCACCTACGCCAAGCACGGCATCGCGGCCGCCCGGCTCGACCTCCCCGTCGGCTACCTCGACCGCACCCACCCGCGCGGCGTCCGCTACCTCCAGGGCCAGCTCATGAAAGCGCTCCTCCCCTCGGACTGCTTCGACGCCATCCTGGCCGACCCCATCAAACCCGACGCCTTCTCCGAAGCCCAGTGGCTCTCCCTCGACCTCGAAGACTTCGCCCACTCCCTGTCATGACCAAAGCCGATAATGCCCCCGGTCACCGGGTCGTCGATAGCGCGCTCAAAGCCCTGAGCCGCCCGATGGCGCGCCCATCGTTCGGGGAGAAATCCAGAGGAGGCGATGTCCGGACTCCGGGCACAAAGGACGACTGGCTCACCCCTCCCGAGATCATCCGCGCCCTCGGCGAGTTCGACCTCGACCCCTGTTCCCCCATCCATCGCCCCTGGCCCACCGCCAAACGGCATTTCACCGTCATCGACGACGGGCTGACCCAGGAGTGGACCGGGCGCGTCTGGCTGAACCCGCCGTACGGCTCCGAGGGCCCGCGCTGGGTCCGCAAGGCGGTCGAACACGGCAACGCCATCGTGCTCCTCCATTCCCGCACCGATGCCGCGTGGTTCCACGAAGCGGTAAGGGCCTGCGACGCGATCCTCTTCTTCAAAGGCCGCATCCGGTTCCATCACGGCGACGGGACCGTATGCGCCGGCCGCCCGGCGTTCATGTCGGTCCTCGTCGCCTACGGCAGGAACAACGCCGCAGCCCTGGCCGCCTCCGGCATCGACGGGCTGCTCTTCCAACGTCCCCTTCAAAGCCCCACCAAAAAATGAACAAAGAGATCGTACTCGCCCCTCCCAATCATGACGCCCTCACTCTGTCCACGCGTGGACAGAGTGACACCGAAGACGCGCTGATGGGCGCGCAACTCACCGCCCAATACCATCGCGCCACCGGCGGCATGCGCGAGGTCCTCCGCTTCGGCGCCATGATGCTGCTGCTCGAACAACACATCGTGTCCACGCGTGGACACGTTGCAACCGGCGGCAAAGATTCCAAGGGTGACGGCGTTAAAGGTTGGCTGGAACGGCACGCCCACGAGGTCAACCGCGCCACCGCCTACCGGTTCAAAGACATCGCCAAATCCGTCCAGGACCAATTCGCGCTCCCGGCCAAAGTTCGCAAATCCCTCGGCTTCGCCGGCCTCGCCACCGCCGAGCCAGGCAAGCTCACCGACAAAGAGCGCAAGCTTCAGCAAGACTTGTTCGCCTTCATCGACGGCACCAGCCAGCGCTCCTGGCTCGATGGCTTCAAGGAGAAGAAAAAGCTCAAAGGGGGCGACACCTCCGCGCACAAGAAAGTAGCCGATCCCGAGGACGCCGCCGAGATCGCCTCGACCCTGCTCTACGAGCCGCTGCTCAAGATTTCCGCTGACTGGCACAGCGCCCAGGGCGAGGCCCCGCTCTGGACGCATCTCCCCGACGCGAAGCGCCGCGAACTGGACGGCCTCCTCATCGAGATGCGCAAGGGCCTGATGCCGGGGAAGAAGGGAGACGGGAAATGACCATCTTCAATGACGGGCCGGCCCAGGGCCAGAAGCTCATGCTCAAGCGCGCCCCGTTTTTTCTCCGGGTCGTCCGCGACGGGAACGGAAAATTCGACGCGCTCGATCAGCTCGACGATTCACCCGCGCCCGGCGAGCGACTCTTCGCCTACGTCATTATCGGCCTGCCGGGCAGTTGCCATGTTCGCGCCGCGGGCAACCGCGGCGGCTTCTTCGTGATGGCCAATTACAGCGTCGCCAATCCGCAGCCAGACGACGCCACGATGCGCGACCAGGATGCCTGGTCAAGTTGGTGCGAAGCCAACGCGGAGCGGTTCGGATTCACCGAGCGCGCCGCCTCATTGCGCGCTCTGCGCCCCTCCATGCCATGAGTCTCGCCCTCGCCATCCCGACTTCCGACGCCGCCGAGTACGCTGGGCTCCCGCTCGAAGTCCGGAACAATGTCCGGCGCTGGCTGCGGATCCTGACGCCCGTCTTCAATCCGCCCCAGGGCTGCCGGTGCAAGATCGGCGACGCGCTGCGCCGCGTCGCCACGGACATGGACGTGAGCGACGCCACGGCCCGGCGCCTGTACGACATCTACCGCCAGGGCGGCTACAAAGGCGCTCCCAACAAGAAGGGCCATGGGAAACGGACATGGTTCGACGCCGGCGACTGGCGCGTCTTCATCAACCGCTCCGTCGCTCCCCAGGAGAGCAAGGGCGTGCCTCCCGAGGTGATCGAGTGCTTCCGCGGTTATTGCGAGAGCGACCAGCGCAAGAACCGGTCCGCGTGGCGCCGCATGATCCGCGACTGGCGCGCCGGCAAACTCCCCCACCTGCCGTGGCCCGAGGTCGATCCCGTGGTCGATTACCCCGTCGGCTGCAGCTACCGCAACCTGGTCAAGCACGCCCCGACCCGGTACGAGCTGACCGCGGCCCGCATCGGGCGCACCGCCGCGGATGCGGAGCGCCCGCTGGTGTACACCACGCGCAAGGGCCTTTGGGTCGGGAGCCACATCATGTTCGACGACATGTGGCACGATTTCTTCGTCAACACCTTCGCCGAGAAACAGGCCGGCCGCCCGCTCGAGCTTTTCTCGCACGACCTCTTCAGCGCCCGCAAAATCCGCTGGGGCGTCCGGGTCCGGACCCGCAAGGCGGACGGGAGCATGTCCGGGCTCGAAGAGCGCATGACCCGCTACGTGCTGGCCGCCACGCTCTTCCTGGACGGCTACAGCCCGCGCGGCACGATCATGGTGGTCGAGCACGGCACCGCCGCCTTCAACGACCGCGTCCGCGAAGCGCTGGCCCAGCATTGCGAGCGCGATGCCGCGGGCAGCCCACTCATCACCGTTTCCGACTCCGGCATGAAAGGCGCCGCGGCCCACGCCGGCCAATACCCCGGCCTCAGCCGGGGCAACTTCCGGCACAAGGCGTCGCTGGAATCGAGCAACAACCTGACCCACAACGAATTTGCCCATCTGCCGGCGCAGACCGGCATGGACCTCGCCCACCGGCCCGAGGGCCTCGAGGCGCAGCTCAAGCACAACCAGATGCTCCTCTGGGCCCGCGAGCAACTGCGCCCGGCCACGGCGGCGAAGCTCGAGTTCGACCTTCTGGAACTCAACGAGTTCATGCACATCGCCGGCGAGCTGTACACCAACATCGAGCAGTACACCGACCACGAACTCTCCGACTGGATCGACTGCGGGCACGTGGTCAATGAGATGCTGATTGGAAAGCATTGGGTGGACCGCGGCGCGCTCCTCTCGATGACCGATGCCCAGCGGCAGGTGGTCCACATGCTGATCGAATCAGGAGAAATCCTCACACGGCCCCGCAAGATGAGCCGGCGCGAAGTGTGGGACATGGGCGCGGCCGATCTGATTAAATTCCCCGCCTGGGGCGTGTGCGACATCCTCGGCCCGGACCTGGCCGTCGAGCGGAAGGTGGTCAAGAACCAGTTCGAGTTCCAGGACGCCGAAGTCGGCCCCGGCATGCATCGCTACTCCGGGATGGCCACCGACGCCGATGGGCATCCGGTGGCCTTGCGCGACGGGGAAACCTATCAGGCGTTCGTCAATCCCTTCGCGCCCGACACCCTCTTCGTCTGCAACGCCCGCGGCGGCTACATCGGCCAATGCCGGCGGATCAACGCGCCGTGCAGGGCCGATGTCGAGGCCGTGCAGCGGGCCTGCGGAGCCGCTGCAAAGCGCGAGGGCGAGCTGCTCGCGCCGGTCCGCGCCCGCCACCTTGCGGAGGCCCGCGAAATGGCGCGGCGCGCGTCTTCGAATGCCGATGCCCTCGGAGAATCCCAGGACCCGGATGGCGATGAAGCGGCAGCCGTAGGCGCTGCGATCCGCCAGTCCACCCCGTCCATCGTGTCCACCCCGTCCACCGAGGAGGAAATCGAAATCCGCCACATATGAAGACCCCAGACGCCCTCAC
>CAJCIA010000224.1 GCA_903970275.1 Betaproteobacteria bacterium
CGCTGGAGACCACGTTCACGGCTTATAAAAATGTGGTTGACGCTTTCGGGCCAAATATCTTACAAGCGGACAAGTCGATTGACCGAAAGGTCTTGGGACGACTCGTTTTTGCCGACCCGGGTTCCCGGGCAAGATTGAACGAGCTCACCCACCCCGTTATCCGTTCTGCCTGGCAGCACGAGCGCGAAGAGAGGGGCCGCACCCATCCCCAACATCATCTGGCCGTCATGATTCCGCTCCTCCACGAGTGCGAGCTCGAGGCGCATTTCCGCGCCGTCTGGTGCGTCGGCGCGAGCCGCGCCACCCAACTGCGCCGTCTGGTGGAACGGGGCCACGACGCCACGGAAGCGGCCCAGCGCATCGCCAGCCAGATGCCGGTGGCCGAGAAAATGGCCCGCGCTTCGGTCGCCTTCTGGAATGAGGGCACCGTCGCCGCGCTTGAGCGCCAGGTTCAGCTTTTTGCATGAGAAACCGTCGTCCCCAAAACAATCGTAACTTCCGCCGCGGTGGTGGAGGCGGAGGTGGTGGCAACAACAGCAACCGCCGTCCCGGTCGCATGGACGGCTTGCCCCAGGACGTGCCCGATCTGCCCGCCGGCGAGACGACGGCGACCTATGTACCGCCCGCGCCGGTTTTCCAGCCACGTGGGGGCGGCCATCCTCGCGGTGGCCAATCGTTCCGCGACCGGGATCGCGACGATGTCCAAGCCCGCGGCGACCTTTTGCCGGCCGGTGAAGCCGCCGGTCCCGGCACGCCGCCCGCGCCGGGCGATCCGCTACCCGTCGATCCGCAGGAGGAGCTGGGCTTTGCGCCGGCGCCCGCCGCGCCGGTGGTGAACCCGCCGGCTCCGCGCGAGCCGCTGCCGCCCGGACCGCATCTGGAACTCAGCGACCTGCAGGCCAAGCCCACGCGCGAGCTGAAGGTGATCGCCAAGGAGTACGAGGTTGAGAACGCGCATACGCTCAAGAAGCACGACCTGATCGCAGAGATCCTGAAGAAGAACGCCGTGAAGAACGGCACGGTCAACGGCGGCGGCACGCTCGATTTTTCCGCGGAGGGCGGCTACGGGTTCCTGCGCGCGGCACGATTCAATTACCTGCCGTGCCCGGAGGACATCTACGTTTCGCCCTCGCAGGTGAAGCGGTTCAATCTCAAGCCGGGCGAGACGGTCTATGGCCCCATCCGCGCGCCGCGCGATCGCGAGCGCTACTTTGCGCTGGCGCGGGTCGACAAGATCAACGAGAAGCCGGCCGAGGAAGGCCGCCAACTCGTCCCGTTCGACATGCTGACGCCGACCTTTCCCAATCGCCGCATTTTCCTGGAAGGCAAGAAGGGCGACACGTCCATGCGCGCCATGGACCTCATCTGCCCGCTCGGCTTTGGCCAGCGCGGGCTGATCGTGGCGCCTCCCCGCACGGGCAAGACCATCCTGCTGCAAAAGATCGCCAACGCGATCATGGAGAACAATCCCAAGGCGCACCTCATCATGCTACTGATCGACGAGCGCCCTGAGGAAGTGACCGACATGCTCCGCACCGTGAAGGGCGAGGTGATCGCCTCGACCTTCGACGAGACGGCGGAGCGCCACGTGCAGGTGGCCGAGATGGTAACGGAGCGCGCCAAGCGGCTGGTCGAGAACAAGGTCGACGTGGTCATCCTGCTCGATTCCATCACCCGCCTCGCCCGTGCCTACAACACCATGCAGCCGAGCAGCGGCAAGATCATGAGCGGCGGTGTTGAGTCCAACGCGCTGCAGAAGCCGAAGCGCTTTTTCGGCGCGGCCCGTAACATCCAGGAGGGCGGCAGCCTGACCATCATTGCCACGGCGCTGGTCGAGACCGGCAGCCGCATGGACGACGTGATCTTCGAGGAGTTCAAGGGCACCGGCAACATGGAGGTCAACCTGGACCGCAACCTGAGCGACCAGCGCCTCTTCCCGGCCTTCAACATACAGCGTTCCGGCACCCGCAAGGAGGAGCTGCTCTACCATCCCGACGAACTTCCGCGCATCCACGCCCTGCGCAAGGTGCTCGCGGAGGAGAATCCGGTCGAGGCGATGAGCCTGCTGCTGGAAAAGGTGAAGAAGACCGAGAACAACATCGAGTTCCTCATGAGCCTGCAGTTGAAGAACGAGTTGCCCACGCGCGGGCGGTAGCCGGCCCGATGTAGCGTCCGTCGGTCTACGAATGCCGGGCGACGAGCGTCAGTGCCATCTCACCTTGACCGGCTGGAAACCTTCAGTTTGTAGCGGTGGTCTATGACCGCCGTGGCAGAGTGCAAGACATTGCTCCTTGCGGGAGATTTATAGCGATCCGCTCTTTCCCGTCAGCGCCTCAGCCACCGTTCGCGCGATGATCGCGGCGCCGGCGTCGTTGGGATGCACGTTGTCGGGGAACAGATCGCGATGCGGAAGCAGCGCCGCGTAAACATCGATTTCGTCGATCTTTTCCTCCTTTGCCACTTGATCGATCAAGGGGAGTTCTTCCTGCAGGTTGGCGGGATTGATGCCGTACCTGCCCGGCGGAATCACCGGCGGCAGGCGGCATATGTAAATACGCGGATGGCTCGCGAGGTTTTTGTACGACTCGATGAAGGCCACCGCATCGGCGGGATACTCGGCGCGGTGCGCCCATATGGAGGGTTTTGTATCGTTGCTGCCGAGCAGAATCACCACCACGTCGGGCTGCAGGTTGTGCGCGGCCTGGCAGGCCTTTTCCTTCCAATAGGGGTGGGGACCGACGCGCATCAGGGTCGTGCCGCTCACGCCGAAGTTCGACACGGCCCACTTGGCGCCGAGCAGGGCCTGCAGGTCGTCGGTGTAGCCGTGGCCCGGAGTGGCCCCGCGGCCCTGGGTGATGCTCGCGCCCACGCACGCAACGCGAATGGGCGATGCAGGGGTGCCCGGATCAACCGGCGTGGCGGCGGCAAGGGTGGATGCAAGAGCAAGGGCAAAGAGCGACACCGTCAGCGTGGATCGGACACGGTGCAGGGTGCGCAAATTCATCAGCTTCCGTGTGGTCAGGTTGCCATGGTGCCGAGGTAATTTCGGCAGCGCCAGCAACAAGGCAACGGTAGCAGTGACCCGCGCGGGTGATTCCCGGGCTGCACCCGTTCGGTGCTTTGACCCACACGACGTGCTCGACAGCGTGCATGCGAAACCCTATTTTGCTTTTTTCCAAGTGGCCTACGAATTGAAGCCATTGATCGCGTGATTTCGCGCCATCCGTTTTCTCCGCGGCGGGACCCTTTTTCATGAAATTCATCGAAAGCGTTTTTGAGAAACTCCGGCATCACCCGAAGCGGGTGGTTTTTCCCGAGGGCGACGAGCCGCGCATCCTGGCGGCCGCGGCCGATTTCGTCCGGCTTGGCCTGGGCGTGGCGGTGCTCCTGGGCGAGCGCGAGAAGATCGAGAGCAGCGCCAAGCAGCTCGGCGTCTCGCTGCACAAGATCAACATCATCGACCCGGCCACGGCCGAGGATCTACCGCTCTTTATCCGCCGGCTGGAGACGCTGCATCGCTACAAGGGCATCGCCGAGCCGGACGCGCGCAAGATCGTGACGAACGTCAACTACTTCGGCGCGATGATGCTGCAAAACGGCCAGGTGGACGGCCTCGTCGGCGGCGCCACGTCGAATTCCGGCAGCATCCTGCGGCCGCTTTTCCAGCTGATCAAGCCGCTGGCCGGCGTGCGCTCGATTTCCTCCTGCATGGTGCTGCAGGTGCCAAACGAGGAGTACGGCGACCGGGGTGTTTTTACCTTCGCCGATTGCGGGGTTATCCCGAACCCGAACGTGGACCAGCTGGCGGGCATCGCCACGGAATCGGCGCGGCTTTTCCGACAGCTGACCGGCGGGTTACCGCGCGTGGCCATGCTTTCCTACTCGACGAAGGGCTCGGCCCAGACGCAGGACACGGAGAAGATCGTGGCGGCGACAGCGCTGGCCAAGCAGATGCTCTTCGACAAGCTGCAGGTGGGCGAGGTCGACGGCGAGCTGCAGGTGGACACCGCGCTGATCAAGGAGATTGCCGAGATCAAGGCGCCGGGCAGCCCGGTGGCGGGGCAGGCCAACGTCCTGATTTTCCCTGACCTCAATTCCGGCAACATTGCGGTCAAGCTCGTGCACCGGCTGGCCGGGGGCGAGGCCTACGGCCAGATCCTGCTCGGACTGGACAAGCCGGCGGCCGATCTTTCGCGCGGCGCGAGCGTGCACGAGATCGTCGGCGTTGCGGCCATCGTCAGCCTGCAGGCGATCGAGTATCGCCGGCTTTATCCCGACCAGGGCGCGCTGCGCTACGAGACGGGCAGCTCCAACGCGCAGCCGCTCGGCGCGCTCGCGGAGTAGGGCGGACATTCCGCGCGACCGCCGGCGCGCTTTGCGCTAACCTGCGCGCGACATGGCAAACTCCGTTTTCTCCGAAACTCCGCCCGCGCGGCCGGAGCTCGATCTCCGCAACACGGTCACCCCGCGCATTTTCGTCGCCGCCACCCGACAGGACGACGGCAAGACCACCACCTCGGTCGGGCTCTTCGCGGCGCTGCAGCAGCGCTTCCCGCGGATCGGCTACATCAAGCCCGTGGGGCAGCGCTTCGTCGACGTGGAAGGCGCGAAGATCGACGAGGACACGGTGCTGATCAACGACACCTACCGCACGAACACGCCGATTCGCTCGATGAGTCCGATCGCGGTCGAACCCGATTTCACCAAGCGATATCTTTCCGGCAGCTTCCGCCAGCAACTGCACGATCGCGTGCGCATCGCCTTCGACGAGGTGGCGTGGGAAAAGGATTTCATCATCATTGAGGGCACGGGCCATGCCGGCGTGGGCAGCGTCTTTGATCTTTCCAATGCCACGGTGGCGCAACTCCTACGGAGCAAGGTCATCATCGTCAGCCGCGGCGGGATTGGCCGGCCCATCGACGAGATAAGCCTTAATCTCGCGCTCTTTGAAAAGCAGGGCGTGGAGGTGATCGGCGCGATCATCAACAAGGTGGTGCCGGAAAAAATGGAGATGCTGAAGGAGTACGCCACGGTCGGCCTGGCCCGGCTGGGGCTGCCGCTACTCGGCATGATCCCGCTGCACACCGAGCTTTATAAACCCACGGTGAACCAGGCCTGCGTGCAGTTGCGCGGCGAGTTTATCGCCGGCGCGCAGCACAAGCGCCGCCGGATTGCGCGCACGGGGATCGGCGCCATGTCCTCGCGGCATGCCGACCGCCTGCTGACGCCCGGGACGCTCGTCATCACGCCCGGCGATCGCGAGGACCTGATCCTGATGATCCTGAACGAGGAAATGCCGAGCTCGCGCGGGAACCTGGCCGGGGTGGTGCTGACCGACGGCATCCTGCCGCACGGCGCGGTGATGGACCTCATCCGTTCACGCAACATCCCCTTCATTTCCACCAGCGCCGACGTCTCCGCCGCGGCCACGACCATTGCGCGCATGACGGTGAAGACCGAGGTGGGCGACAAGGACAAGATCGGCCTCATCCAGTCGCTCATTCATGAGCACGTGCAGGTGGACCGCATCATCCAGCTGGTGCAATCGCCGGGGCATGCGCAGATGCACTTTGGCGAGGTGGGCGGAAAAATCGCCTAAGTCCGCGCTGTATGCATGCGGGCTAGCGGGCACCGGGCACGCCCATGGCCTGGTAGGTGCCGGCCTGCTGGTGGACTAAGTCCTCGAGCAACTGCTCGTCGTTGGTTGTGCTCCGCGGCGCAATGCCGAAGACGGAAAGCTGCGGACCGGGCTGACCGAGGATGCGGCGGGCTTCCTGCATGAGCTTGGCGTCGGCGATGTTGAGGTCGCCGTCGGTGACCAGGATGACGCTCGACGGGCGCAGGTCCTCAGCGACGTCAAGCCCGGCGGGCAGGTTCGTGCCGCCGCCGCAGTCGTAGTCCTGCGACAGATACTGGATAGCTGCGGCGCGCGTGGTTTCGTTGGCGGGCACGAGCGGGCCGCTGCGCTTGGTGGTCTCCCCGTAAAGCGCGATGGCGAAGGGTGTGCCGTTGGGCAGCGCGGCGATCTGGCGATCGATGAACTTGCGCGCTAGCGCGAGGCGGCTGGCGCCGGCATAGGGTTCATACATGCTCCCGGAAATATCGAGCAGGAAGACGACCCCGCCGGTGAGATGAGGGCTGCCGCGGCCGGCGAGGATAGCGTCGGCGCTGGCTTCCTGCGGCGGTGCGGGTTGCGGCCGGTGTGCCCGAAACTTGTCGGCCACGATCGGCGGTTTTGGCGGCGGGGGTGGCGTGGTGTGCGCGGACGCGGGCTGGGGGGGATGCGGATTGATTTCGCGGCTGATGATGACCATCGGCCCCGGCGGCTCGGCCGCGCTGCCAGTGGGGGAACCGGGCGGCGGCCGTTCCGAAAGCAGGAAAATTAGCAGCGCGATGACATGAAGCGAAAGCGAGGTCAGGACCATAAGAGGCAGACCAAGGCGCATCGGGCCTTTTTACGCTGGGTAGGTGAAAAGTCAGGAAAAAAGGGGAAAGACGCGCGGACCTGCGAGCGCGAAAGGGAGGCGGCGCCTTCAGGAATCCGGCGCGGTCCTTGTGTCCGTGCGGGAAGCGTCCTAGCCTCCCGCGTGGTTGATCGGGTGCTGGAACGGTCTCGCTGGGCGTGGTGCGCCGTGGCGGGGTTGCTTGTCGTGCTGAGCCTGGCGCCGTTTTCGTGCGCGCCACTGGCGTGGATCGCCCTCGTGCCCGCCTGGTGGGTGCTTGCCCGCAGCGAAAGCGTGCAGCGTCGGCCGTTTCGCTACGGCTACCTCATGGGGCTCATCTATTTCGCGGCGACCTTTTGGTGGATCTCGGACGTCACCGCTCTGGGCGTCTTCTTTCTCATTCCTTACCTCGCGCTCTATCCGGCGTTCTGGTTTCTGCTCGTAACGCGCTTCCTCAAGCCCGGCGCGGCGCGTTCGAACCCGGCGGTGCTGGTGCAGGCGCTGGCCGCCGCGGCGCTGTGGGTGACGCTGGAGTGGTGGCGAAGCTGGTTCCTCACCGGGTTCGACTGGAACGAGCTGGGCGACTCGCAGGCGACGAGCATCGCGTTCCGGCAGCTGGCGGCCTTCGGCGGCGTACACCTGCTCTCGTTCCTACTCGTGACGGTGAATATCCTCTGGGCCGAGGGCCTGCTCGCCATGGTCGGCAGCCTGCGAGAGAAGCGGGTGCTGCGGCCGTCATTCCCGTTCGCCGCCGCGCTTTTCCTCGTTGCCTTGGGCTTCGCGCTCGGTGCGCATCATCTCTTCCGCCATCGGGGAGAGAGCCTGAGCGCGCCGCTGCGTTTCGCCTGCGTGCAGCCGGACATCGAGCAGATCGTCGGTGGCGGCAATGCAGAGACCTTCGCGCAACGGATGCAAAACGCGCTCGATCTGCAGGTCGCGCTCTCGCTTAAGGCGATTGCGGGCCATCCGCGCCTGCTCCTCTGGCCGGAGGCGACGATCGACGAGGGCGTCTTCAACGATCGGGGCATGAACGAGGCGGTGGAATCGGTCTGCACGAAGTACGACGGCTACTTCCTGCTTGGCTCGCAGGACTTCGATATCCCGCACCGCAAGCTCTACAATGCGGCCTACTTTTTTTCACCGGGCGGCGATACGTACGACGAATACCGCAAGGTCTACCTCGTGGTGGTGGGCGAGTACCTGCCGTTCGGCAACACGTTTCCCATCCTGCGGCGTTGGATGGGCATCGGCATGGATTTCTCGCGCGGACCGGTCGCGCGCACGTTCACCATGGCGAAACCGGCGGCCAGCTTCGCACCGTTGATTTGCTTCGAGGATACGGTGACCTGGGTGGTGGACCGCGCGGCGAAGCTGAAGCCGGACTTCTTCGTCACCATCTCGGACGACGCCTGGTACACGGGTCTCTGCGGGCAATGGGGCATCCGCCAGCACTTGCAGGAGGCAGTCTTCCGCTGCGTGGAGCACGACCGCCCGATGATCCGCTGCTCGAACAACGGCATCACCTGCGTGATCGATCAGGACGGGCATGTCGTCGATCGCTTCCGCGACGGGCACGGGCGGGACATCGACTCAGCCGGCATCTTCAAGAGCACGCTGCGTTATTACCCGGCACACCCGACGCTGCACGAGGCGTGGGGCGATTGGATCGTCTTGCTCTCCGGCGCAGTCAGCGTCATCCTTTCCGTTCCGTTTTTCCGCGACCGGGTGAGGCGTTATCGCTCCGGCCGGAAAGCCGCCCCATGAACGTTCTTTTTTCTGTCGTTGTTCCGTTTTATAACGAGGCGGACAACCTGCCGCCTCTTATCGCGGAGATTGATACCATGCTGCGCACGCTGGGCCAGCCGGCGGAAATCATCCTGGTCAACGACGGGAGTACGGACCAGTTCGCGCAGCCCGCCTCGAGTCCCAGTTACCCGATCCGCTGGCTCAGCCTCACGCGCAACAGCGGCCAAAGCGCGGCGATGTATTACGGCATGCAGGCCGCGCGCGGCGACTTCGTCATCACGCTGGACGCCGATTTACAAAACGATCCGCAGGATGCGCCGAAGCTTTACCGCAAGCTGGTGGAGGAGAACCTGGACATGGTGACCGGCGTGCGCACGAACCGGCATGACACCTTCGTCCGGCGCGCTAGTTCAAAGATCGCCAATGCCGTGCGCGGTGCTCTCCTGCAGGATCACACCAGCGACACTGGTTGCACGCTCAAGGTCCTGCGGGCGGAGGCGGCGAAACGGCTGCCTGGCTGGAACGGCATGCACCGCTTCATGCCGGCGCTGATTCTTTCCGCGGGCTACAAGATCGGCGAGATGCCGGTCAATCATCGCGCGCGGCACTCGGGCGTGAGCAAGGTGGCGGGGGGCAAGCGGGCGGTGCGCGCCACCATCGACCTGCTGGGCATGCTCTGGTTCTGCCGGCGCCAGTTCCACGGCCGCGTGACCGGCGGGGACGCGCCGTGAAGCTCGACGCGCTGGGCATCATTGCGGGCAGCGGGCGCTATCCCGTGCTCCTGGCAGAAGCGGCGCGGGCGCAGGGCGTGAAGCGCCTGGCGGCCGTCGGCTTTCCCGGCGAGACGCTGCCCGACGTGGCCAGGCTGGTGGACGATTATGCGGAGCTGCGCGTCGGCCAACTCGGGGCGCTGGTCGCCTACTTTCGCGACCAGAAGATGGCCCACGCGATCATGGCCGGGCAGGTCCGGCCCGGAAATCTCTTCGAGCTGCGGCCCGACCTGAAGGCGCTGCTGCTCCTGGCGCGCCTCAAGGAACGCAACGCGGAATCGATCTTCGGCGCGATCGCCGACGAGCTGGAGCGAGTCGGCACGAAGCTGCTGCCGGCCACCACGTTCCTTGAGGATTCGCTGGCCACGGCGGGGCTCATCGCAGGGCCGAAGCTCTCGCGCAAGCAGGAGGCGGACATCGCCTTTGGCTTTCGCATTGCCAAGGAAGTGAGCCGGCTCGACATTGGGCAAAGCGTCGTGGTGAAGAACGGGACCGTGGTCGCGGTCGAAGCGTTCGAGGGCACCGATGCCGCCATGGAACGCGGTGGCCGGCTCGGTAAGGGCGACGTGGTGCTGATCAAGGTCAGCAAGCCGCGGCAGGATTTTCGCTTTGACGTTCCGGTGCTCGGCACGCGTACCATGGAGCAGGCGCGCGACGCCGGCGTGCGTGTGATCGCCTGCGAAGCGGGCCGCACGCTCCTGCTGGATCGCGCGGCCGTGCTGGCGCAGGCGCAACGCTGGGGCATCGCCCTGGTGGGAGTGGACGGATCAACGCTATGAACAAGGTACGGGTCGGAGTCATCGGGGTGGGTCACATCGGCCGCGAGCATGCGCGCATCTACTCGCGTTTGCCTGGCGTGGAATTCGTCGGGTTGTACGATTTGGACGGCCAGGTGGCGGAGAAGTTGGCGCAAAAGCACGGGGTCAAGGCGTTTCCGAGTGTGCAGGCGCTGGCTGAGGTGATCGATGCCGCCACGGTTTCCACACCGACGAACACGCATCACGAGATCGCGGGCCTTCTGCTGCGCGCCGGCCGGCATGTGCTCGTGGAAAAGCCGATTGCCGACAGCACGGAGCAGGCGGCGGAGCTGGTGGAGCTGGCTTCCGCCAAGTCGCTCGTGCTGCAGGTGGGGCACATCGAGCGGTTTAACCCGGCGCTCGGCGCGCTGGAGGAAAAGCTGACGCATCCGCGCTTCATCGAGTCGCATCGGCTTTCCGCGTATCCGGGCCGCAGCACGGACATCGGCGTGGTGCTCGATTTGATGATCCACGACATCGAGGTGGTGCTGCACCTGGTGCGATCGCCCCTGGTGAGCGTCGACTCAGTCGGCACGCCGGTTTTGAGCAAGGGAGAGGACATCGCCAACGCGCGGCTGCGCTTTGAAAACGGCTGCGTGGCGAACCTGACGGCCAGCCGCATCAGCTTTGAGAAGATGCGCAAGATCCGGGTCTTTCAGGATGACGCGTACCTCTCGCTCGATTACTTCGACCAGAGCGGCGAGATCTATCGCAAGATCGCCACGCAGATCACCAAGGAGAAAATCAAGGTGGAGAAGGACGAGCCGCTGAAGTTGGAGCTGGCCGCCTTTGTCGACTGCGTGCGCAACCGGGCTGCCCCGCGCGTGGGCGGCGCGCAGGCGGCGAAGGCGTTGGAGATCGCCATGAAGATCACGCAACAGATCGCGGAGCAAAACGCGAAGCACTAACGCATGGCCACGAGCGATTCCGTGATGAGCGCGTCGCGTTCCTCTCTAAGCGGTCCGGCCGCCGAGCCGCTGACGCTGTTACTGGTGGCGGGCGAGGCGAGCGGCGACGCGCATGGCGCCGAGCTGATCCACGCGCTGCGCGAGGAGCGGCCGGATGTACGCATCATCGGCGTGGGCGGACCCAAGATGGCCGCCGCCGGGCAGGAGCAGCTTTTCGATCTGTCGGTGCACGCGGTGGTGGGACTGACCCAGGTGGCGCGGCACTACTTCAAATTCCGCTATTTCTTCGGGAGAGTCCTGGCGCTGGCGCGGAAGGAGAATCCGCAGGCCACCGTGCTGATCGATTATCCGGGCTTCAACCTGCGGCTGGCCGCGCGGCTGCGGCGCGATCTGCCGGGCTCGCGCACCATCTTCTACATCAGCCCGCAGGTTTGGGCCTGGAAGGCGGGCCGCGTGAAAAAGATGGAGAAGGTGCTCGATCTGCTGCTCGTCATCCTGCCGTTCGAAAAGGCATGGTTTTCGCAGGCGGCGCCGCAACTCAACGTCAATTTTGTCGGCCATCCGATGCTCGATCGGGTGAAGAAAATCGAGGCGGTCGAGCCCAGCCCGGACACGGTTGCCTTGCTGCCGGGGAGCCGCCGGTTGGAGGTGGAGGCGCACCTGCCGGTGTTATGGGAGGCGGCACGCATCATGACCGTGCGCCGGCCGGGACTGAAGTTCGTCGTGCTCTCGCCCAACGAGAAGATGCAGGAACTGGCCCGGGCGCTGACGGTGAACCTGCCCGCGCCGAATTTCAGCGTCGAGTTCAACAGCGGCTACGCGGTCTCGCATCTGTCGCGTTGCGCGCTCGCGGTTGTGGCTTCAGGCACCGCTTCGCTCGAATGCGCGGTGGTGGGCATCCCGCAGATCGTCATCTACCGGGTCGACCCGCTCACTTGGGCGGTCGGCAAGCGCCTGGTGAAGGTCAACCACCTGAGCATGGTCAACGTCATGGCCGGCGAGGAAGTCGTGCCGGAATTGCTGCAGGAACGAATGCAGCCCGAGGCGATCGCCGCACAGGCGCTTGAGTTGCTGGGCAATCGTAAGAAACGCGAGGCGATGAAGCAGCGTGTGGCCGACATTGTCGCCACTCTGGGCGGTCCCGGCGCCAGCAAACGCGCCGCCCACGCCATCCTCGCCGAGGCCGCGCTCAGCCAGGTGAGGTGAATACATGGCCGATACGATCGGGGCGATTGCGGTGGTCGAACGTTTGATGTCGGAGGGACTCATTCGAAAATACGCCATCGGAGGGGCTCTGGCGGCCCTGTTTTACCTTGAGCCAGCTCTGACGGAGGACATCGACATCTTCATTCACCTTGAGCCGTTGCCGGGAAGCGCGCTTGTGTCACTCACTTCCGTTTCGAGCGCTTGAAGGAGCTTGGCTATCGTGACTGGCAGAATGGAAACATCTTGGTCGAGGGGTGGCCCATCCAATTTCTTCCTGTTTCAAAGCCCCTGGAAATCGAGGCGTTGGAAAAGGCGTTTCGGGTTCCAGTGGGTGAAGCGGAGCCCTATGTTTTTGCCCCTGAATACCTGATGGCGATCTGCCTTGATCTGTTTCGACCCAAAGACAAGGTGAGGCTGGAGCAATTCCATCGGCAGCAAGCTTTTGATGCTGCCCTGCTGCACCTGGTTCTCGCTCGATATGGATTGACGGACAAATGGCAGCAGCTTTTAGAACTTCTTGCGGATAATCCGTCGAGGCTATCCTGATCGGCATGGACGAGTTTTCTGCCTTGGCGACAAAGCTGGGCAAGCCGATGACGGCTCAGGAGCTTCGTACCGTCTTGATCGCTGCCAAGGAAGAAGGCCGAGTCCAGCGAGAACGACGGCCGGTGGCGGAAAAGATGGCATCCCTTGAGAAAATGCGATCTATTGCCGCACCGATTCGCGCGGCGCGACTACGTGCCCAAGCTGCTAAGTCAAAAGATCAATCCGCCTCGTAAACGCATTCACCCCGGTGGTAGGTGGCGAGAAGATCGGGCGTCTTGTCGGGCGAGATGAGACAGAAGTCGGCGGGGTTCCCCGCGGTGAGGTGGCGCGAGAGGCCGAGCAGGTTGGCGGGCCGCGTGGAGAAGGCGCGCCAGGCGTCCTCGAGATAAAGCCCGGCCATCTGCTCGGCGCGAAAGACGCCCGCGAAGGGCGTCAGCGTGGAGCCGGCCAACCGCCCGGAATCCGGCAGGCGGGCGCAGCCGTCGTCGCCAACCTGAACCTGGACGTCGCCCAGCGTGAAGGGGCCCGGACCGGTCGCGCCCGCGGCCGCCATCGCGTCGGTGGTGAGGAGAAGGCGCGGGCCGAGCGCCTGTGCCAGGGCCCGGAAAGCGTGAGGCGGCACATGGGCACCGTCCGGGATGAGCGTGGCGAGCAGGCCAGGATGCGCGAGCACGTGAAGCAGGACGTTCTCGAATTTGGGCACGGTCGCGGGCACCGCGTTGCCCAGGTGGGTCCAGCCGACGACGCCCATCTCGCAGGCTCGGGCGAGCGTGGCGCCCATGGCCGCCGAGTGCCCGGCGAAAAAACGAATGCCCTGCACCGTCCCGGCGCGAATCAGGTCGAGGCTGGCCGCCGGCTCGATTTCCGGCGCGAGCGTGACCAGCTTGATGAACTCGCCCGCCGCCTCGCGCCATTCCGTTAGCAGCCCGAGCGAGGGCTTGGTCATCCACTCGGAGCGGTGCGCGCCGCGATAACCAGGATCGGGATTGAGCCAGGGGCCCTCCATGTGGAAACCCAGGCCGTTGCGTGGATCGCGCCGGAGGAGCGCCGTGAGTTCACGCAGCCGCTCGCGATAACCAGCTTCCGTGTTGGTGATGAGTGCGATGAGAAAACCCGTGCAGCCGTGGGCGTAGAGGCCATCGGTGGCGTGCCGCCAGGCGTCGGGCGACTCCAGCTCGCGGTTGAAGTCGACACCGCCAAAGCCGTTGATCTGGATGTCGACGAGGCCGGGGGCGATCCACGGGAGATCGAGAACGTCTTCCTTCCTTGCCGTGATGGAGGCGAAGTGACCGTGCTCCACATGGATATCCGCCACCTCGCCGGAAAGAAGCCGCGCGGTGATCTTCATGCATGCTCCCGATGGGGCACGGCCAGCATGGCGCCCCAGAGCAGTGCGCCGACGATGAGAACGAGGGGCAACAAGAGGACGCCGTAGCGCAGCCCAATGGCGTTTTCGTTGTCCGCCAGCGCGGCAACCGAGCCTGCGGCGGTCATCGCGCGATGCACATGCTCGGAAATGGAGCCGACCAATGCGGGCGAACCAAGATCACCAAAGAGATGAATGAAGAAGGTGCAGAGCGCCATGGCGCTGGCGCGCAGGTTGGCGGGCACGATCTGGAACATCTCCGTCGCGATCGGGCCGGTGGGCAGAAAGAGCAGGAAGATCGCCGCCGCCAGCCCGCCCAGCGCCGCCGTCCCACCGCCGACGGTGAGGGCGAAGAAGCAGACCGGCACGGCAAGCGCCATGGAGGCGGCCATGAGCCATACATAGCCCTCGGCATGGCGTCGGCGCAGCACGTTGCCAAGGAAGCCGCCGCAGGCCATGGCGGCCAGCCCCATCACGGCCAGGATAACGCCAAAATTCGTTGCCGCGCGAGCCAGCGGCATGCCGTGCGATCGATGGAGAAAGGCCGGGCCCCAGACGCCGAACGCCCCGATCGAGAAGGTCTGCGCCGCATAGCCGCCCACGAGCAAAAGGTAACGGCGGCGGGTGAGCAGTTGCAAAACTTCCTTGAGCCGCGGCGGAGCCAGGCGCATCGCTCCGTCGGCCTCGCCCTGGCGCGGTTCGCGCAGGGAAAGCAGGCTCAGGGCAAAGAGCACGCCGGGAAGTCCAACCCACCAGAAGGCGCCGCGCCAGTCGCCCGTCTGCGCGAAATGGCCGCCGATGGTGAAGCCGATGGCGGAGCCGACGGGAATGGCGACGTAGAAGATGGTCAGCGCCGTGTTGCGCGAGACCCCGGCAAAGAGGTCCGAAATCCAGCTCGGGCTCATGGTCACGAAGCAGGCCTCGCCCACGCCAACAATCATGCGGATGGCGAAAAGCTCCGGGAAACTTTGGGCCAGCGCCGTGCCGGCGGTGGCCAGACTCCAGACCATCACACCGCCCAGCATCAGCCATTTGCGCGGATAGCGGTCGCCCAGGAAACCGAAGAACGGCGCGGTAAGGAAGTAACCGAGCATAAAGGCGGAGGCCGTCCAGCCGCCGGCTGCATCGCCGAGATGAAGATCGTGCTGCAACGGCGCCAGCACCGCGGAAAGCACATAGCGGTCGAGGTAGTTGAGGAGGTTCAGCGCCGAAAGGAGCCCCAGGGTGTACCAGGCTGAACGAAGCGCTGCGCGGGTTGCCATGCAGGCGCACTCTGCGGAATCGCGGCGAGGGGAGCAAGGCGTCACCAAACTTTCCCTTGCGCGGTGCCGCATGGGGCGCAACCGTGGACCCTTAACCCGGAGCCATTCATGAAACTCGAAAACAAGGTCATTCTCGTCACCGGCAGCAGCCAGGGCATCGGCGCGGGCATCGCGGTCCGGCTCGCGCAGGAGGGCGCGGACATCGTGGTCAACTATCACTCCCATCCCGAGGAGGCCGACGACGTGAAGGGCAAGATCACCGCGCTGGGGCGGCGCGCCGTTTCCGTCGGGGCGGACTTGAGCACGGTGGAAGGCACGGCCAAGTTGATCGCGGATGGCGTGGCCGGTTTGGGCCGCATCGACATCCTGGTGAACAACGCGGGCGTGGAGAAGAACGCCTCATTCTGGGATGTGACGGAAAAGGACTTTGATCTCGTGTTAAACACCAACCTGAAGGGCCCGTTCTTTCTCACCCAGGCATTCGTCAAGCACCTGCAGGCGCGGAAGGCGGGCGGCAAGGTGATCAACATCAGCTCGGTGCACGAGGAACTGCCGTTCCCTCATTTTGCCTCCTACTGCGCGAGCAAGGGCGGCATGAAGATGGTGACGCGCGACCTGTCGATCGAGCTGGCGCCGTTGGGGATTACCATCAACAACGTGGCACCGGGCGCGATCGAGACGCCGATCAACACCAAGCTCCTGAACGATCCAGCCAAGTTGAAGGCGCTGCTGGATAATATTCCGCTCAACCGCCTCGGTCAGCC
>CAJCIA010000225.1 GCA_903970275.1 Betaproteobacteria bacterium
CCGATAGCCTCTAGCACCTTCCGGCGGTGCCAAGCCGCCGCTACAGACTCGCCATGCGAAACCCGAGCAGGCGCAGGCCGTTGAGGCAAACAAGCACCGTGCTGCCCTCGTGCCCGACCACGCCGAGCGGCAGGGCGAGCTGAAATCCGAGCGCAGAGATGATCAGCACGACGATGACCGCGAGCGCGAAGGTCAGGTTCTGGTAGACGACCTGCCGGGCGCGCTGGCTGAGCGCGAGCGTGAACGGCACCCCCTCCAGCGCGTCGCTCATCAGCACCACATCGGCGGTTTCCATCGCCACGTCCGTGCCGGCGGCGCCCATGGCCACGCCGACATCGGCCGTCGCCAGCGCGGGCGCGTCGTTAATGCCGTCGCCGATCATCGCGGTACGGCCGGCTTCCTTCAGCTTCACGATGACGCGCACCTTGTCCTGCGGCAGCAGATCGGCGTGGACCTCATCGATGCCGCATTTTTTCGCGACAGCGGCGGCCACGCGCGAACCGTCGCCCGTGATCATGACCACGCGCTTCACGCCCAGCTCGCGCAGCCGCGCGACCACCGCCGGCGCCTCCGGCCGCACCTGATCGGCCACGGCGATGAAGCCGAGATAACGCACCGTGGCTTGCTCGATCTGCTCGCCGATGATCTCGCCGACCAGCATGCCGGTCTTGCCCGCGTCCTGCATCGCGTTCATCGCCTTCTCGAGCTCGTGGCGCTCGGGGGATTCGTAGCCGTCGAAGTACTTCAAGTTGCCGACCGCGATGCGCCGCCCGCAGACCTCCGCGCTCACACCGTGCCCAGCCACCGACTGGAATTTCAGGCAGCGCTCGATCGGCATGAAACGGCGCTTGGCCTCGGCCACGATGGCGCGCGCGATCGGGTGCTCGCTGCGCGCCTCGACGCCGGCCGCGAGCCAGAGCAACTCCTCCTGCAGGCACGCCAGTTCGTTCGCCGGGCGGCCGGGCTGCTCAATGATCTGCACGTCGGTTACCACCGGCCGACCCGCCGTGAGCGTACCGGTCTTGTCGAAGGCGACGATCTCCACCGCCGCCGCGCGCTCCAGGTAAACGCCGCCCTTGAAGAGCACGCCGCGCCGCGCCGCCGCACCGATGGCGGAAAGGATCGACGCCGGTGTGCTGATGACCAGCGCGCACGGCGAGGCCACGACCATGACCGTCATCGCGCGGTAGAACGTGGGCTGGAACGCGTGGCCGAAAAAATAATAGGGCACCGCGATCAGCGCTGCGGTGAAGAGAATGACGCCGAGTGCGTACCACTGCTCCGCCTTCTCGAGAAAGCGCTGCGTGGTCGCCTTCTGGCCCTGCGCCTTTTCCACCAGCTCGACCAGCTTGGCCAGGGTCGATTCGCGCGCCAGCTTCGTCGCGCGCATTTCCAGGCCGCCGTGCTCGTTCATCGTGCCGGCGAAGAGCGGGTCGCCCGGCTTCTTGTCGATGGGCAGCGACTCGCCCGTGATCGACGCCTGGTTCACCGTGCTCGTGCCCTCGGAGACGACGCCGTCCACCGGAATGCTTTCGCCCGGCCGAACGACAAGAATGTCGCCCACCGCCAGTTCATCGATGGCGACGAGCTGCGTTTCCGTGCCGCGTCGGCGCAGCGCAACTTCCGGCCGCAGCTTCATCAGCGCGGAAATGGCGGAACGGCTTCGCTCGATGGCCATCTCCTGCAGCGCGTGCGAAAGCGAGAAGAGAAACAGAAGCATCGCGCCCTCGAATGCGTGGTGCACGTAGGCCGCGCCAAGCGCCGCCAGGATCATCAGCAAATCGACGTCCACTGTGCCGCGCAGCAGCGAACGCGCGCCATGGATCGTGCCGTGCCAGCCGCCGGTGAGATACGCCGCGGCGAAAAACCAGGGTGACCACGCGCCCGGCAGTCCCAGCGCTGCGCCGAACCCGCCCAGCAGCATGAAGAGCAGCGTGGCGATGACGCTGAGCAGCTCAACGTCCATCCACCAGGCCCGCCCGTGCTCATGGGCATGGCCGTGGCAGGCACCGGCCGCTAAAGGAGCAGCTGTGCCTGGAAGGTTCATGGTGGCCTGGTCACTCACGCCGGGAACCTATCGCAGGCGGCGCGCGCTGTCATCCCGGCGCTTCATCGTCCTTTGTCATATAAGCGGCGGTCTGGGACCGCCGACACTGGGCGGAAGATTGGGACGAGATCGAAGAAGCATCGATCGCCGGTACAGCAGACGCACCCGAGGTTGCCCACTCCCGCTCGTCGTCTATGCTGATGAGCCATGTCCTTCTCGCAGCAATTCCGCGACCCCGCGCTGACGCAGTCGCGCATCCTGCGCCGCTTCGCCGATTTGCTGGCACCGAAGGCGGGACCGGAACTGGAGACGCTTGCGCAGCGGGCCGAACTGCTCACGCGGCAATTCTTCGGCAAGACGATGCGCCTCTTTGCGCCGCTCTATCTCTCCAACGAGTGCGTGAACATCTGCAAGTATTGCGGGTTCTCGCGGGACAATCCCATCCTGCGCGTGACGCTCACGCCCGAGCAGGTGGAGGCCGAGGCGAGGCATCTCGCGCACGAGGGATTTCGCAACGTCCTGCTCGTGGCGGGTGAGCATCCAAAATTTGTTTCGTCCGATTATCTCGCGCAGGTCACCGCGCGACTGGCCGGCTTCATTCCTGCCCTCTCGCTCGAGGTGGGTCCGATGGAAACGGCGGAGTACGAGCCGATCGTGCGCGCCGGCGCCGAGGGCCTCGTCGTCTATCAGGAGACCTACAACCGCACCGCCTACGCCGAGCTGCATACCGCCGGGCCCAAGCGCGACTTCGATTGGCGGCTCGATTGTCCCGAACGCGCGTATGCCGCCGGATTCAAGCGGCTCGGCATCGGCGCACTCTTCGGCCTCGCGCCGTGGCAGGAGGAGGCGCTGCATCTCGCCGCGCATGTCGATCATCTGCTGCGCCATTGCTGGAAGGCGTCGCTCACCGTTTCGCTGCCGCGCCTGCGCCCGGCGGCCGGTTCGTTCGAGCCGCGCTTCGCCTTCGACGACCGCGCGCTCGTGCAGGTGATCCTTGCCCTGCGCCTCTGCTTCCCGCAGGTCGGCATCGTCCTCTCCACGCGCGAGCCCGCCGTGCTGCGCGATCGGCTGGCGCGCCTTGGCGTGACGATGATGAGCGCCGGCTCCCACACCGAGCCTGGCGGCTACACGGGCGCCGGCGCCGATGCGCTGCACCTGACCCAGCGCGGCAAGGCGCAGCCGGTCATCGCCTCCGAAGGCGAGCATCTTTCCGCCACGGAGCAGTTCGCCATTTCCGACGAACGTTCCGCGGCGGAGGTCAGCGCACGGTTGCGAGAGCTCGGCCTCGAGCCGGTCTGGAAGGATTGGGACGCGGCGCTGGCAGGAGCAGCGTAGGGCCGCCGCTTTCTGTCGCGATGGTCCATGACTGCCGACACGCATTCCTTGCGTATCCGTCGACGATCATGGACCGCCGCTGCAACTCCGGAGGCATTTCGCTCGACCCTCTTCGCTTTTAACGAAACCCTTGGCGCGTGGAGACAGGACATTCGCTCGCCCGCGCGCAGGCGGCGTTCGACGGCGGCCGCTACGAAGAGGCGCGGGACGATCTGCTGGCCCATCTCGCAACCGCTCCAGAGGATGCCGCCACCCTGCGCGCGCTGAGCTTGGTAAGCACGCGACTGGCCCAGCCGGCGCAGGCTTTTCGTTACGCGCAGCAGGCGGTGCGTGCGCATCCGCAGGATGGCGAGGCGCACTTCACGCTCGCGCTGCTTTACCTGCTGCACGGCAATTACGAGAAGGGCTTCATCGAGTACGAGTGGCGCCTGTTCCGCCCCGACTGCATCCTGCCGCGCTACGCGCAGGGCACGCGGTGGGACGGCCGCGAGTTGCACGACGAGGCGCTGCTGCTCCATTGCGAGCAGGGGTTCGGCGACAACCTGCAGTTCATCCGCTTCCTGCCCCAAGTGCGCGAGCGGGTGCGGACCTTGTATCTCGCCTGCCATCCGGAGCTGGTGCGGCTATTTTCCGGACTGGAAGGACTGGCGGGAATTGTGACGGACGGGCAGCCCGTGCCCACGTGCGCGTATCATTGTCCGCTGCTCTCGCTGCCGCACCTCTTCCACGTCTCACTCGCCGCGCTGCCCCGCGCGGTGCCGTACCTCCCGTGGCAGCCCGCACCACTTCCGCCGCGAGCGCGCCCGCGCATCGGGCTGATCTGGCGCGCCAACCGCGCCTCGCCCAGCGCGCGCGAGCGCAACATCCCGCTGGCCGAATGGCGCGAACTGGCCGCGTTGCCCTGCGACTGGGTCAGCCTTCAGCGCGATCCGGACGCGGAGGAGCAAGCGCTCTTGCGAGACGAATTCCATGCGGAAAATCGCGGGCCGACCTTCCACGATTTTCAGGACACGGCCGAATGCCTGGGCACGCTCGACCTCGTCCTCACTGTCGACACCTCCGTTGCGCACCTGGCTGGCGCGCTGGGCCGGCCCGTGTGGGTGCTGCTGCCCCGCTGGCCCGACTGGCGCTGGCTGCTGGACCGCCCCGACAGCCCGTGGTACCCCAGCGCCACGCTCTTCGGGCAGGGCTCCAGCGGCAGCTGGAAAGAACCGCTGGCCGCCGTGCACCGCAGCCTGCTTGAGTTCGTCACCGCCGCATGACCCGGTTGAGGCGCCTTGCAAGGCACCTGCCCACCGGAGACGCGCGCCGCCGCTCCAGCCGCTTTTCCTTGCTCTTGGCCTCAGCGCGGGGATAATCATCGGCTCAGTCACGCGCTCGTGGCGAAATGGCAGACGCGCTAGTTTCAGGTACTAGTGGAGCAATCCATGGAGGTTCGAGTCCTCTCGAGCGCACCCCCCCTTTCCCTTTATTACCGTGCCACCTGGCAGCATGCGTGTTCGGACTGCGACCGAAGACGACCTCCCGCAGCTCTGCGAGTTGCTCGCGCTTTTGTTCACCCAGGAGGTCGAGTTTGCGCCTGATCCCGCCAAGCAGGCGCGGGGCCTGCGCCTGATCCTGACGGACCCGGCGCGGGGTACGCTTCTGGTGGTGGAGGATGCCGGCCAAATTGTTGGAATAGTAAGCGTGCTCTTCACCGTCAGCACCTTTCTCGGCGCGCGAGTGGGCCTGCTGGAAGACATGATCGTGCATCCCGATCAGCGCGGGCGCGGTTATGGCGGGCGCCTGCTGGCCAGCGCAATTGCAGAGGCCCGAAACGCCGGCTGCCAGCGCATCACGCTCCTTACCGACGCCGCGAACATCGAAGCAAAAGCCTTTTACCAGCGCGCCGGATTCACGGAATCCACCATGACGCCGATGCGGCTTAGCCTGTCTCTCCCCGAGCTGTAGCGGCGG
>CAJCIA010000226.1 GCA_903970275.1 Betaproteobacteria bacterium
CCCTCGGCGACAGCGGCGGCGAGAGCCTTCTGCTGATCGAGAGTAAACACGTGCTTGCCCATGGCTCCTCTTACGGCGCCACCGACGCGGGCGGATTGTCGGCCCCGACGGTGAAGGTCAGCGCCTTGTCCTTTTCGCCCACCACGACGAAGTCGCCGTTCTTGATCGTGCCGCGGAGAATCTCCTCCGCCATCGGATCTTCCAGGAACCGTTCCACCGCGCGGCGGAGCGGACGCGCCCCGTAGGCGGGATCGTAGCCCTTCTCGATCAGGAAAGCCGTGGCTTCGGGGGTGAGCCGGAAAGTGATCTCGCGCGGCTTCAGCCGCGTCAGCACCTTGCCCACCTCGATGTCGACGATCTTGGTCAGGTCGTCGCGGGTCAGCGAATGGAAGACGATGATGTCGTCGAGGCGGTTGAGGAACTCGGGCTTGAAGACCCGCTTGGCCTCGCCGAGCATCTTTTCCTTCATCTGATCGTAGGAATGCTCGTCGGTCTTCACGCCGAAGCCCATGACCATGTTCTTGCGCACGAGATCGGCGCCGACATTCGAGGTCATGATGATGATCGTGTTCCGGAAATCGACCTTGCGGCCCAACGAGTCAGTGACCACGCCATCTTCCAGGATCTGCAGAAGCAGATTCCAGATGTCCGGGTGCGCCTTCTCGATCTCGTCAAAGAGCACGACGCTGTAGGGCCGGCGTCGCACCTTTTCACTGAGCTGGCCGCCCTCCTCATAACCGACATAGCCGGGAGGGGCGCCAACCAGGCGCGAGACGTTGTGGGCGTCCATGTACTCGGACATGTCGATCTGGATCAGCGCGCTTTCGTCGCCGAACATGTACTCGGCCAGCGTCTTCGCGAGGTGGGTTTTGCCCACGCCGGTTGGGCCCAGGAAAATAAAGGAGCCAATGGGGCGCTTGGGATCCTTGAGGTCGGCGCGTGAGCGGCGAAGGGCCTTGCCCATGGCGTAGACGGCCTCGTCCTGGCCGATAACCTTGCCCTTGAGCTCCTCGGCCACGCGCAGCAGGCGGTCCATGTCCTTCTGCTCCATGCGGGAAAGCGGCACGCCGGTCCACTTCGCCACCACGTGGCGGATGTCGTCGTCGGTGACGTTGACTTCCTGCTCGTCGCGGCGCGTGCGCCACTCGGTCAGCACCGTCTCCAGCTTGTCCTTGGCTTCCTTCTCGGAATCGCGGAGCGCGGCGGCCTTCTCGAAATCCTGCGCCTTGATGGACGCTTCCTTGCGGCCCTTGATCTCCTCGATCTCGGCCTCGATGCTCTTCACGTCGGGCGGACGCATGGTCGCGTTGATGCGCGCGCGCGAGCCCGCCTCGTCCATGACGTCGATCGCCTTGTCGGGCAGGAACCGGCCGGTGAGATAACGGTCCGACAGCTTCACCGCTTGGATCAGCGCCTCGTCGGACATCTTCGCCTTGTGGTGCTGCTCGTACTTCGGGCGCAGCCCCTTGAGGATCTCGATCGATTCGTCGACGCTCGGCGCCTCGACCATGACCTGCTGGAAGCGGCGCTCCAGTGCGGAGTCCTTCTCGATGTGCTTGCGAAATTCGTTGAGCGTCGTTGCGCCGATGCACTGCAGCTCGCCGCGGGAGAGCGCGGGCTTGATGATGTTGGACGCGTCCATCGCGCCCTCGGCGGAGCCGGCACCGACGATGGTGTGCAGCTCGTCGATGAAGAGAATGACGTTCTTCGCCTTGCGGATTTCCTCCATCACGGCCTTGATGCGTTCCTCGAACTGGCCGCGGTATTTCGTGCCGGCGACCATGAGCGCCAGGTCGAGCGTGACGACCTTCTTCTCGCGCAGCAGCTCGGGCACGTTGCCGGCGGCGATTTCCTGCGCCAGCCCTTCCGCAATCGCGGTCTTGCCCACGCCGGCCTCACCGATAAGCACGGGATTGTTCTTGGTGCGGCGGCAGAGAATCTGGATGACGCGCTCGATCTCGGGCTTGCGACCGATGACCGGGTCGAGCTCGCCCTTGCGCGCCATATCCGTCAGGTCGCGGCCAAACGCCTTCAGCGCGGGCGTCTTCACGTCCTTCTTGCTGCCGGGCGCGCCGCCTTCCTGCGGGCCGCCGGAGGACGATTCGCCCCCGCCGCCGCCTTCTTCGCTCTCGGCTTCGCCAGAAGTGAAATTGGGATCGAGCTCCTTCAGCACCTCATTGCGGGTGCGCTCGATGTCGACCTCCAGGGTCTTGAGCACGCGCGCGGCCACGCCGTCGCCTTCGCGCAGCAGGCCGAGCAGGATGTGCTCGGTGCCGACATAGGAATGGTTGAGCGCCTTGGCTTCCTTACCCGCGAGGGCGAGGACTTTCTTCACGCGCGGGGTGTACGGGATATTGCCGGACATCTTGGTGTCCGGGCCGGAACCGACCTGCTTCTCGACCTCGATGCGCACGGTCTCCAGATCGAGCCCGAGCTTCTGCAGGACATTCACGGCGACACCCTGGCCGAGCTTGATCAGCCCCAGCAGCAGATGCTCGGTGCCCACATAATTATGATTGAAGCGGTCCGCTTCCTTGCGCGCGAGCGCGAGGACTTGCTGGGCGCGGGGCGTAAAATTGTTCATGATTTCTTCTTATCCCCTTCTATCGGCTTGGCGAGGGCCAAAGCCTTGGTGTCCGGTTCCGGCACGCTCTTGAGGCGCTCGCGGAGCAGGTCGGAGCGCAGGCCGTCGCGCTCCTCGGTGGTGAGCTTGCGCTCGTAATCCTTTTGCAAATGCGCGGGCTGGGTGCGGATGAAAAGTTCATCGATGGTGGCGCGATATTCCTCGGGCAAAAGGTTGAGGTCCACGCCCAGGCGCAGCATGGAAAGCAGGTTCAGCACCTCTTTCGAGGAAATCGAGTAGCTGTGCATCATGATGCCGTAGGCGCGGCCGACCTGGTCCGCGATCATGCGGCTCTTGTCTTCCAGCATCTTCTGGCGCGCGTTTTCCTCGTGTTCCATCACCTGCACAATGACCTTGTGCAGCTTGTCCACGATGTCGCCCTCGGACTGGCCGAGCGTCATCTGGTTGGAAATCTGGAAGAGGTTGCCGAGCGCCTCCGTGCCCTCGCCGTAGAGGCCGCGCACCGCCAGGCCGATCTTGTTCACCGCTTTGATGATCTGCGTGATCTGATCGTCGAGCACGAGCGCGGGCAGGTGCATCATGGCCGAGGCGCGCATGCCGGTGCCGACGTTGGTCGGGCACGCGGTGAGGAAGCCGATCTGCGGCGAGAAGGCGAAGTCGAGCCGCTCCTCCAGTTCCGTGTCGAGCTTGTCCACCGCCTTGAGCAGCGCCTTGAGCTGAAGCCCGCTGCGCAGCGACTGGATGCGCAGGTGGTCCTCCTCATTAATCATGACGGACAGACTGCGATTTTTGGAAATAACGAGGCCGCTGCCGGCGTTCTTCGCGGCATGTTCGCGGCTGATCAGGTGCTGCTCCACGAGCACCTGTTTTTCCAGGGGCGTGAAGTGCTCCATCGAGTCGTTGATGATCGCGTCCTTCATCTCCGGCAGGTCGGCCACGGCGGGCTGCGCCACGGCGAGAACCTTCTCGCGCTCGGCCTTCTTGGCCCAGCCGGGAAATGGATGCCGGTTCAGGTTGCGCGCCAGGCGCAAGCGGGAGCTGAAAACGATGCGGTTCCCGCCGCCATCGCCCTTGATCCATTCGCTCGATGTCTTGAGCAAATTTTGAATTTTCACTGAGCTTTCAGGATACGATGAGCCGACCAAAACGCAAGGGGCGTCGAGGCGGGTGTGAGGATCAGTTTTACGCCGTGCAAAGGAGTTTTACCCGCGGTGAAGCGTCAGATTGTAGCGGCGGTCTGTGACC
>CAJCIA010000227.1 GCA_903970275.1 Betaproteobacteria bacterium
AGTCCCTGTGGGACAAAGAAAGTAAGTGCCGCCCCGCACAGGGGCAAAGCTAATAGACCACTAACAAAGCAAGGAAAGGCCAACACCGTAGGAACACCAACCCAACAAGGCGCCGCAGGCCACCACAAAACCCAAAGCGTAAGCGCCGCCCTGACCAAAATCTAATGAGTAATGCTCAACTGCCCCATAAGCCGCGCTAATATCAGCGCATGGACCTAACCCTGCTACGAGCATTCGTCACCGTCGCCCACGAGGGCAACCTCACTCGCGCGGCAGTGCAACTACATCTAACCCAACCGGCGGTCAGCCTGCAGATCAAGCACCTGCAGGAAACACTCGGGCTAACCCTATTCACCCGCACGTCGCACGGCCTATCCCTGACACGCGACGGCCAGTCGCTCCTGCCCCACGCCGAGCGCGCACTCACCGCCGCCAGCGACGTCGACCGCGCAGCCGCCTCACTCCGCCATGAAGTCCGCGGCCACCTGCGCATCGGCACCATCCTCGATCCGGAATTCCTCCGCCTCGGCGGTTTCCTCAAGCAACTCGTCGAAACCTGGCCGCACATCGAAACCGCCCTGCGCCATGGCATGTCCGGCTGGGTCCTCGAGCAGATCCGCGCGGGCGAGCTCGACGTCGGCTACTACATCGGCCACCCGTCCGACGACGAAACGCGTGACGGCACCGCATTTCACGCCGTCACACTGACCCACTTCCAGTACCGCGTGCTCGCGCCCGCCGGATGGAAAGACCGCGTGAAAGGAGCCCGCGACTGGCGCACCCTCGCCGCCCTGCCTTGGATCTGGACGCCTCCCGCCTCCGCCCATCACCGCCTTCTGTCGCGGCGCTTTGCCGAGGTCGGCGTCAAGCCTGTTAAGGTGGCTGAGGTGGATCAGGAGCCGTCCATGCTCGATCTCGTCAAATCCGGCGTCGGCCTGACCCTCGTGCGCGACGCGATCGCCATCGCCGAGGCCCATGCACACGCACTTACCATCGTCGAGGGTGTGACGGTGCCGACCCAGTTGAGCTTCGTTACGCTCGCCGCCCGCCAGGACGATCCGGCTATCGCCGCCGCGCTCAAACTGATCGAGCAGCAATGGGCGATATGAGCCCGGCTCATGACTTTCTCATGCCCGGCGAGGAAGATTCACAGGATTCATTCGAATCTCCGCCAACGTAACGCCACGGTCACGCGCTTTTTGCTAGATTCAGGGTTCGCGCACGTTGTCTGCGCAGCGCCCTTGTTTTGAGTTCGTTCGAGTTTGTCCTTCACGGCACGCTTCACCCTGCCCCACCGGAAGCCGCCGAAAATCCATCCTTCCTCAGGAGCCTGACATGGCACGCAACATCGAAATCAAAGCCCGCGCCCAGCACTTCGATCAACTCCGCGAGCGCGCCGCCGAACTGTCGCCCGAGGCTCCGCTGATCTTCCGCCAGCAGGACTTCTTCTACGACGTACCACGCGGCCGTCTAAAGCTGCGTCAGTTCGACGACGGCACGCCCGCCGAACTGATCTTCTATCAGCGCGACGATCGCGACGGTCCGAAGGCGTCCTATTACACGCGCAGCCCGGTGACCAATCCGGAAGCCATGCACTCGCTGCTCGCCACGGCGTTGACCACGCGCGGCATCGTCACCAAGGAACGTCACGTCTACACGACCGGACGCACGCGGATTCACCTCGACCGGGTGGACGGTCTGGGTGACTTTGTCGAACTGGAAGTGCTCCTCGCGCAGGAAGACGACGAGGAAGGCGGTCACGCCGAAGCGCATGAGATGTTCGCGAAGCTGGGCGTGCCGGAATCGGATCTGGTAGCCGTCGCGTATGTGGATCTGCTCAGCCCGGATAACGAGCCGCGCAAGGTGGCGTAATCAAAAAGCGTGGCCCTGCTCGCTAGCCACTTAGCTAGCGGCTGCCCCCGGCGCCAGATGTCCGAGCGGCAACGGCCCGTTGCGCTTGAATGTCGTCAGCACGATATTCGAGCGCACACTGTCCACGCCCGGTACGCGCATCAGCTTTTTCATGACAAACGAGGACAACGCGTTGAGATCCGGCGCAACAATACGCAGCAGATAGTCCGCGTCGCCGACCACGGCGTGGCACTCCAGCACTTCGGGCAGCATGTCGATCTGCTGCTGGAACTGCTCGACGATCGAATCGCCGTGATGCTTGAGCTTGAGACTCGTAAACGCGGTCACACCTAGCCCCAGCTTCTCGGGGCGCAGCACGACACGGTAGCCGTCCACGACGCCGAGTTGCTCAAGGCGCTGCAACCGCCGGCCAATCTGCGACGGCGACAGCGGCACCTGCTCGCCGAGCTGCTGATGAGTCGCACGCCCAAAGCGCTGCAGGACCTCAAGTAGCGCGAGATCGAAATGATCGAGTTCCAACATGATGATTCCCCGCATCAATATATCGTTCAGTGCACGATTATTGCATATGTTCGTTTATCCGTACTCTATCCGCGCTCTTCTTGCGGGAGTCCGGAGCGCGCGGCGATGATCCGTGGAAAAATAGGCTGATGTCCGCGCACGTGCATCGCTCTCCGGCGGCCGCGCGAGCGGTCAAACACACGGTAGCGCCCAGGCGCGCCATACTCCGCACAAGGAGGCATCCCCATGATTCAAAAACTCACTTCCGAAGAGCGCTCCGCGCAACTGGCCCAGCTGCACGGTTGGGTAGCCGTAGCCGGCCGCGACGCCATCCAGCGGCAATTCAAGTTTGCCGACTTCAACGAAGCGTTCGGTTTCATGACGCGGGTCGCCATCAAGGCCCAGGAAATGGACCATCACCCGGAGTGGTCCAACGTCTATAACAAGGTGGAAATCACCCTGTCGACGCATGAAGCGAATGGGCTCACGGAACGGGACATTTCGCTGGCGCGTTTTATCGATCAGATCGCGACCGGGTCTAAATAAACTCGCGCTGGATGACGTGCATAAAAGCACGTTTGCCGTGCGATGAAAGCGCTTTGCAGGTATTCAGGTGCGCAAACCTTCACTTCTACAGGCCATTCTTAAGGCGAACGTAAGAATTCCACGCTTCCCTCGCGGTCTCGTCCAAACCTTCCGGTGGTAGCGCGTGCTGACGCTGTACAATCATCAGCGCATACGGCTTGGAGAGCGCGCTTGCCTCCTTGCACAGAACGAGTTCGTCGCCGCTCGAAGGTGAGCGGGCGCGCCAGAAGTTGATCGCGGCTTCCAGTTCGTGGATCG
>CAJCIA010000228.1 GCA_903970275.1 Betaproteobacteria bacterium
GCCGACCGGCTGCATGCCGGCGGCCTTGGCGCGCCCCGCGCTCGCCTCGCTGCGGCCCGACAGCAATGTGCGCACGGTGGCGCCGCGCTCGCTGAGCCGCTTGCCGACCCCGGCGCCCATCGTGCCCTGCGCCATGACCGCGACAGTGATGCTCATGGTGTGCCTCTGCATAAAAGGAATTTTGACCAAAGCGTACCCCGAACCGCGCGTCTTTGCGAGGCGCCGAGCGAAGAGGCAATCACCGGCAAAAGACGCTGCTCTTCAGACGATGTTGCGAAGTGTCAACGGCGGACGGAAAGCCGGCCACCGGGGCGGAGTAAAAGTCGGCATTTGTGCTGCGGTTGATCGATATGCAGAGGGGCCCCGCGGGGCCCCTCTGCATATCGGCGGCTCGGTTGGATCAGGTGTCGAGGATTTCGCCGGTGTCCGGATCGACGGCGAGACCGGCATCCTGGGCGAGCTGGCGTCGCCGTTGGGCCTTGGAGTGTTTCAGGCGGTAGGAGTCGCCGTTCATCTCCAGGATGTGGACGTGGTGGGTGAGCCGGTCGAGCAGCGCGCCGGTCAGGCGCTCGGAGCCGAACACGCTGGTCCATTCCTCGAACGGCAGGTTGGAGGTAACGATGGTCGAGCTTCGCTCATGGCGCTGACTGAAGACCTCGAACAACAGCTCCGCTCCGGTCTGGGAGAGCGGGACGTAGCCCAGTTCGTCGATGATCAGCAGCTTTGCGGCAGCCAGGTTTTGCTGCAGCCGCAACAGTCGGCGCTCGTCGCGTGCCTCCTGGAGCTGGCGGACGAGGCCGGCAGCGGTAACGAAGGTGACGGAGAAACCGCGCTGACACGCGGCCAGGCCGAGGGCCAGCGCAATGTGAGTCTTCCCGGTGCCGCTGTTGCCGAGCACGATGATGTTGTCGCGGGCAACGACGAACTCGCAACGCGCCAGCTCCAATACCAAGGGCTTGTTGAGGCTGGGCATGGCGGTGAAGTCGAAGATGTCCAGGCTCTTCACCGCCGGGAAGCGGGCATCGCGGATACGCCGCTCGACGAGACGACGCTCGCGATCGATAAGCTCCAGCTCGGCCAGACGCAGCAGATAACGGGGATGATCGACGCCCTCCCGGGCGCACTCGCCGGCGACCTTCTCGTACTCGCGCAGGAAAGTCGGCAGCTTCAGCGTCTTCAGGTGATGGGCGAGCAGCACCTGGGGCGGAGCGGCGGTCATGCGGCGCTCCGCGACAGCAGGGCGGCATAATCGGCCGCCGCCGTGGTCTTCACCTCGGCAGCGGGAAGATAGGGATACCGGGCCAGATCGAGCCGGGCCGGACGCCGCTCGATGCGGGCCAGCACGAGCTGCTTGACCGCGTCGAAGCCGATCGCGCCGAGCTGCATGGCGTCCACGACGGCGGCGGCCACGATCGCTTCCTCGAACACCTCCATCAGCCGCAGGATCTGGATGAACTCCTTCTTGCCACGATTGCCCATGCGGCTCTCGAGCAGACGGCGGATGCGCTGGAAACCCTCGGGCAAGGTCCAGCTCTGCAGCGGTGCCGCCTGGTCCAGCGCACCGGGCTTCTGCTCCAGCAGCGCCAGGTAATGCTTAGGATCGAACACGAACTGATCGCGGCCGTAGATCCGCCCATGACGGGCGATGATCTCCGAGCCGGCGACGATCACCACCTCATCGACGAAGCCCTTCACCAGGACACTCTGGAAGGCGAAGCGGGTCGGGACCGAGTAGTCGTTCATCCGGTAACGTGCCAGCCCGGTCGACGACACCTTGGCCGGCTTCTTCTCGCAAGGCTCGAACAGACCCTCGGGAATACCGCTAAGCACCGCCAGATCGCGCACCAGCCGCTCGCCGATCGTCTCGGCATGCCGGCCGGCATGTTCGCCCTGGCGCGCGCGGCACCGCTCTGCCAGCGCCGCGTTCAACGCCTCGAACGAGGCCGCGTGCGGCAGCGGGGTCATGAAGGTGCGCTGGGTGTATTTTACCAGCCCCTCCACCTTCCCCTTGTCATTGCCTTTGCCCGGCCGGCCGAAGCGGTCCCGGAACAGGAAGTGGCTGACCAGCTCCGTGAAAGCACGGGTCCGGGTGCGCCGGCCATCGCCCAGAATCCGCGCTACCGCCAGCTTGGTGTTGTCATAGAGGATCGACAGCGGCACGCCGCCGAAAAAGGCAAAGGCCGAGACGTGCCCGTCCAGGAACGCTTCCGTCGTCTCCGCCGGATAGGCCTTCACAAACGGCGCGTCGGAATGGGGAAGATCAAAGCAGAAGACGTGCATCACCGTGCGCACGCCGCCGATGATGCCGATGCACTGGCCAAAATCCACCTGGGCGTGACCGGGCGGATGCGCCAGAGGCACGAACGCCTCCTTCATCCGTGTTCGCCTCAGCCGCACGTAATCCTTCACGACCGTGTAGCCGCCGGCATACCCGTACTCGGCCCCCAGCCGCTCGAAAATCCGCTTCGCCGTGTGCCGCTGCTTGACCGGCGCGCTGCGGTCCGCCTCCAGGATCGCATCGATCACCGGCGTCAGCGGTCCCAGCTTCGGCTTCTCTGGCGGCTTCGTCCGCTGGTAACCCGGTGGCACCGAGAACCGACACATCTTGGCGATCGTGTCCCGGCTCAGCCCAAACACTCCCGCCGCTTCCCGCCGGCTATGACCCTCAAGCAGCACATACCGGCGAACCGCCGCGTATACTTCCACCTGAAACACCCCCGACCGTCCCTTCCGAAAACCGAAAAGGACAGCCTCGCAAGTGGCCGACTTTTACGCCGCCACGCAGCGGCTCTACGCCGCCGCTCCGTGGCCGACTATTCCACCGCCGCGTACACCTTACAGGATCGGGACCCGAGAAGTAGGAATGGGGCCAAGTTGGGTCCAAACCGTCAATCTGTGCGCATTTTGTTCTTCCCACGCTGGTTGACCGGCACGTCCCGAAAGCCTAGAAATGGAACCGCATGCGCCGTGCACCCACTCTTCGGTGGAGGGGTGGCCGAGTGGCTGAAGGCGGCGGTTTGCTAAACCGTTATACGTGTAACAGCGTATCGTGGGTTCGAATCCCAT
>CAJCIA010000229.1 GCA_903970275.1 Betaproteobacteria bacterium
GTTTCACCAAGACCGCCCATTCTTATCGGATCCGGTGTTGTTTGCGGCTGTCGCGTTTCATATCTCTCAGATCATCTGCTGGCAGATCGATCGCCTCAAGCGAGCCGGCCTGCCGGTGCTGTTGTTTCTGGATGAACCTGCGCTTTGCCTTGAAGTAGCTGCGGGAAGCGCCGTGTCCGAAGAGCGCCGGCTGAGTGCGTTGGCGGCTACCTTGGACGGCGCGCGGCTGCGCGGCGCTTACGCGGGCCTGCATTGCTGCGCGGCTCGCCCCCTCTCGCGTATGGTCCGCGCGAAGCCCGACATCTTGTCGTTCGATGCTCATGATGGCCTCGAGTCGTTCTTCTCCGACGCCAACTCCGTTGCTTTCGCGCGCGATGGAGGCATCGTGGCTTACGGATTGATTCCTACGTGGAAGGATTTGAGCGCCCTGCGAGCGGAACAGATATTCACGCGCTGGCTAACTCTCGCATCCCTAGCAGGAGATCCGCAGGAATTCGCCCGCAACGCGATGGTCACCGCGACCTGTGGACTCGGCCTGCTTACGCCGGAGTCCGCGAGGCAGTCGTTTGCGTTAGCGCGCAGCGTCGGGAGATTGTTCCAGGCTCTCGCGTCGGAGACTCAGCCGACGGTGGCCAGCGAAGGCGCCGGCTCATAGTTGAGATTCGGCCCGAGCCATCGTTCCACCTCGGCGACCGTCATGCCCTTGCGTTCGGCGTAATCGATCACTTGATCCTGTTCAATTTTTCCCAATGAGAAATAGCGCGATTCCGGATGCGCGAAGTAGAGCCCGCTCACGCTCGATCCCGGCCACATGGCGAACGACTCCGTGATGTACATTCCGGTGTGCGCCTGCACGTCGAGTAAGTCCCACAGCGGACCTTTCTCCGTATGGTCCGGGCACGCGGGATAACCCGCAGCGGGCCGGATCCCGCGGTATTTTTCGCGAATCAAGTCCTCGGGACAGAGGTTCTCTTCAAGGCCGTACCCCCAGTCGTCACGCGCTTGCTTGTGCAGGCATTCGGCGAATGCTTCGGCCAGGCGATCCGCCAACGCCTCCGTCATGATCGCGTTGTAGTCGTCGTTCTCAGCCCTGAAACGATCGCACAGCTCTTTGACTCTGATGCCGGCCGTCACCGCAAAGGCGCCGATGTGGTCGGGCAAACCTGTGCTCTTAGGCGCAATGAAATCGACCAGCGAACGGCAAGGCTTGTCGTCTTCCCGCGCCTGCTGACGCAGAAAATGGAAACGCTCGAGCACATGCAGCCGCGTCTCGTCCGTATAGAGCTCCACGTCATCGCCGACTGCGTTGGCCGGGAAGAGTCCGTAAACGCCGCGCGCCTCGATCAGCTTTCCTTCGATGATCCGGTCCAGAAGCTCGTTGCCGTCCGCGAACAGTTGACGCGCTTGCGCCCCGTGATTTTCGTTTTCGAGGATGCGAGGGTAAATGCCTTTCAATCCCCACGTGTGGAAGAACGGAGACCAGTCGATGAACTTGCGCAGCGTCTCCAGCGGAAAGTTGTTTAGAACGCGGACACCGGTAAACGAGGGCGCAGGAATGTCTTCCGGGCGCCATTCGATCGGCGCGCGGCGTTCGCGCGCGGCCGCAATCGAAACCGTCTTATTCTTCGGCGCGTTGTGGGATTTTCGAAGCGCTTCGTATTCGGCGGCGTGCCGGGCCACAAAGGCGGGCTTCCCCTCGTCGCTGAGCAGACTCGTCGTAACAGGGACCGCGCGGCTGGCATCCAGAACATGCACCACGGGCTCGCTATAGTGGGGCGCGATCTTGATGGCGGTGTGCGCACGGCTGGTGGTCGCGCCGCCAATCAACAGCGGGAGCTTGAAACCCAGGCGCTCCATTTCGCGCGCGACATGAACCATCTCATCCAGCGAAGGCGTGATCAATCCGCTGAGTCCGATTAGGTCAGCCTTTTCCGCCTTGGCGCGTTCGAGGATCTTCTCGCAGGGCACCATCACGCCCATGTCGATCACCTCGTAGTTGTTGCAGGCGAGCACCACGCCCACGATGTTCTTGCCAATGTCGTGGACATCGCCCTTGACCGTGGCAAGCACGATCTTCCCCTGCGTCTTGACCACCTGGCCGGCTGCTTCGAGCGCCGCTTTCTCCGCCTCCATGAACGGAGTCAAATACGCGACCGCTTTCTTCATCACGCGCGCCGACTTCACGACTTGCGGCAAAAACATCTTGCCGGCGCCAAAGAGGTCGCCAACCACGCTCATCCCCGCCATCAGTGGCCCTTCGATGACGAGCAGGGGACGGCCCAGTTTTGCGCGAGCTTCCTCGGTGTCACCATCGATGAAGGTGTCGATGCCCTTGACCAGCGCGTGCGAGAGCCGTTCCTCGACTGTACCGTTGCGCCACTCCTCGGTTTTCTTCTCGGCCGCGACCGTGCCTGAGCCGGCGGCCTTGAGCGCCTCGCCGTACTCGACCAGACGCTCGGTCGCATCGGGGCGCCGGTTGAGCAGCACGTCCTCGACGAGGTCTTTCAGTTCTGGCTCAATCTCCTCGTACACTTCGAGCATCCCCGCGTTGACGATGCCCATGTCCATGCCGGCCGCGATCGCATGATAAAGAAACGCCGAGTGCATCGCCTCGCGAACTTTGTTGTTGCCGCGGAAGCTGAAGGAGATGTTGGAAACGCCGCCGCTAACTTTCGCGTGCGGCAGGTTGGCCTTGATCCAGCGCGTCGCGTTGATGAAGTCGACGGCGTAGTTGTTGTGCTCCTCCATGCCGGTGGCGACGGTGAGGATGTTGGG
>CAJCIA010000230.1 GCA_903970275.1 Betaproteobacteria bacterium
GCGGCCACCTGCGCCATCCGCAGCTCATCCTCGGTGAATGTCAGCACCGCGATCAAATGACTCCGCGCCGTCTTCAGCGACCGCGCCGCCAAATTCGCCTTGTACCCGAGCTTCCGCACCGCCGCCCCAACCCGCTCCCGCGTCCGCGCGTGAACGTACCCCGCACTCTTCAGCACGCGGTTCACCGTGCGGATGGACACGCCCGACTCCGCGGCAAGCTCCCGCAACGTGGCCATGATTTATTTCGCGGAGTACTCCGGGTCCAGCTCGAGCCCGAAGTAGCCCCGCGCATTCTCGAAGCAAATCTCGCGCACCATTGCGCCGATGAGCTTGAGGTCGCGCGGAAGCAACCCGCGCTCGATGTCGCTGCCGAGCAGGTTGCAAAACAGCCGCCGAAAATATTCGTGGCGTGGATAGGAAAGAAAACTGCGCGAATCGGTCAGCATGCCGACGAACCGGCGCAGCAGCCCCAGGTTGGACAGCGCGTTGAGCTGCCAGGTCATGCCCTCCAATTGATCGAGAAACCACCAGCCGCTGCCGAACTGGATCTTGCCCGGAACGGAGCCGTCCTGGAAATTTCCCGCCATGGTGGCGAGCACGTAGTTGTCGCGGGGGTTGAGGTTGTAGAGCACCATCTTCGGCAGGTCGCCGTTGGCGTCGAGCTGGTTGAGATACCAGGCCAGCGCCGAGGCCTGCGGAAAATCACCGATCGAATCGAAGCCGGTATCCGGCCCGAGAGCTTGCCGCTGGCGCGAGTTGTTGTTGCGCAGGGCGCCGAGGTGAAGCTGCTTGGTCCAGCCGCGCGCGGCATCGAGATGCCCAAAATAAAGCATGAGATGCGTGCCGAACTGCCGCGCCTCTTCCGGTGTGGCGGCCTGGCCATGACGAGCTCGCGCAAAGATGTCGGCCGCCTGCTGCTCGCTGCATTCGCTGGCAAAGCAGGACTCGATGCCGTGATCGGAAAGGCGGCAGCCCATCTCATGGAAGAAGTCGTGCGACCTCTTTAGCGCCGCGAGAAAGTCGGCGAAGCTGCCGACGTCCGTCTGGGTGGAGGCGGCGAGTTTCTCACACCAGGCATTGAAGGCGCCCGGTTGCGCCACGTTAAGCGCCGCGTCCGGCCGAAAGGCGGGATAGACGCGCGTGGCCAGCTTCTGCCCGCGCAGGTTCTGGTGATGCTCGAGCGTGTCGGCCGGATCGTCGGTGGTCACGACAACCGCGACGCGGTTCTTTTCCAGCAGGCCCTGCGCGCGGAATTCCGGCTGGGCGAGCAGCGCGTTGGCCTGCTTCCAGATCCCGCCGGCGCTTTCCTCGTTGATGGTCTCGTCGATGCCGAAGTAGCGGAGCAGCTCGAGATGGCTCCAATGGTAGAGCGGATTGCGCAGCGTGTAGGGAACCGTGCGCGCGTAAGCGTGGAACTTCTCCTCGTCCGTCGCGTCACCGGTGCAGAAACGTTCCGGGACGCCGTTGGCGCGCATGGCCCGCCACTTGTAGTGGTCTCCAGCGAGCCAGATGTCGTAGAGATTGCGGAACGAATGGTTCTCCGCGATCAGCTTGGGCGAGAGGTGGCAGTGATAATCGTAGATCGGCTGCGGCGCGGCGTAGGTGAAATAGAGTTCACGCGCCGCGTCAGACTCAAGGAGAAAGTCCTCGGTGAGAAACGTCTTCACGAGCCGAAGAGTGGCAGGATGTGACGCTCGTAAAGATTCTCGGTCACGTTGCGCGCGATGATGGCCTCGCTGGCCTTGAGCGCGTCGAGATAACGAGGCCCCATTTCCGCGGCGATCTTGAACGAGACGTGAATGAGCTGGCGAAACTCCGCGTCGTAAGCCGGGCAGGAACGGTCGTGGCGCAGGGCCGCAACAAAGGCGTCCGAACTCCAGCCCTGCACCTCGGAGGGCGAGGGGAGCTTGGCGCGATCGATGTCCACCACGGTGGCGTACGGCTTCACCAGTTCGTCGAAACGGGCAACGGCTGACGCGTAAATTTCCTTCGCCATCGCCAGGCCCTCGCCGCCGGATTCCGCCAGCCCAATCACTTCCTCCAGCCACGTGGTGCCGGCGGTCTTCAGGTGCACGCCCGCATCGTGCTTTTTCAGCAGGCGATTGATGATCGGATAGAGCGAGAACTTGTCGCTGCCGGAATGAACGCTGAGCTTCAGCGTGTCCGGCAGGCCGAATTCCGCCGCGGCATACCGCGCCACGCAGAGGTCCGCCTCGAACTCGCGCTCGAAGGCGGCGAGATCGCCGATGTAGTCGACGCCCTTGTGAAAGCTGCCGGTGAACTTCGGCGCGATGGTCTGCGCCGGCACGCCCTCGCGCGCGAGCATGAAAAGAATGAGCAGCAGCTCGGCCGGCGTCTGTGACCGGTCGGTTTCGTCGAGCGAAACCTCGGCAATGAAGTCCTCGCCTTTCAGCTTCGCGATGTGTCGATAAATCCGGCCGGCTTCCTGCGCGGCCCAAAGGAATTTCCGTGCCGCCGCCTCCAGCGCCGCGCGGTCGATCTCGACCGGTGAGGAAAGGCCGGGAATGGCCAGCTTGCCGACGAGGCGGGCGCCGTCCGTGATGAAGCGCTCGATCTCAGCCGCCTCGGAAGCCTTCCCGATGTAGTCGGCGACGTCGATGGTGTAGAAGTCGCTCGCCTCGATGAAGCGGTCGACCGTGCCGAGGTTGATGTGATCGGCATCCACGTGCCACGGGCCGGTCCAGTCCAGGGCGGCGGTCGCGGCCTGCGCTTCCCGGAGCACGCTGATGGGCTCGGAGCCGACGATGGCGTGTTCGCGATTGGACTTGTTCCAAACCGGCGCAATCTCGAGGCCGAGCGACCGGGCTCGCGCCACCGCCTGCAACTGCGCGCGGCCCTGATGGGCAAACCGGTCGCCCATGCCGAGTGAAAGTTTTTCGATTTTCTTCATGAAGGGTCCGGTTTGGGGAAAGCTTGAATGTTCGTTCCCGCGCAGGCAAAAATCAATCGAATATGCCATGGTTTTCCCTCCAATCCGAGTCCATCCCACGCGCGGAGATCGAGCAGGCCTGCCAGCGGTTGCTGGACGAGGCACGCACACGGCTCCGGCGTGACTTTCGCCGCGTGCTGCTTCTGCCGCCGGACCTGACGCGGGCCCACAGCGGCGCCGGCTGGATCACGGAGACGATTTACCGCCTACTGCCGGCCACCTGCGACATCCACGTCATCCCCACGCTGGGCCAGCACGTGCCGCACACAGAGGCGGAAAACAAATGGATGTTCGGCTCCATTCCAAACGAGCGCATCCATGCGCACGACTGGCGCGGCGGCGTGGTGCGCGTCGGGACCATTCCGGCGAAAAAGGTGGAGGAGACGACGGAGGGCAAGGCGGACTGGGCCATTCCGGTTGACCTCAACCGCTCGCTAATGGAGGAGCCGTGGGACTTGGTGATCAACATCGGCCACGTCGTGCCGCACGAGGTGCTTGGCTTTGCCAACCATAACAAGAATTACTTCATCGGGCTCGGCGGCAAGGAGACGATCTGTGCCTCGCACCTGGCCGCCGGTGTCTACGGGATCGAGAACAACCTCGGCAATCTCATCACGCCGCTGCGCGCCTGTTACAACTGGGCGGAGGAGGAATATCTCGGCCGACTGCCGGACGTCTACTTCCAGGTCGTGATGAAGCGCGACCCGCAGAACAAGCTGGTTCACACCGGAGTCTTCGTGGGTGACGACCTGGAGACTTATTTGCAGGCGGCGCGTCTGAGCCGCGAAGTCAACATCATGACTTTTGACCGGCCGATCAAGAAGATCGTCGCGCACATGCAGGCCGACGAATTCCGCAGCACGTGGGTGGCGAACAAAGCGGTCTACCGCACGCGCATGGCCATGGCCGACGGCGGCGAGTTGCTCATCATCGCGCCCGGCCTGGAACGTTTCGGTGAACAGCCGGACGTGGACAAGCTCATCCGCAAATACGGCTACGCGCCGACCCGCGAGATTCTCGAACTCTACAAGAAAAACGCCGACCTGCAGGACCTCGCCCACGGCGCCGCGCATCTGATTCACGGCACGTCGGAGGGACGCTTCACCATCCGCTACGCGCCCGGTAACCTGACCCGGGCCGAGATCGAGCAGGTCAAATTCGCACACGCCGATCTCGACGAGACGCTGCAGCGCTATCCGCTCGAGAAAATGAAGGAAGGCTGGAACACCATGCCGGACGGCGAGGAGATCTTTTATATCAGCACGCCCTCCGCCGGATTGTGGTCGACCAAGGCGCGACTGGACCGGCCCGCCGCCGCAGCCGGTCTATGAACGGCCTCTTCGATTTGTCGGGTGACGTGGCCGTGGTCATCGGCGCGACTGGCGCGCTTGGTGGCGCGATCGCGGACGGGCTGGCTTCCGCCGGCGCGAGTGTGGCCATTCTCGGTCGCAGCGAAGAACGCGGGCGCGCCCGTGCGGAAGCGATTCGCCAGGCAGGTGGCAGCGCAGAGTTCTTTCAAGCCGATGCCATGGACCGTGCGAGCCTGGAAGAAGCACATCGCCGCGTGGCCGAGGCGCTGGGCGCGCCGACCATCCTGGTGAATGCCGCGGGCGGAAATGATCCGAGTGTGACCCTCACACCCGACAAGTCGTTCGCCTCAATTGCGGTGAAGGATTGGCAGGCCAATTTCGATCTCAATCTGGTCGGCGGCGTCCTGCTGCCCTGCCAGGTTTTTGGGGCGCCGATGGTCGAGCGCGGCACGGGATCGATCATCAACATTGCCAGCGTATCGGCGCACCTGCCGCTCTCGCGCGTGATCGCCTACTCCGCCGCCAAGGCTGCCGTGCTCAATCTGACGCAGTTCCTGTCGCGCGAGTGGGCGACGGCTGGCGTGCGCGTGAACTCCATCACGCCCGGCTTTTTCCCGGCTGAGCAAAACCGGCGCCTGCTTTTCCAGGAGGACGGCTCGCCCACGCCCCGGGCGCAATCGATTCTGCAGCACACGCCGATGCAGCGCTTCGGCCAGCCCGCGGAGCTCATCGGCGCCGCGATCTTCCTCGCCAGCGCGAAGGCCGCCGGGTTTGTCACCGGCATCGACCTGCGCGTGGACGGCGGGTTCCTCTCGCAGACGATCTAGATCTTAGTAGCGGCGGTCGCTCACCGCCGACCGGCACATCGTATTTGCTGCCCGGCCTTCATAGACCGCCGCTACAGA
>CAJCIA010000231.1 GCA_903970275.1 Betaproteobacteria bacterium
AGGACGCGCGGCTTGGCGTCGTCGAAATTGCCCTGGCCCTGCACGATGCCCTGGTCGTGCGTGGTCGGGTCGCCGGGGTCCTGGATGGTGGCGGAGATATTGCAGTTCTCGTTCACGAGCAGGATTACGTCGGTGACGTACTGCGAGACGGTGCCGGTCTTGCCCACCACGCCGCGCGGCGTGACGACCGGCTGGTCGGGACCGAGCGAGAACTTGCCGCCGTACTTCTTCAGCAGCTCGTCGTTGACGGACCAGCCGACGTTGACCTGCACCGAATCCCACCAGTTGGAAGGCTCGCGTGCGACCACGCGGCAGGGCAGCAACTCGTAGGGCGAGGCCTGCTCGAAGCCGATCATCTCGCGCAGGCGCGCGTTTTCCGCCGCACGGTCGGTGAGGAGCTGGTTGGCGATCTGCAGCTGGGCGACCTGCTGGTGCAGCGTGGCGTTTTCCTTCTGCGCCTCGTCCAGCGTGGTCAACTTGCTGTTCATGCCGCGAAAGAAGAACACCGGCCGCTCCACCGTGGCGATGACGGGCCCGACCAGTTCCAGCGCCTGCTTGCGCAGCGAGCGTTGCGCCTTGTCGGGCAGGAAGAGCAGGAAAAGAACAACGACCGCGGCGACGACCAGTCCGATGATCAGGTAGACGTTTTTCTTCACCGGCGAAAGGTCCGGGGGGACGAGGGGTCGCGGACGCCGGCTCACACCCGGCGTTCGGATTCGGCCGCCTTCTTCATGTACTCAAATTCCTGCAGGACCTTGCCCGTGCCCTCGGCCACGGCGCTGAGCGGGTCCTCCGCCACGTGGACGGGAAGGCCGGTTTCCTCGGCCAGCAGTTTGTCCAGCCCACGCAGCAGCGCTCCGCCGCCGGCCAGCACGATGCCACGCTCCACCAAGTCCGCGGAAAGTTCCGGCGGGCAGCGCTCGAGCGTGATGCGGATCGACTCGACGATCACCTGCACGGGCTCCGCCATGGCTTCGCGCACCTCCTGCGAGGTGATGGTCAGCGTCTTGGGCAGCCCGGCCACGAGATCGCGGCCCTTCACTTCCATGGAGCTTTCCTTGTCCACCGCATAGGCGGAGCCAATCTTGATCTTGATGTCCTCGGCCGTGCGTTCGCCGATCATCAAATTGTAGGCGCGGCGCATGTAGTTGATGATGCTCTCATCCAACTCGTCGCCCGCCACGCGCACGCTGCGGCAAAAGACGATGCCGCCGAGGGAAATCACCGCGACCTCCGTCGTGCCGCCGCCGATGTCGACGATCATGTTGCCCGCCGCTTCCTGCACCGGCAGGCCCACGCCGATTGCCGCAGCCATCGGTTCTTCCATCAGGTAGACGTCGCGCGCACCGGCGTTGATCGCAGAATCCTTTACCGCGCGCTTTTCCACCTCGGTGATGCCCGTGGGCACTGCGATGACGATGCGCGGCCGGCGCTGCATCCGGCGATTGCCGCTGACTTTGTGAATGAACGCCTTGAGCATCGCCTCGGTGATCTCAAAGTCCGCGATCACGCCATCCTTGAGCGGACGCACCGCAATGATGTCGCCGGGCGTGCGGCCCAGCATGCGCTTCGCCTCGTCGCCCACGGCCAAAACGCGGCGGGAACCCTGCTTGATCGCCACCACCGACGGCTCGCGCAGCACAATGCCACGATCCCGGACGTAAACCAACGTGTTCGCGGTCCCGAGATCAATGCCGATGTCGTTGGAAAACAAATAAGAGAGAAAGCTCATGTAGTAAAAAGCGTAAAAAGTCGCCGGTTAAGTCAAGACGCAAGAGACAGGCGGCTTCGACCCTGTTTAGGGACCCACACCAGAGGCGTCAAGGCGTGGTTTGGAAAGGGTGTGCCGATGGCGCCTGACGAATTGTAATTGGAAGCCGGAGGGCATAGGCTCCTGCCTCATCCTCATGATCGTTCCGGGCACGCTCTCGAAGGCCGGCGCCGTTCGGGCGCTGCTGAGTGGAATGTTCCTTCATTTGGCGCTCGCCTCGGGTGTTGCGTTGACGGTTACCCTTACGCAGCCCGCGCCGTTGGAGAGCCTTTCACCTCAAGGCGACGTGACGAGCGTCCGGGAAGCCGCCGCCGGCGCCCGTTTCACGTTCGTCAATTACGCCGCGGGGCAGCTCACGCTCCGCGATACGGGCGGACTCTATCGCATCGCCGCGAGCGCGACCGATTACATTCCTTCTCCCGCTGCGCCAGCGCCCGCTCCTCCAACCGTTCAGATTGCGGCAGCGCCCGCGAGTCCGCCAGCCTCACTCAAGGCCGCTTCGCCGCCGGGCGCCGCGGCTGGCTTAGGGTCCGTTTTGGGATCGCCCAGTCCTCCCGCGCTCGCGCCTCCGTCGGATGACTCGTCCGGCCCGTGGGCGACGCCCGACAAAGTCGCCACGGTCAACGCCGGCTTGGGCAAGCCGTTGTTCGGCGACCGCTCCTTTTGGAAGGAACCGGCCCTAATGATCGCGCAGCGGCTGGGACTGGGCCTGGAAGGGCGGACCAAGTGGGAAACCTCCTACCGGCGCTACTTTTCCGGCGATGTCTCCGATCCGAGATCGGCGCTGCTCGGCGGCGGCGCGTACTGCATCGCTCTCTACGCCGATGCCGAGGACCATCCCACGTCGCTCCTCATCGCCTTTGCCAACGATGGCGATTACAAGAACGTCGCCTATGTCTCGTCGGACATTTATCGGATCGATCATCCGGTGCAAAACGCCTACCGCTACTTTCCCGGAAAGAGCCGTGACGAGCTTTCCAAGGAATACGATGACGACGTCAACTCCTTCGAACCCGCCCGCGCGGCCGAGGCGGAAAAGCTGGCGGCCAACCTCAGCACGCTTTTTGGCGACGTGCAGGACGTCAGCTTTGGCAGTGATGCGGTCACGCGGGAGAACATGCAACGCTGGGATTGGAACGGCGTCTCCTTCCTGCTGACGTCGCACGAGAACAAGTACAACCTGCTGCGAATCGTTCCCACCGCGCTGGCGGATGCCAACGGACGAACCGAGCGCATTCCGCGCGATGAGATCAGCGCCAAGCTTTCCGGCGCGGTGGAGCATCGGCCGAACGGCGACATCATCATCACGCAAATCCCCATGGCCGACCAGGGCCCCAAGGGCTACTGCGTCCCCGCCACCTGGGAGCGGGTGCTGCGCTACACCGGAGTGCCCGGCGACATGTACACCCTGAGCCGGATCGGCAACAGCCAGTTTGGCGGAGGCACCTGGGGCAGCAGCATCGCGCAGCAACTCGATGACACGCTCCACGATTATGGCCGGCACACCGAGTTCCTCACCATGGATATCATCGATTCCATTTCCCTGCGCGCCTACATCGACAACGGAATCCCCATTTTCTGGCTGGTGAATCCGCTCGGGTACGCCCCCTCGCTCCAACGCTATTCCCTGGCCGATCGCGACAAGGATTGGGACCAATGGAAATCGCTGCTCGATGCTTCCAAGACGGAGGAAGACAAGGAGCAGGATTCGCCGCTGGGCGACAACACCGGCCATCAGGTGCTTATCATCGGCTATAATCCGCAAACGCGTGAAATCGCCTGGTCCGACGCCTGGGGCCGCGACACCAGGGAACGCTGGATGACCATGGGCGAAGCCCAGCACTGCACGCTCGGGCAGTACTACATCATCACGTGGTAATTGTCTCCGGCTGCGGATGCCGCAAGCGAACGAGCAAATCAGGCGTGGCGTAATGGTGCGCTTCCTTTCCTTACGCGATCATTCGAGAGCAAGCGGCCGTCGATGACTGCCCTGCCGCCCCACCCGCTCACGGAAACATCGGAGCTTACGGACTGCCGCTTGCGTCCCAGGTAGCCGGCGTCGGCCCGACGCCGGTCGCGGGCACATGATCTTGCTTCCCCGCGCGATCTCATCGCCGCGATCGCCGCGCCGGTTTGCATTTTCAAGCACTTTCTCGAGGCGCGTGCCGAGCTGCCCTCTTTTGTCATCATCTTATGGCGCGCCCCGGCGTCGGGCCAACGCCGGCTACCTTGGCAGCGCCTTTGTCCTTGCTGTCTTACTAGTGCTTTGGGCCGATCTTTCGACAGGGTTGGGGCAACGCGCCTTGCGTCGCTTGCGGGCGGCTGCGGGCTTGAGTAGATGTTTCCGTTGACAACATTGTTTCTGGTGGATACATTCACCCTTCATCATGAATCTTAAAGACAACACCATTCTCATCACCGGCGGCGGCTCGGGCATTGGCCGCGGGCTGGCGGAGGCTTTTCATGCGCTGGGCAATAAGGTCATCATCGCGGGCCGGCGCGAGGCGCTGCTTACCGAAGTGACGGACGCGAATCCGGGCATGGCTTCGGCGGTGCTCGACATCACGGATGCGGCGGCGATCCGCGCCTTTGCTGCGGAAGTCGTCGCCCATCATCCCGAGTTGAACATCGTGATCAACAATGCCGGCATCACCACGCGCGAGGATCTGCGTCACGCGCCGGAAGGCCTCGAGAAGGCGGAAGCGGTCGTGACCACCAACATCCTCGGTCCCATCCGGCTGACCGCCGCGCTGCTGCCGCATTTGCTCCAGCAGGAGCAGGCGACCGTGGTCAACGTCACCTCCGGCCTGGCCTTCGTACCGTTCCCGCTGGGGCCGACTTATTGCGCGTCCAAGGCGGCGTTGCATTCCTACAGCGAGTCGCTGCGCTGGCAACTGCGCGACACGCCGGTACGGGTAATGGAGATCATCCCGCCCTACGTGCAGACGGAGCTCGGCGGGCCGCACCAGGCGGTTGACCCGCGCGCCATGCCGCTTCGCGACTTCATTGCGGAGACCATGGCGCTCATTCAGTCGCGGCCGGACGCGAAGGAAATCTGCGTGGAGCGGGTGCTCGACTTGCGAATGGCCGAGGCGAAAGGCCGGTACGATGCGGCTTTCCAGGGGCTGTGCGATCTCTCGCTTTCGTTTGCGCAGGCGCCCTGAACTCTGCGTGGTGGGTCAGGGCGTCAGCAGCAGCTCGTCATCATACCGGTGCAGGAGGTGAATGAGGATGTTCATGCTCAGCTTGTAGGTCGTCATCACGCTGTCGGGTTCGTAATTGCGAAAGTAGCTGGCGGCGTGGAAGACGAATGCGCCGTCGGTGTAGAGCGGATGGTCCGGCGTCCAGCGCGTGTCGCGCTCCATCCGCGCCTCGCGCTCGTCCAGGCCCGGCTGCAGCACCATGGTCAGCATGTCGCTGTAATCGTTCGGCGTGTAAAGCACGGCCAGCTTGCCGCCGAGGTTGATGGCTTCGATGGGATCGGCGCGGCGGTTCATGCCGGTGGGGACGCCGGCCAGGTCGAATCGCGTCGCGCTGGTGAAGATCGGATGATCGGCGGGCAGGGGCGCGAATTGCAGATCCTTGTCCGGCAACACGAGCTTCACCTCGCGCCTGAAGGCGACGTCGAACCGCGAGCCGTCGCCCGCAAACGCACTGTCGCCCCAGACCGCGCCGCCGATGGCAAGGTACTTCGCCAGGTTCGCAATTTCCGCCGACGTGAGATGGAAATCGCGGTGCCCGGTGAGGAAGATGAACGGCGGGGGGTTCGACAGGATCTCGGGGCTGTCGAGTGCCACGACCTTAACTTGCCGGCCGTCGAGCGCGCCGTGGCTCCACTCATGAATGCGCGCCAGGAGATTGGGCAGCGCGCCGGACGTGAGCTGGCCCTCGTGGCGGTAGTTGTTGCAGTCCCAATCGCCGTCCGCGTACTTCGCGAGGTAAATGGGAAAGCGCATGAAGTCCGGCTTGCCTGGCACGGCCCAGCCAGCGCGGACCCGCTTCACCTCGCCAAGGTCCACCGGGCTATGGCCTCCGGCACCAGGAAGATGGGCCAGAGCCGCCGCAGGGCTCCCCACGGCGAGGGGAATACCGGGGAGAAGATCCTTGCCGATGGTGGCGGGCATGACCGGATCGCTCGAACCCAGGTCCAACCCCAGTCCCGCGCTGTGAATCATGGACAGGCCCGCATCCGCAGCCGCGGAACTGGCCGGCGGGACCGGGGGAGGAGCTGCCGCTTCGGGCAGAAGCGCGGCCGTAAACGAATTGTCCTTCGCCGGTGGCGGCGCCTGCCACACCACATCGCCGATGAGCATCAGCGCCAGGACCAGGTGAAAGAGCACCGCGCCGAAGAAGAAAGCGGAACGCTGAAGGCGCTGCGTCAGATGGAGACCGAGCTGGGGCATCGAAACCTCCTGATAAGGGCGGACCGACGTTTGCCAGCGTGCGCCTGCAACTTTGATAAAGCGACGAAATAACGAGGATGATCCAAGGTAACCGGCGTTGGCCCGACGCCGGTCGCGGTCACACAAGTTCGCCTCCCAAAAACCGTCTCCGTTCCGCGATCTGCACGCCGGCTTCTCTTGCCATTCCGCGTCGTTGAGGCGCGGGCCGGGGTTTTGCGTTTGATCATCAGGCGCCTGGCGCGCCCGACGTCCGGCCGACGTCGGCTACCTGCTGACCTTCTTCATGCCACATCTGCGGCAGCGCTTTATCTTTCCTCCTCGCCGCGTTCAGGTTTTCCTCCAAAATGGCGATGACCTACTGGCAGAGTTCCTGCTCGGACGCGTCTCGCGTTTGTTACCCGGTTCAACGCAATCTGACTCGACGCCGCCCGATAAACCCGTCATCACACCGTCCCCCCTTTTTCTATGACCACGATGCCTAAATTCCAGTCGCACTTCGAGGCGACGGCCCCGTCGATGAAGCACTCAATCCTCTACCATCTGCGCTTCAGCCTCGCGCACGACCCCGTCACGGCGACCAAGCGCGACTGGTGGCTGGCCACTTCCAAGGCGGTGCACGAGCGCATCATCGACCGGATGATCGCGACGCAGGCCGTGCATCACGACCAGGACGTGAAGCGGGTCTATTACCTGTCGCTCGAGTTCCTCATGGGCCGGCTCTTCTCCAACAGCCTCTACAGTGCGAATCTCTTTAAGGAGACGGAGGAGGCGCTGGCGGAGCTCGGCCTCTCCATCCACGACCTGCGCGGCGAGGAGTACGACATGGGCCTGGGCAACGGCGGCCTCGGCCGTCTGGCCGCCTGCTTCCTCGATTCGCTCGCCACGCTCGATTACCCGGCGATCGGCTACGGTATCCACTACGAGTTCGGTCTCTTTCGCCAGGAGTTCAACAAGGGCGCGCAGGTGGAGCATCCCGACGACTGGATGCGCTTCGGCACGCCGTGGGAAATCGTTCGGCCGGAATTCAGCCAGGCGGTTGAGCTCTACGGCAACGTGGAAAACGTCTTCGACGACAAGGGCAACTACGTGCCGCGCTGGGTCAACACGAAGCGAATCCTCGGCATTCCCTACGACATTCCCATCCCCGGCTACGGCACCACCACGGTGAACTTCCTGCGCCTGTGGGAATCGCGCCCATTCGAAAAGATCAATCTCGAGGCCTTCAACCGCGGCGGCTACAGCGAGGCGCTGGCGGAGAAGACGAAGAGCGAGACCGTCTCGAAGGTTCTCTACCCGAATGACAAGAGCGAGGCCGGCAAGGAGCTGCGGCTCATCCAGCAGTACTTTTTCGTCTCCTGCTCGCTGCGCGACATCATGCGCCGCTTCCACAAGCACCAGCACGCCTGGAGCGAGTTCCCGGACAAGGTCGCTATCCAGCTCAACGACACGCACCCGGCCATGGCCGTGCTGGAACTCATGCGGATCCTCCACGACGAGGAGGGTCTGCCGTGGGACGAGGCGTGGGGCATCGTCACGAAGACGCTTGCTTACACCAACCACACCCTGCTGCCCGAGGCGCTGGAAAAATGGAGCGTCGCACTCTTCCAGCACGTCATCCCGCGGCACCTGCAACTCGTGTACGAGATCAACCGCCGGCTGCTCGAGGCGGTCGAGGCGGCTTATCCGGGCGACACGGAGAAAAAGCGCAGCATGTCGCTCATCGAGGAGGGCGGCGGGCAGATGGTCCGCATGGCCAACCTCGCGGTGGTCGGCAGCCATTCGGTCAACGGCGTGGCCGCGCTGCACACCGAGCTGCTCAAGGCGCACCTGCTGCACGATTTCGACGTCTTCTATCCCGGCAAGTTCAACAACAAGACCAACGGCATCACCCCGCGCCGCTGGCTGCAGGCGGCCAACCCGCGGCTAACGGAGCTAATCGCCTCCAAGATCGGCGATGGCTTCATCAAGAACCTCGACGAGTTGCGCAAGCTCGAGCAATGGGCGGACGATCCCGAGTTCCAGGCCGCGTTCATGGCCATCAAGCACGCAAACAAGGTGGACCTCGCCGCACTCATCCAGCGCGAATGCGGCGTCACCGTCAGCCCCGACTCGCTCTTCGACGTGCAGATCAAGCGCCTGCACGAGTACAAGCGGCAGCATCTTAACCTGCTGCACATCGTGGCGCTCTACCGGCGCATCCTGCAAAATCCCGAGCTCGATATCCAGCCGCGCACGTTCCTCTTCGCGGCCAAGGCCGCGCCGGGTTACGACCTGGCCAAGACGATCATCAAGGCGATTAACTGCGTGGGCGCGAAGATCAACGACGATCCCCGCGTGCACGACAAGCTCAAGGTCGTCTTCCTGCCCAACTACCGCGTCTCGCTCGCGCAGCGGATCATTCCCGCCGCCGATTTGTCCGAGCAGATTTCCACCGCGGGCAAGGAAGCTTCCGGCACGGGCAACATGAAGCTTGCGCTCAACGGCGCGCTCACTATCGGCACGCTCGACGGCGCCAATGTCGAAATCCTCGAGGAAGTCGGCCCGGAAAACATCTTCATCTTCGGCATGACCGTGGACGAGGTACATGCGCTGCTGGCCAAGGGCTACAACCCCATGGACTACTACCTCGCCGACGAGGAAATCCGCGCCTGTGTCGATTGGGTCGGCTCCAATTACTTCACGCCGGATGAACCGGGCGTTCTCAGCTCCCTCCAGCACACCTTTACCGACGGCGGCGATCCCTATCTCTGCCTGGCCGATTTCCGCGCCTACAGCGACGCGCAAATCAAGGTCGACGCCGCTTACCGCGAGAAATCGCGCTGGGCGAGGATGGCGATCATGAACACCGCCCGCGTCGGCAAGTTCTCCAGCGACCGTACCATCCACGAATACGCGCGGGAAATCTGGAATTTGCCGCAGGTGCCGGTGTAGCCGCGATCCGTGCCTACTGTCCGGAGCAGGCCGGATCGGATTGTCATTTATTGCCAAATGAAGTAGCTTTCCACTGTGGCAACTGGCCCAACGCGCTCATCGCAAGAGATTTTCGACGGCATGACCGACCTCCAAAGGCAGATGGCCGCGGAGGCACTGGCGACGATGCATCGGTTCTCTCCGGAACCGACTTTTAAGCACAACAAGCCCGTTTACCAGCAGTCGAACACGGTTGAAGCAGTCGCCCACGCCAAGGCGAAGCGTGGAAAATAAAGCGTATCTCGCGCAGATGCCTTGGTCCGCGATTGAGGACCTCAATGCCTTCGTCTGCCAGAAAGGCGGTTATCAGGTAGGGCACACCTCGGATGGTTATGAGCCCGCGAAAGAATTGTGGAACAAGCGATACGCTGCGGATATGTCAGTCATGGAGGGGGCAGAGCTTTGCCGAAATTGTCATCGTCTCGCGCCTTTTCTGTTCATGAACGGGAACACGTTTGCGAACGTTGCCAGGGTTGCTCTTGTTTCGGCATTTCAGGGACTGCCCTTGGATGAAGTTGCCGTTTATCGCACCGCGATCGGTCACTACGTTGCGGGGACGATTGGGCCCGATGAGTTGCCGCCACTTCTGCAGACTGCTCAATAAATCGCTGCGCGACGCAGGTTGGCGCGATAGGGGCGGACGTCGATGTAGTCCATGCCCGCGGCGGTCGCGGCCTGGAAGCCCGGCTCTGCATCCTCGAAGACAAGGCAGCGCGCGGGCGCCAGAGCGAGATGCTCGGCGGCGTTGAGAAACAGGTCCGGCTTCGGCTTGCCGTGGCTGACCTGATCCGAGCCGACGAGATGCTTGATGTATTCCGTGGGGCCCACTTCCAGGCCGATGAAGCGGAGTGTGTCGCGCACGATGTAGGTCAGCCCGCCAGACGCCACGGCCACCTTTGCGTCCTTCCCGAGCGAATGCAGGGCCGCCACGGCTTCGGGCACCGGACCGATCAGGTGCAGGAGGGTGAGGAAATGTTCCTCTTTTTCGTGCGCGGTCTTTTCCGGATCCAGCGTCCAGCCAAAATCGCGGTTCACCTTCGCCACGATCTCGCGCGCGGGCATGCCGCCCAGGTGATAGAAAAGCTCCTCGGTAAACTCAACCGATGGCCGGCCCAGCTTGTCGGTCAGCGACTCCGTCCAGGCGCGATAATGGATCGGCATCGAATCCGCCAGCGTGCCGTCGCAGTCGAAGATAAAGCCATCGTAGGCCGTGCGATCGAAGGGAATCGTCTGGAGCGGGGCGGTCATGGGCGAAAAATCTGCGGCCCCAGCATGACCATGATGAAGTGGCCGAGTACATCAATTTCCAGGATCGCGGCGCGCCGATCCTCCACCGCCATCTTGCCGAAAGGCGGTGCCTCCTCGCGCATCACGCCGCTTTCCACCGCCAGCACCAGGCGGCGGTCATTCAGCATGGCGATGAATTCGTCGCGCTCCGCCGTGGTCATTTCCATGACCCACGGCTCCTCCGCCAGTTCGAAATCGCGCAGCCACGACTCCGCCAGGGCGCGGCGCTCGCTGCGCAGCTCGGCCCGGGAATCGGCCAGCACCTCGCGCGATTCCCCGGACGACTTGTCCTCGATGTTTGCAGAAATGCCGTTCTGCCAAAACGCGCGCAGGCCGGGCGAGACCTCATTCACGTCCTCGCGATAATGCTTCGCCAACCGCGCCAGCACGTTTATGAGGAACGTCGCCTCGGCTTCCGCAAAAGTCAGCCGCCAGCGGCTCTCGTCGATCGGTTCGCAGGTCATGGAATCGCGCCGGCCGTTCAGGCCGCCTCCTCCATCGTCGTGTTCAGCCCGAAGGCGCGCAGGCGATGGACGATCATCTCGCTTTTTTCCCGCGTCTCGCGCGCGACCACGCTCTTGCCGTTCTTGTGCACCTCCCACATGTGACGCGAGGCGTCCTGTTCGTTCATTTTCAGCACGGCCTTGAAGACGTAAACGACGTAATCCATGAGGTTGATCGGGTCGTTCCACACGATGACCGACCAGCCACGCGCGAACGCCGCCTTCAGCTTTTCCTCGACGTCCAGGTCGGGACTCGCCTCGGTCTGCGCCTTCACCGGGCCGCGCTGCATCATCATGGAAGTGTCAGTACCTCGGGACGCTTGGGTCGATATCCTCGCTCCATGCGTCGATGCCGCCGGCCACATTCTTGATCTTTCGGAAGCCGGCATCGTGCAGCAACTTCCACGCCTTGCCGCTGCGCGCGCCGTCCTTGCAGTAAAGCCAGATCTCGCGCGCGCTATCCAGCTCATGCATGCGCCCGCTGAAATCCTGCAGCGAGATCAGCTTCGATTGCGGAATCTGCGCAATCTTCGCCTCGAACGGTTCGCGGATGTCCAGCAGGTCGATCTCCGCCGGAATGCGGCCGCCGTCGATCGCCTCCTTCACGTCCTCCACATCGATCTCCTCGATGAACGTCGCCTTCTTTTGTGCCGGCGCCTCGCCGCAGAAGAACTGGTAATCGATCAGCTCCGTCACCGTCGGCGCGGGTCCGCAAAGCGGGCACTTCGGGTCCTTGCGCAGCTTGAGCTCCTTGAACTTCATCTTCAGCGCGTCAAAAAGCAGCAGCCGCCCGATGAGCGGATCGCCCGCGCCGATGATCAGCTTCACCGCCTCGGTCGCCTGGATCGTGCCGATGACGCCCGGCAGCACGCCCAGCACGCCGCCTTCCGCGCAACTGGGCACCGATCCTGCCTCCGGAGGCTCGGGAAAGAGGCAGCGATAACACGGCCCCTGCGACGCCCAGAAAACCGTTGCCTGCCCCTCAAAGCGGAAGATCGAGCCGTAGACGTTTGGCTTGTCCAGCAGCGCGCAGGCGTCGTTGACCAGATACCGCGTGGGAAAGTTGTCCGTGCCATCGATCACCACGTCGTAATCACGCAGCAGGTCCAGCGCGTTGTCCGACCGCAGCGACGTATCGTAGGTCTTGATCTCGATGAGCGGATTGATCTCCTTCATCATCTCCACCGCCGACTGCGTCTTGAGCTTTCCGACGTTGTTCGACTTGTGGATGATCTGCCGGTGCAGGTTGGAGATGTCGACCGTGTCGAAATCGACCACGCCAATCGTCCCCACGCCCGCCGCGGCGAGGTAAGCCAGGATGGGCGCGCCCAATCCTCCCGTGCCGATCACGATCACCCGTGCCGCCTTGAGCTTCTGTTGCCCCTCCAGCGTCACCTCCGGCATGATCAGGTGCCGGCCATAGCGCCGGATCTCCTCGTTCGTCAGGTGGACGTCCGCAAACGTCTTGTTGATGCGGGGAATAAAGCTCATGACTGGGAACAGCCTACTTTAATGCGGGCAGGGGAGAGGGCAAGTCCCGGGGGATTGAGCGAAGTTGCGGCCGTCGCGTCCAGCGCGCACGATGAGGCATGGGAGTCGTTATGGTTGCGACCGAAATCGAGGCGCCTCCAGAACGAGTTTTCGATCTCGCCCGCAGTGTCGATCTGCACGTGGAATCGGCCGCTGATACGGGGGAACGAGCCGTCGGTGGAACGACGAGCGGGCTATTGAATCTAGGCGATGAGGTTACCTGGCGTGGGCGCCACCTCGGCGTCTGGCAAAATCTCACGAGCGAAATCACCCTCTTTTCCCGGCCAACCCATTTTCGGGATTCCATGAGGCGGGGAGCATTTCGGCGCATGGACCATGATCACTTCTTCGAGCAGACCGCCGCCGGCACGTTGATGCGGGACGTCATTGAATTTGCAGCCCCTTTCGGTTGGGCGGGGCGGATCGTCGATGCGCTTGTCCTTCAGCATCACTTGCGTCGATTCTTGATCCAAAGGAACGAAATCCTCAAGCGAGTAGCTGAGGGAAGCAGCTGGGAGCGCTTTATCGGCTCGAGTTAAGCCCCAACTTCTTCCTTCATCCCCCGGCCGACTTCCTCCATCCTCTCTCCCTCATGTCGCAGCCGGAATTCATGTGGGTCAATACGCCGAAGGCGCTCGATTACTTCATCAGCAGCCTGCGCGGCTACTTCCCGCTCGCACTCGATACGGAGGCGGACAGCCTGCACCACTATCGCGAGAGCGTCTGCCTCATCCAGGTCACGCACGCCGACCAGCATTTCCTCATCGATCCGCTCGATGATTTTCCCAAGGAGGATCTCTGGCCGCCCACCTCGCGCCACACCTGGATCCTGCACGGCGCCGATTTCGATCTGCGCATGCTTCGGCGCGCCGGCGCGCCGGAACCGCAGGCCGTTTTCGACACCATGCTCGCCGCGCAATTGCTCGGCCTCAAGGCCTTCGGCTACGGCGCGCTGGTCGAGCAATTCTGCGGCATCAAGCTCGAGAAAAGCAGCCAGAAGGCCGACTGGTCCCGCCGCCCGCTCTCGCAAACCATGATCGATTATGCCGTGCAGGACACACAGTACCTCGAGCCCATCGCGGAAATTATGGCGCGGCAGCTCGGCGAAAAAGGCCGCGTGGAGTGGCACGAACAATCGTGTGCCCGCGTCGTCGCCGCCAGCCAGTTCACCAAGGAAAGCGACCCGGAGATGGAATGGCGCGTCAGCGGTTCGGCGCTGTTCCGCCCCGAGGCGCTGGCCATCCTGCGTGAGCTTTGGTGCTTCCGCGAGCGCGAGGCCGAGCAGGCCGACTTGCCCGTCTTCAAGGTCATGCACACGGAGCTCATGCTGGACCTCGCCAAGTGGTGCGCGGAAAACCCGCGCGTGCCCCCCATGGGTGCGCCATGCTGGCCCCGCCGCAGTTCCCCCGGCCGCGGCGAGCGCCTCATGGCCGCCGTCGATCGCGGCCGCCGCGCCGAGCCCATCCCGCCCCTGCCGCGCGCCGAGCGCCCGCAGCGCGATCGCGCCGCCGAGCTGCGCATGGAAAAGGTGCGAGCCTACCGCGACAAGGTCGCCAACGAGCTCGGCCTCGACCCCACCATCATCGCGCCGAAATCGACGCTGCAGGACATCTCCCGCGACCCCGAGCACGCCGCCGACGAACTCATCGCCGAGCACCGCTGGTGTCCCTGGCAATGGGAGCTGCTCAAGCCCGGGCTGGCTTAGCAGTAGCGGCGGTCTATGACCGTCGCACTTTCCTGCGCGGTGCCGTGGAAAGGATAGTCCGGAAGACGATCCGGCGGGTGACGCCTAAGCCGCAGTCAGCTCCTGCCCCTTCGGCGTGTCCTTCACCTTCCAGCCCAGCGCCTCGATCTGCTTGCGCAGGGTATCGCTCGCCGCGAAATCCTTCGCCTTGCGCGCCGCGGCCCGCTGCTCGGCAAGCGACTGAACCTCCGCAGGCACACTCGACTCCGTCACGTCACCCAGCCCCAGCACCGCGTCCACCGCCGTCCATACCAGGTCAATTGCCTTGATCTCGCGCGGCAGATACTGGCCGCGATGCAGCCCCGCGTTGGTCGTTGAGATAAAGTTGAACAGCACGCCCAGCGCCTTGTTCGCGTTCAGGTCATGGCGCAGCGCCGCGTTAAAATCGTTCAGGCAATCGGCCGCGAGCTGCAGCAGCGGAGGCTCGTCGAGCGCCGCGGGCGACAGGTTGCGCACGAGCCGCCGCCACTCGTCAATCCGCGCCACCGCCGTCTTCGCGTCGTCCATTCCCTGCCAGGTGAAGTTCAGGTTCTTGCTGTAATGGGCGCCGCTCAGCAGGGCGTAGCGCAGCTCGCGCCCGGTGTAGCCGCGCGCCAGCACATCGCGCACGGTGTACATGTTCCCCAGCGACTTCGACATCTTCTGCCCATCCACCAGCAGGTGCTCCACGTGAAACCAGCTGCGCACAAACGTGTGCCCCGTCGCCGCTTCGCTCTGCGCAATCTCGTTTTCGTGATGCGGAAAGCGCAGGTCCGTGCCGCCGCCGTGGATGTCGATCTCCTCGCCCAGGTACTCCATGCTCAGCGCGGAACACTCGATGTGCCAGCCCGGCCGGCCCTTGCCCCACGGCGAATCCCAGCCCACGTCGCCATCCGCCACCGTCCATTTTTTCCAAAGCACGAAATCGCCCACGCCCTCCTTCTCGTACTCGTCCTGGTTCACGCGCGCGCCAGCGACCAGGTTCTCCAGATCGAGGTGCGAGAGGCAGCCGTACTTCGGAAAAGCCGCGATGCGAAAGTAAACCGAGCCGTCGTCGGAGGCGTACGCCGCGCCCTTGTCCACCAGCGTCGCGATCAGCTCCACCATCCGCGGAATATGGTCCGTCGCGTTCGGCGTCCGCTCCGGAATCTCGATGTTCAGCGTCTTCGCGTCCTCGAGAAATGCCTCGCGAAATTGCGACGTGAATTGCTTGAGCGGCACGCCGTTTTCCCGCGCGCCGCGGATCGTCTTGTCGTCCACGTCCGTGAACTGCATCACATGATCCACCTCGTAGCCGAAATGCGTCAACGTGCGTCGCAGCAGGTCCACCGCCACGTAGGTGCGAAAATTTCCGATGTGCCCGTAATTGTAAATCGTCGGCCCGCAGACATAGAGCGACACGCGCGGCGGCGCCAGCGGCCGCAGCGGTTCCACCGCGCGGCTCATCGAGTTGTAGAGCGAGATCGGTTCGGACATGGCGCAGAACCTACTTGGGCAGCGAGACGCACGCCACCGCCATCGCCGCAATGCCTTCGCCGCGGCCCAGAAATCCCATCGTCTCGTTCGTCGTCGCCTTCAGCCCCACACATTCCGGCGCCAAGCCCAGCGCCTCGCCCAGCACCGCCTTCATCCTGGCGATGTGCGGCCCGATTTTGGGCGCCTCGGCCACCAGCGACGCGTCGATGTTCTCCAGCGTGGCGCCCCGCTTCTCCAGCATCCGCCGGATCTCCTTGAGAAAAACCAGGCTGCTCACCCCGCGCCAGCGTTCGTCCGTGTTGGGAAAATGATGGCCGATATCGCCCGACCCCAGCGCACCCAGGATCGCGTCGGCAATGGCGTGAATGAGCACGTCCGCGTCGCTGTGGCCGTCCAGCCCCTTGGCATGCGCGATCTCGATGCCACCGAGGAAGAGCTTGCGCCCCTCGACCAGCTGGTGAACGTCATACCCAATTCCCACGCGATTCATAGAGCGCGAGAGCCTATCGCAGATTTCGCGGGGAACAAGCTTGCGACCGCCACGTCGTCTGTCCATCCCGTTGCCCAGTCGCTCGTGTCCCTGTCGTTCCCAGGTTGCACTTGGGAACGAAACGAGGCGTTGGACGGCTCGAGCCGTCCTGCGGGGAGAACGAGTGCCGCTCGTATGCTGCCGCGGCTTAAGCCGCCGGATGCACCGACACGGTCCCAAGTGCAACTTGGGAATGAGGGGAAGCGGGAGACAAGCTGCGGCAGAGTTTAAACAAGAGAACTTGAAGGACATGAACCCGAGCCGTGTTTCGTCCGATCTTCATGTTCCTCATGTCCCTCCTGTCTAAACTTTCCTCCGCAAGCATGACATTCCGAGCAAAACATGCTGGTCTTTCGCATGGCGCTTTGGGGCCGCGTTGCCTTCTGGGCTTATTTGTTCGTCCTCACCTGGGCGGACGGCATCGTCTTCAACTGGGCTGATCCCGACCTCTGGCATCGGCTGGCGCTGGGTGATTACCTATTCCGCACGGGCCACTTTCCGCTCGGCGGCACCTTCAGCTACCTCGCCGATTACCCCGGCCCCATCCCCGATCACGAGTGGGGCAGCGCCGTCATTTTTTACGCCGTTTACCGCCTGGCGGGCACGAATGGTTTTGGCTCCGCCATGGTGGGGCTCAAGCTGGTCGCGCTTGCTGTCACCATCACGCTCGTTGTCTGGGCGGGCTTGCGCAAGCAGCGCCCCTCCGTGCCCTTGGCTGCGTTCTACGCCATCGTGCTTTTCGCGCAGCTGCCGAATTTTCTCTCCACGCTGCGATGCATGGTCTTCACCCACATCTTCATTGCGCTCTGGCTTTACTGGTACCAGTGCGAGCGCACCGGGCGGCGCATCCCGGGCTGGGCCTACGTCGCCACCATGCTCGTCTGGGCCAACGTCCACGGCGGCTTCGTCATCGGCCTCGGCTGGCTCGGGCTCGTCGCCGCAATCGAGTATTTTCAAAAGGGACCGTGGCGCATCTGGGCGGGGCGCACCGTCGCCTGCGCGCTTGTCACCCTAGTCAATCCCTTTGGCTGGCAGCTCTGGCGCGTCACGCTCCGGGCGCTTACCGCGCCGCGGCCCGGCTTTGCCGAATGGGCCATGGTGCCGTGGCTTAGCTCCGCCTTTCTCGGCTACAAGCTCATCCTCGGCCTCACGCTTGTGGCGCTCGTCTACCTCGCCACGCGCCGCAACGATCGCGACATCGATTACCGCTCCATTGCGCTGATCGACGCGTTCATGCTCCTCTCCATCACCTCCGCCCGTCAAACTGCCCTCTTCGCCCTCGTCGTCGGCGCCCTCCTGCCGGGCACGCTCCCCAGCGCCCCGCGCGCCGTCCGCATCAGCACCCCCCTGCGCCGCCTGGCCTACATGGGTCTCTGTTCCGTGTGCCTGCTCGTGCCGTTTTACTCCGCGCTCCTCATCCTGCCCGGCGACGGCCTGCGCCTGACCTACAGCGACGGCTCCGCCCCCGTGGAGGCCGTCAACTTCTTGAAACGCACGGAAGTCTGCGGCAACCTCCTCACTCCGTTCAACTTGGGTAGTTACGCCATGTGGGCCTTGCGCGGCCGCATGCGCGTCTCCATGGATGGCCGCTACGACCTCGTCTATAAGCCCGCCACCTTCCTCCGCGTCGACCAGTTCTACAACGCCCAACCCGAAAGCCTCGACCTCCTCACCCAGCCAAAGCCCGACGCCATCCTCGTGCCCGAAAAAGCGCCCGTTTACCCCCTCCTCCTCAAGAGCCCCGCCTGGCGCGAAGCCTTCCATGGCACGAGCAACGCTGTATTCCTGCCGCGCTAGCCTCTGGGAGAGCCCTGCAGAGAGATCACAATGCTCGTTTCTTCGCTATTCTTCCTGAGGAAGCTTTTGACTTTCCGGGGTATCAGATCCACCAAGTCCACCCAATTTCGGGCACTCAAAAGCCTTTCGAGCTCATCTTCGGCAAATAAATCTGCAAATTCTTTCTGCCGCCGGCATATGAGAACCTCATTTTCGGACAATTTTACCTCTGAAAACGCGATTTGAGCCCGCTATAAGAAAATTCTTCAAAAAGCTATTGACCCCTGCTCCCGTTTTGATACTTTCATCCTCCACCCCGAAACGGGGTTAGATGGTGCAGTTTGAGACTTCAGCGGCCCGCTTCGACGAGATCGAAGCATAAAAAGGGCGAGCTTGTCTCGGGCATCGTCCGGAGGACAGAATTCTGCGGTTAAACTCAGAAGGATGGACAACGGGCGGCGCGTCGGCGGATGATTCGCGAAAGCGGCGATTCGGTGGCGCGGAGAGGGAAGGTTGGCAACAACCGACTCGATCAGCCGACAGCATGCGTCTGTGATCTTTGATGACATTACCGGAACCGTGGGGCGCAAACGACAACAGTTAGCCGCGCTTGAAACCACGGTGGAAGAAACAAAGTAAGACAGCGAATAGATTGAATTGTGCGGAACGTTGAGATCTGCATTCACTCGACTAGGTATCAAAGCCTGGGAAAAGTGGGTGCAAGAGTAACAAAGTTTTGACCGATAAGGTCAGAAGAACCCGCCCTCTTTGCCGAGGGAAAGGGCAAAATCTTTGATAATGATCAAGTCCTTCAGCAATGAAGTGCTTGAATTAACGGAGAGTTTGATTCTGGCTCAGAACGAACGCTGGCGGCGTGGATAAGACATGCAAGTCGAACGCGATTTATCGAGTTAGCAATAACTTGGTAAATTGAGTGGCGAAAGGGTGCGTAACACGTGGGAATTTACCG
>CAJCIA010000232.1 GCA_903970275.1 Betaproteobacteria bacterium
TTGAGCGCATTGCCGACGGCGGTGGCGGTGAGGTGCGGGCCGCCCTGGGGAAAGGAGCAACTGGCGAGGAAGTTGTCGAAGCCGGGGCCGAAGACGCCCTTGAGGATGGTTGGGTCGAGAGTGGAATCGATCTTGCCCTGCAGGGTCGGCGCGTCCTGCGTGTGGTCGTATAAAAACTCGAGATCGACATTGCCGGCGCTGCCCGCGAGCTTGAGGCCGGGGATGAGCAGGCGCTTGCCGTCGTAAGCGAGCGGGACGGTGAGCTGCGTGAAGTTGACGCCGTTGAAGGTAAAGTTGCGCCAGTCGAGATCGGCCTGCACGTCGGCATGGAAGCCGTTGCGCAGGTCGAAGCGCACGCGCCCGGTCATGGCCGGCGCGTCCTGCGGGAAGTCGAGGCGGTCGAGCGCGTTGCCCAGCGCGCCCGGAAACGCGGGCGCGAAGGTGGTGAAGTCCATCGACGAGGTGAACTGGAGCACGGCCGAATGCTCCCCCAGGTTCCACGCGCCGTAGGCAGTGAGCTCGCCGCGCTCCAGGCCGATCTTGAACTCGTTCAGGTTCACCACGCCATCGCCCAGCGTGCCGTGGATGCCGAATTCGCTGACGGGCGCACCGCGCCAGGCGAGGTTCTGCCCGTCGATGGAAAAATCGGCCCGGCCACCGACGAGGTCGCGCGTGCTGGTCTCGAAGTCGAGCTCCACGTCGAGCGGCTGTGGGCTCGCGATGTCGGCGAGCGCCTTCTTGACCGAGCGAAAGATGTCCTCGCGCGCGGCAACCTGCTGCTTGCGCTGTTCGGGCGTGAGCGTGAGGGCGGGCTGAAAACCCTCGTTATGGATGATGCCGCGCACGCCGAGCTCCAAATTGAGGAAGCGGGCCTGCGCGTTGTCGATGCGGATGTCCCGGCCGTCGAAGGCGAAATCGGCGTTCACGTTACGGAACTCGGCCGTCTCCGTCGGGCCGATGGGCAGACGCACGTCAGCGTTGGCAATAGTCGCACTGTTGACGATGCCGCGACCGCGCCACCAGCTGAGCCACGCAATTCCAATGCGCACCTGGTCGACATAGAGGAGCGTCTCGCTGCGCGAGGCGTCGCGGTAAACGGTGACTTTGTCGGCGAGCAGCGCGCCCGTGGGAGAGAGCAGCAAGCGATCCATCGCCACCGGATAGGGCAGCACGTGGCGCCGTTGAATTTCCGACAGCAGGTAGTTCTTCGTCGAGAGCGGCAGCCCGAAGAAGCGGAGCCAGATGAAGGCGATGACCACCGGCGTGGCAAGCAGCGCCAGCGTGCTCCAGCCGATGCGGCGCGCGATCCGGCGCAGGCGCAGACGGGTTTCGGTGATCACACCGAAAGTATAGGGCTTGCGCGAGCGGTGGCGATTTTTCGCTACATCGATCCATGCGCGGTTTACCGTGTCGGGCGCATGCCCGCCGCCGCCCGGATTTTCCTGCCGTTGGCGCTGGTGTTGGCGCTGCTTCATTCCGCTCGCGGCGCGGAGGCCGAGGTAGTGGTGATCTCGCCGCACTGGGAGGGGATTCGCGACGAGACTTCGCGCGCGTTTTCCGCGTGGCACAAGAAGACCTTCGGCCAGCCCGCGGTGATCCGCTGGCGTGAGCTGGGCGGCGGCGGGTCGCAGATCATCCGGTTCCTACGCGGCGAATACGCGGCGCACGCCACCTCGGGCATCGATGTTCTTTACGGCGGCGGCATCGACCCATTTCTCGAGCTGAAGAAGGACGGCCTGCTCAGCCGCGTGGAACTGCCGGCGGATGTGCTCGCGGCAATTCCTCCCGCCCTGAACGGCATGGCGATTCGCGATCCGGACATGGAATGGTTCGGCGCCTCGCTTTCGGGTTTTGGCATCGTGACGAACGAGCGCGCCCGCGGTGTGCTGGGGCTGCCCGCCGCCCGGCGCTGGAGCGACCTGGCCGATCCGCGCCTCGCCGGGTGGATTTCCGCCTGCGATCCGCGCGCTTCCAGCAGCGCGCTCTCCATCTACGAGACCATCCTCCAGGCGCTTGGCTGGGAACGGGGCTGGGCCGTGCTCATGCAGATAAGCGGCAACACGCGCACGTTTCTGGGCTCCTCGGCGGCCAGCGTGGTGGAAGTCGGCCTGGGCGACGCGGTCTACGGCGTGGCCATCGACAGCTACGGGCAGGCGCAGGTCGGCTATTACGGGCCGCAGAACGTCAGCTTCGTGCTGCCGCAGGGCGAGACAGTGATCAATCCCGACTCGATCGCCGTGCTAAAAAATCCGCCACACGCGGAAGTCGCGCAGCATTTCCTCCAATTCGTGCTTGGTCGGCCGGGGCAGCTCCTGTGGATGCTGCCCAAGGGCGCGCCGGGCGGCGCAACGAAGGCGGTGATCAATCGGATGAGCGTCTGCCCGGCCCTCTACACCGAGCTGGCGGGCGTCACGCCCGTGCACGACAACCCATTTACCCTGCCGACCGATCTGCGCTATTCCGAGGAGCTCGGCGCGAGGCGGCGCTCGGTGCTCAGTTTGCTCATCGCCGCCTGCATGATCGATACGCACGACGACTTGGTGCGCGCTTGGACTGCGCTCAACGCTTCACCCCAGCGCGCCGACCTGCTTCCCGGCTGGCTGGCCCCGCCGTGCACGGAGGCGCAACTGCTGGCCGATGCCGCCATTCACGATCCAGTCCAGCGGGCGGCGCTCGTCGCCGGCTGGCAAAACGACGCGCTGCGGCGTTACCGCGAAACCATGATCGAGACGGCCCGGCCATGAACGTCACCGTCCGGCATTTGACGAAAGCCTTCGCCGGCGCGCGGGCCGTGGTGGAGGACGTGTCCTTCGAGATTAGTGCCGGTGAGATTCTGGGACTCATTGGTCCCTCGGGCTGCGGGAAGACGACGATCCTGCGCATGATCGCCGGGTTCACGCCGCCGGACGCCGGCGACATCCTCTTTGGCGAGCGCCGCATGAACGACGTGCCGCCGCAGGACCGCCGGGCCGCCATGGTCTTCCAGCATTTTGCCATTTGGCCGCACCTCACCGTCTTCGACAACGTGGCCTACGGCCCGCGCGCCCGCGGCGTCGCGACACCCGAGACGCTGGAACGCGTTCGGCGCGCCCTGGCCACGACACGACTTTCCGACCTCGCGGAGCGCAAGCCGGCGCAGCTTTCCGGCGGCCAGCAGCAGCGTGTGGCGTTGGCGCGGGTGCTGGCCGCGCAACCCGACCTCGTGCTTTTCGACGAGCCGCTCTCCAGCCTCGACGCCCGCCTGCGCCTCGAGCTCCGGGAGGAACTTCGCCGCATCCAGCAGGAGACCGGGCTGACTTGCCTCTACGTCACGCACGACCAGGAGGAGTCGCTGTCGCTCTGCGACCGTCTCGGGGTCATGAACGCCGGGCGCCTCGAGCAGATCGGCCGGCCAGAGGAAGTTTATCGCCGGCCCGCGACGGAGTTCGTCGCGCGCTTCATGGGCGAGATCAACTGGGTGCCGGCGGACAGTTTGTGGCGGGCCGCTCTTGGCCTGTCGGGCAACGGTCTCGCGGGCTTTCGGCCGGAATCGGCCCGGATGGGCGAGAGTGGCGCCTCCGTGGTGGTGCGCCACGCGCGCTTTCTCGGGAGCCGGGCGGAGTTGCTGGTCGAGCTGCCGGGGGCGGAGCCGCTCAAGATCTGGTCACCGGCATCTCGCCCAGTCGGAAGTGAACTTCGCTTTTCTGTCGCGCCGCAGGATTGGATCAGGCTGCCCGCTCCGTGATTGAAAGCAGTGCGCCTCGGAACGAACTCAATTCCGCCGGTTGTTGATCATCATTAGGTAATAAACGAACTGCAGCAACGAGCCGACAAAGGCCGCGACGTAGGTCAGCCCCGCCGCGTTGAGCGTCTGATTGACGGCCTGGGCTTCGGGCCCGGGCCGGACGATGCCCAACTGCTGCAGCACCACCTTGGCCCGGTGGCTTGCGTCGAACTCCACCGGCAGCGTGATGAGATTGAAGCCCATGATGATTCCAAAGCAGAGCGCCAGAACCCAGGTGGCCACATACGGGCTGATGAGATGGAAGAAGACGGTGGCGAAGACAACCAGCGAGACAGCGCTGTTTGCGAAATTGGTCGCGTAGACCGCGCTCATGCGAATCTGCAGGGGCGCATAATGCTGCTGGTGCTGGAGGGCGTGGCCACATTCGTGCGCCGCCACGCCGATCTGCGCCGCGGATGTGCCCTCGTAATTGTCTGGGGACAAAACCAGCTTCTTGTTCAGCGGGTCGTAATGATCGCCGAGGAAACCCTCTCCTTCCACGATCTCGACATCGTGGATGCCGGCCGCCTGCAGGATCCGCGCCGCGGTTTGGGCCCCGGTCAGCCCGGACGCAACCGGGACTTGGGAGTTGCGCGCGTAGACGCTCTTCAGATAACCCATTGCCCCCAGCGAGAGCGCGAGGGTGACGCCTAAAATAATCAGTCCAAACATAGGTTCCTTTTCTGCCGCAATATGCGCGGCACGGCCGCCTTTGCAAGCGGACCGCAGTTACACTGCGGAAAGTGACAAACGTCCGAGGGTCGAACGTGAGGCCGCTACGACATGAAGCCTTCGGACTTCAAATACCGGACCATCTTGGCCCGCTCCGGCGCGGAAATCTCGCCGTCAACATGCAGGAAGCGCTTGCCGTCGGCTTCCAGTACGGAGATGACTTGCCGGCCCTGCTTGGCCCGGAACTGCGCGACCAACTCGCCCGTCTTCGGCTGATCCAGCGAGGCAAAGCCGTCGCGGTCCACCGAGGCCAGGATGCGAGCCTGCAGGCGGCGCTGTTCACGCCGGAACCAGAAGAAACAAGCCAGAAAAACGGCGAGCGAGGTACCCGCGGCCACGGCGGCAATGGCCGCGAAAAAGAAAATATCGTCGGGTTTGGGGCTGAGAGACCAACCTAGCATAGGGCTAGGATTACCTATCCCGGCGGAATGTCAAAGCTTCTCCGCCCTCCCGTGAATTACGGGCTGGGCGGAGGTCCGGTATAGGCCGCCGACTTGCCCGTCAGCACGTCGACCGCGTCGACCGGCGCAGGCGGATTCAGCAGCTCGCCGTCGTTCTGATAGATGTTCGCCGTGACGAAGATGATCAGGTTACGCTTTATGCTCTGCGTCGCCTTGGACTGGAACAGGCGGCCGAGTAGCGGGATGTCGCCCAGGATCGGCACCTTGTCGTTGACGGTCTGCAGATCCTCTCGAATCAAGCCGCCGAGGACCACGGTCGAGCCGTCGTGGATCAACACCTTGGTGGTGATACGGCGGGTGTTGAACACGGGCTGGTTGATGTTGTTGGGCGACAGAAGCGAGGTCGTACCGTCAGGATTGCCCACGTTGACCTGCGAGCCGTAGTCGATGAACCCTTCGAAGTCGGTGACCTCGGGGAAGAGCGAAAGGTCAACCGTCTTGTCGTCGGCTGTGATCTGCGGCTTGATGACCAGGCGCACCCCGATGTCGCGGCGCTTGAAGTCAGTCGGCGTGGTCGCGATGACGGTAGGCGGCGAGATGGTGTTGGTCACCAGCGTTCCGGTGTTGCTCAAGGTGACCAGTTCCGGCGGATCAAAGGCAACCGGATACGGGAAGACGCGGATGGCTTCCATTGTCGCCTGTTCGCCGCTCTTGGTCATGGCCGTCGGCTCGGAAAGCAGGTCGAAGCTCCGCTTCTGGGAGAGGGCCGTGATGACGGCCGCATACTGGAGACCGCTGAGGCTGCCCCGGATGCTGATCTGATTCTCGGTCAGGTTGGTCGGGGTGATCAACTGATCGATGCTATCCGGAGCGAACGCATTGGCGCCTGGGAGGGCCGTCGCGGCGGAGGGCGTCGTCAGCACGGTGGGTGAGGTCGAGGCCAGGCCCAGTCCTAGAGGCGAGGTCGCGCTGATGCCGAGCAAGTTGAAGGCACCATTGAAGCTAAGGTCGTTGAGGTCGGTCTGGTTGATCTCCACGAACTTCGTGGCGATGCGCACCATGAGGGTGGGCGCCTGGGCGCCGTTGACCAACTCCTCGATCAACTCCATCTGATCGGCGGTGTCGACAATGGTGAGCGTGTTCGTCGCCGGCGTGTAGACCGCGCTGGCGCCGGGCGGGAAGCTGACGCCCTTGGCCTCGAGCACCGATTGGACACTGTTGGCATCATTGACCGCGGACGTGTCCGCGCCGGCAATGGGGGCGATGGGCCGCACATTGGCTCCTCCGCCACCCGCGGCATCGGCCGCGCCGGCGGCCGGGGTCGTCTCCGGGGGCGCGACAAAGCTGGGTTGGACGACGAAAGTGCGGCTGATCAGGTCTTCCGTACTGGCCGAGAAGGGCACGATGGAGACGGCATAGTCCTGCACCTTGTACTTCACGTTGGCGAGTTGGCAGATGTAGCGCAGGGCTTCGACCACCGGCACATTGTTGAGCGAAAGCGTAATGGACTTGGCGGAGCTTGACGCATCCGGCTGGATAATGAAGGGGATGCCCTTGTGGGTCGGCTCATCGAGGCGCTTGCTTTCCGTATAGAGGAAGCTGGTGGCCTGCTCGATCGTCACATCCGTGAAGTCAAGCGAGAGGAAGATGGACTTGAGCTTCTGGTCGATGTCGAAGTTGGAGGCCGCGCTGATCGGCGCCTGCTCTTCCTGCGCGGTGATGACCGTGTCCTTGTTGGTGATCGGCTGGTACCAGGTCTCCTCGACCTGGCGGAGCCGCTCCGTCCGCATTTCCTCGCGGGCATGCTCCGCATAATCGTTCTTCTCCGCGACGATCCGCTCAAGCAACCGCGTGGCGGTCATGTTGTACGGATCGATGCCAAGCACGCGCTTGAGGCGGGCTTCCGCCTCGTCGTACTGGCCCGTGCGACGGAACTGCTCCGACTGAGCAAAAAGATCGTTGATCTCGTTCACCCGCTTAATCAGGCCCGGGGTGACCGCGGGATTGCCGAGGATATGGGTGTCGTTCGGATTATTGATCGCCTCGTTGGTGCGGGCCTGCTTTTCCAGCGCGATTTTATCGTCCGGATTATAGAGCACGACCTCGTCGATCAGCATCTTGGCGCGCGGCGTGTCGCCAGCCTGCAGGGCGTCGTCGTACAAATGCATGTCCACGCGGTCCAGGCCATTGGCGGCGCGTTGGAAGGAATCGCTGCGATGCGAGATCGATCCGTAAGCTTGTACGGCGAAGAGATAATGAGCCCGGGCATCGGGAAACTTCTGGCCCAACTCGTCCTTGCGGCCCTGGGCCATTTCCTGGTCGGCGCGGAAGACCAACTCCTGCCGGCGGATGATTTCCTGCTCGTTGAGCCGCCTGACTTCGGAGCCACTCATGTGATGAGCACCCGTGACCGTGGAACCTGCCGTGGTGGTGGTATGCGTGACCGCGGGCGCGATCGGCGCGGGTGCAGGCTTGACCGGCGTGGTGCTGACGACCGGCGGATTATCCGGCGGCGGCGAAAGCAGACCGGAGGTCTGGGTTGCCGTGGGGGGGGCGTTGGTATCGGGCAACGGCGCGCCCATGGTCTGGCCCGGCGAGGAAGGCGGCGTGTTGCCACCGACGGGAGCCTGGGTTTGAACATTGGGCGCCGGGACCTGGGCAATAGCACCCGAGGCGGACAAGGCGAGGAAAAGGAGGACTTTCTTCATGTCGAAAAGAGGGATAAGGCTCAAGAACCGGGCTCCTCGGGCGGAAGAGGTGGCAGGGAGACGCCCGGGCCCATGGCGGCAGGCGCAGGAAGCGCCTCCTCCACGTCGGTCGGCTCGGCCTCGTACGATTTGATGTACTCCGGCTTGCCATTGGACTTGATCAGCCGCGCGGTGATGAAGATGAGCAGGTTGCGCTTGATGCGCTGGGAGACCTTGCTTTGGAAAAGCCGACCGACCAACGGAAGATCGCCTAGCACCGGCACCTTGTCGTTGATCTCCTGAGTGTCCTCACGCAGCAGACCGCCGAGCACCGCCGTCTGGCCATCGAGGATTTGCAGGCGCGTAACCATGGAGCGAATGCTGAAGACCGGCTGGTTGATCGTGCCGGGCGTCAGCGAGGTGGGATCGGTTTCCGCTTCGAGCTTGGTCGTGATGGGAACGCCGTAGTCGATGAAGCCATCAAAGTCCGTCACGGAGGCCTTGGTGATGTCCAAGTCGATCCGCTCGTCGGGATAGGTCGTGGGCTTCACTTCCAGGCTGACACCGACATCTTGAGTGACAAACTCTCGAGGCGTGGGAGGAATGGCTAGCGTAAGGGGATACGTATTGACGCCAAAGACGGTGGTAAACAATCCGCCGCCGCCAGCGCCGGCACCCGGCGTAAAGGTGGTGTCGGAAAAAGGCTGCGGACCAAACTTTCCCGACGAATACTGGACCTGGGTATTACTAAGTTTGGGCTTTTCGAAACTCGTGGGGTAGGGGAACTCACGCACGATATCAATGTTTGCCTTAAGGTTGTTTTGCGTGGTCACGGTCGGGGCGGAAATCAAGTCCACACCGGTCATGTTATTGATCGCCTGAACCACGGCCGAGAACCCGATGCCATCGATGATTCCGCCTACCGTCAACTGGTTGGGCCGGTTGGCAATGTACGACTGTTGAGTGAGCGGGAACACTGCTGATGAAGTGGTGGACGAGGTATTTTGAGCGATCAGCGAATCGATGCCGTTGACTGTCAGCCCGCCCGTTGCTGATCCTCCTTCGGCCGGGCTGATGGTTGTCCCCGAGAAGTTGGCGTCCCGCAGCCCGGTGCTGGTTACGAAACCACCACCCGGCACCACACCGGCGGGACCACCGCCGCCGCTGAGGGCGCCGTGGAAGCCCGCAATGTAATTGAACGTGAGCGACTTGAGCGCCGTGTCGGTGAACTCGGCCAGCTTGGCCTCGATCTGCACCTGCGGCGTCGGCTTGCTCTCCTGCTCGATCAGGTTGGCGATGAGATCGAGCTGCTCGGGCGTATTGCGCACGACCAGCTTGCTCGAGCCGGGCAGGAAGACGGCGGTCGCGCCGGGGGGAAAGTGAATGCCGCGGTTCTTCAGTTCCTGCGTCACGTCGCTGCGCACATCCTCCACGGTCAGCGGAGCGTCCGGCGAGGTGGCCGCGGAAACACGGAGACCGCCCGAGCTGGTGAAGAAGTTGGGCGGCGCCAGAAAGGTGCGGACGGTAAGCGCCTGACCCTCGTCGATCGATGGCCGCAGGTAGACGGCGTAGTCGTCCACGGAATATTGCAGGTTGGTCTGCTGGATGATGTAACCCAGAACGTCAGAGAGCGGGACGTTTTCGAGCTGAATGGTGACTGCGCGGTGAATCGGACCAGGTGGGGGAGTCGCCGCGCCAGCAGCAGGTGCAGCCCCAGCCGCGGGAGCCGCAGGAGCCCCTCCAGCAGGAGTGGCCGGAGGTGTTTCCTGGTTTAGGTTGAGCACGAAGTTGATGCCGACGTGCTGGGGATCGAGATCCTTGCTCTTTGCATTGAGGAACTGGACGACGCTGGCGACGTCGAGTTTGTCGAAGTTGATCTTGTCCACGATGATGGACTGAAGCTTGCGGGTGATGTCCGCGCGGTTGGAGGGCTCGACCGCGGCGTTTTGCGTGGTCTCGGGCACGACGATGTCTGGCGAGATGGCCTCGGACCATTCCTGGTTGACCTTGAGCATCGCCTCGTCGCGATATTCCTCCCGGCGCAGGTTGGCCGCGCGGAAGCGGAAGCGCTCCATGTGCGCCATGGCATCGCGCGCTGCCTTGTTGTAAGGATCGAGGATCAGCACCTTGGAGAAAGTGTTCTCCGCCCGCTCGTACTGGCCGGTGCGAAAGTAGGCATCGCCTTCGAAGAGAAGCTTCTGCACCGCGCCGATCTTATCCTTGAGATCTTCGGTCACGGCGGGGTTGCCCACGATTCCTTCGGGGTTGTGGACCTGCTTCTCGTAAACCAGTTGCTGGTTCTTCAGGTCGTCGAGATCGTGTTGATAGCGGGGATCGTCCGGCTGAAGGGCGATGGCCTGTTCGACCAGCGAGGCGGCCTGAGCGAACTTGCTTTGCGTGGCCAACTGGTGAGCCTGACCTTCCTTGGCCAGCGCGAGGTCCGACTCCGCGCGATTGTACAGCTCGGGAGCCTGGCCGCCGGGTGCCAGCGCATCAAGCGCGTACTGGAAGCGGTCTGCTGCCGCATCGTAATTATAAATGGAGAGAAGCTTTTCACCATCGATGACCGACTGACGGGCCGCCAGCGCCATTCGATGCCGATGTTCGGCTGCGGAACGGGCGGCTTGCGCGCTGGTCGTCACCTGCGTCGTGGTCGTTGTGGTGGTCGTGGTCGATTGAGCGTCCGCCATCCTCGCCCAAAATGGAGAGAGTAGCAAAAGCGAGCACGTGACAACGGCGCGACTAGGGGTTCGATTCATTCAAATGTCTCCGAATTAAAAGTTTTTAAGTAAAAAAGTTGAACGCGTCAAGCGCCTGATCACGGGGATTTTGCAGCAGGAGCTGCGGCGGGGGGAACGGGAACATTGTTCCACTCTGTCGGATCAAGTTTCGGCACGGTAATCGGATTCCCACTGGTCGTGTCACGGATCGAGGCACCGGCATCCGCCACGTCGAGCAACAAATAGGCGGTCGCCCCGCCCAGCGGCAGCTGGAAGGTCTTGCCCCGCGCCACCTTGATTTCCTGATTGACCAAGGTCGGCATGAGCATGACGAAATAGGCGGTCGATTCCTCCGAGTTGATCGTCTGGCCCAGCGGCAGCAAAACCTTCCGGCTGATGTCGGGCTTATCGAGTTCCAGCGTCGAGTCGTCCTCCTCCACCATCGAGTGGGTGTTGGGATCCTCCTTGTTCACGATCTTGTGCGTGTAGGGGCCGACCTTCCACCCCTCGTAGCCGAGATCATCGCCCGTGCGCTTGAGCGGCGGCTGGGATGCGGTTTCGGTGAGCTGGATCTGGAACAGATCCTGGCCGCCAAGATTCGACACGCCCACGAACCGGATGTGGAACGGCCGCACGTCAAACTTCTCCAGGCGAAGACGCGAGAGGAAGGTGGGATGGCTGGCCGGATCAAGCGGGTTGGTGGCCTTGCTGCCATCGGGCTTCGAACTCATCGGCGACTCGTTGAAGAACTCGACCTGGTTGGAGAAGCCATCGTTGTCCGCATCCTCGCGGTCGATATTGGGGTCGGTGATGTCCTGATGATATTTCCGATACCAGCTGATGAGCACGCCGCCGGGGGTGCGCGCCGTGCCGTCATCCTTCTGGATGTAGTTTCCGGTCGGATACAGGGAGGCGTAGAAGAGATAGCGATCGGAAAGGAAAAGCCGGTGGTTGTCGTCCGGCACCTTCCACGTTTGCGGGTTGGCCAGCGGCGCCACCTGCGCCTTGAGCGTGTCCTCATTGACGGCGACCGGGACGTGGCCCTGGGGCTCGAGGCTGGAGACGCCGGTCAGGTCCTCGATGGAGGGAAACGTGTAGGCAAGCCCCGCCGCGACCAGCGCGAGCAGGCCGAGGCAAACCGCCAGGACGATGGGTTCAAACGCGTTCTTCATCAATCGTCGTTCCCGGAAGAGTTGCCGCCTGGCCGGCCGCCGCCCGCGCCGTTGTGATGATGCGCACCGTGACCCGTTGCGGTGGAGGCCGCGCCGGCCGCCGTGGGCTGCGCGATCCCGTGCCAGTCGATCAGATCGACCATCATTCGCACGTGCAGCGTTTCATCACCGAAGAGATACTGGATGCCGACGGTGGGCGCCGCCTGCTGCGCCACCGCGCCGGGGGACGAGCCGATGAGCGAGGACTGGTTGTTGACCCCTGCCATTTTATCGAGATCGGCGATCTTCGGCGAATCGAGCCGCTGATTCTGCACCTGGATGCTGCGGATGACGAAGACGTACTCGGACTGCATGATTTGATTGATCACGGTGCGGAGGCTTTCCGTGTCGGTGTCGAATTCGAACTCGAAAGGATAGGTGGTGTAGACACCGCCCGGCGCCTCGACGGAGCGCTTGTTGGCGATGATGTCGCTGGGGCCAGCTGACCCGCCCCCGCGGTTCTGGTCCTCGCCCGCCGGATCCTCCTCGGCCGAGCGTTGCACGAGCACGAGCGCCTTGACCGGCGCATTGATCAGGATGTTCGCGATCGTGCCGATGCCGATCTGCTGCCGCTTGAGCACGGCCGTCGCCTCCTCCGCGGGGTTGGTGTTGAGGTAGCGGGAGAAGCCGTAATAGAAATTCTTCGGCACGACGATGCCGTGGGTGGCCGCGGCGGCGTTGAGCTTGGCCACCTGCGTATCAAGGTCGTGCTTCCAGTCGACGGTGTCGACCGCGCGCACATCCTTCAGCATGTTCTTCGGCGACTGCAGCCGGCTTGCGATCAGCGGATCGAGCGTGCGCGTCATGACGTCGATATTGCCCTGCAGCGTGCGCACATTGGTCGACGTCGGCAGGAAGACTTCCTTTTTGGAATACTGGTCGAAGGTGGCCGCCGCCGAGGAGGCGTCCTGGGTGGCATTCTGCAGCTGGCCGGAAAGCCAATACCAGCCTGCGGCGCCCAGGAGGGCCACGACCACGAAAGCGATGATCATCGCCAGGTCAAATCGCGAGAGATTCTTCATGGCGTGAGATCAATCGGCTGCTTGAGCTTGAGATGGATCGAGAAACCCTGCGCGAAGTAGCCGGGCCGCGTATCCGGGGTCTCGAAGGAGGTGAGCGTCGCGCTCGTCTTGCTCTTGTCCACGTCGAAGAGCGGCAGGTCGGCCAACGCGGAAACCAGGTCGCCCAGCCGCGCGGCGTCGACCACGGTGGTCTTGTCATTGGCGTGGTAAAGGCCGTTGATGACCAGGACATTGATTTGCGTGGAGGGCGCATCGAAGCCCTCCAGGCCTGCCGTCGTGCGGTTGCCCGCGTCAAAGTTGTTTCCCGGATTGAACCCGCCCCGAGGCGGATTGAAGCCGCGCGCACCGCCCGGACGAGCGCCCGCGGGAGGAGCCTCCGCGCGCGGATCGTAGGCGGGAGTCAGCTGCGTGATCCAAACCCCGGGCGGCATCTTGGCGTTGAGGGCGTCGAGGATTGCCGGCCAGGCGTTGCTCTCCTGCCCGAGCTTGATGGCAAGGTCGAGCGTGTGGCGCAGCGCATCGTTTTGCGCCGAAAGCTTCACGATCTGCGGCGCCATGCCCTGCAGCGAACTGGTCTGGCTGCGGAGCTGGTTGGCCGTCTGCGTGGCGAGGTTGATCTGCTGCCAGTAGTAAAGACCGAGGCAGACGAACAACAGGATCCAGGCGACCAGGCCGGCGTAGAAGTAGGGTTGCTTGCGCTTCTTGTCCGCCCGCGCCGCCAGGGTGGGCGCCTCGAGCGTGATCTCCGCCGGGCAGCTCCCGGCGAGACGCAAGGCGAGACCAACCATCTCGCCGGTGTAGCAATTATCCTTCTGCAACTGGGTCGAGTTGAGCGCGGGACCCAGATTGACGTTGCGCAGCGGATTGAAGAACGCGACCGGCAGGCTCAACTTGTCGGCGATGAAGAGGTCGAGGTAGGGAAGCTGCGAGCTGCCGCCGGTGAGAAAGACCCGCTTCGGCGCCGTGCCGCCGAGAGTCGACCGGTAGTGCGCGATGGAGCGGTTGATGTCGACGTGCAGCTTGGTCATCGTCGAGCGAATCAGCTTCGAGATGCGCGCGGCGTCGCCATCCTCGGGATCGGCGTAGACGCCGCCAAGCGAGACGAAACCCTTGCCCTTCTTCAGCGTCTCCGCCGCGCTGAAGGGTTCCTGCAGCTCGTTGCAGATGCTCTGCGAAATTTGGTTGCCGGCGATGGGCACGTTGCGCACCCAGAAGTTCGACTTCTCAGCAAAGATCAGGTTGGTCGACCGCGCGCCCATGTCGATGATGAGCGAGCAATCGTCCGTCTGCGGCTCGCTGTAGCGGAAGGCGTTGAGCAGCGCGAAGGGCGCGACGTCGATCTTCCTCACCCGCACCCCGGCGTCCTCAACCGCGGCCATCTCCGCCTCGAGCACGTCCTTCTTCATCGCGACAATGACGGCCTCGGCTTCCGCCCCGCTGCCGCGGCTGGGCGTCATCTGGTAGTCCCACGTCACCTCGTCAATCGGGAACGGGACGTTCTGCTGCGCCTCGAAAATGACCACCTGCTCCACCTGGTCGGCCGCGACCGGCGGGAGCTTGATGAACTTGATGAAGACGCTCTGGCCGGAAACCGAAAGCATCACGTCGCGGCCCTTGATGCCCTGGGCCTTGAGCACGGCGGAAAGCGTCTGCGTGATATGCGGCCCGCGGTTCTCCTCCTTGTTGGGATCAAGCCCAAGTTCGGACACGCCGAAGCGCAGCAGGGTCAGCGCGCCGCCGCGCGAGAGCGCAAACTCGCCCACCTTGAGCGTGCTGGTGCCGACGTCAACCGTGACAATTTTCTGGGCGGAAGCCATGACAAAGATCGGGGCGAAAAACGTACGCTCGCCCTACTGGGTCGGCGGCTTGAGCTGGGGATAACGCCCCGGGTCGACCATCATGAATAAACACTGGTCTTGGCGATAGATCATTCCGCTCACCGGCACCAGCGACTTGTACCAGTTCACGCCCATGGGATCGGGCCGCTTGTCGAAGTAATCGGCCAGCTTGCCAGCGACCATTGCCTCAATGTGGACGTTGAACTTGTTCGCAAAATCGTCGGGCCCGCGCTTTGAGCCGTACCGGGCGAGGACGGAGGGATGAACGTAGAACACGCCGTAGCCATCGCGCGTCGGCGCGACATTGATGTAGGTCGCCGTGCCGGTCAGGCCCACCGCGACGCCGTCGGCGCCCGGCGCATTCGCGGCGTAGAGGTCGCGCGCTTCCATCGTGATGTTGAATTGCACCGCGTCGACAAAGGGAATCGGGCCTTTCGGATCGATGGCGTAGTGAAACTCGATCTTGAGCCACTGCGGGTTTCCCGTGGGCGAGGTGCTGCCGCCGCCGCCAGAGACGATCGGCGGATCGACCATCGTGGTCGTGATCGCATCGGGCCCGAGGAACTTGATCGGCGAATCGGCCGCCTGGCCGCACACGCGCGTCACGGTGGCGCCGACGACGAGGAGCGCGAGGAACAACCGCTTAAACGCCGTTGCGGGGAATGCCATGGTTTCGTTGTAGTTTCCCGGGGGGCGCGGCGTCAAACATTTTACCGGGGAAGCGTGCAATCTTTCCTACAATTCTTGCTAGAGCGTAGCTACCTGCTTCTCCGCGACAATCTCCAAAACAGCCAATTCGAGCAATCCTCGCTTGTCGCCGCGGCCCGTCAGCATATGGCGCTGCGTGACGTAAAGGCGACGCAAGGCGGCGAACCAAAACGTCGCCGTGCGGAGCTGCGATCGCTGCGCGGCCTGGCCCAGCATGTAGGTGCTGATCGGCTCGCCCGTTTTTTTGCGTGGGAGATAAGCCTCGCCCCCCGACGTGACTTCCGCCACGGCGGCAGGTCCGCGCCGCGCGATTCGCATCAGGCTATTTTCGCGCAGCGCGGCGCCCAGCGCGGCCAGCCGCACCTGGCCCGCGAGCAGCATGAGGATGCCAACTTCACTCTCCTCCTGCGCGAGCAGCGCACCGAGCAATTCCAGCGACGCCTTCGCCTCGCCCGAGAGCACGGCGTGGCAGAAATCCCACACGATCACCTCGCGCGTCTTGCCGATCAGGTTGTCCACGTCCTCGCGCGTCAGCTCGCGCTTGTCACCGCCCATGAACACGACCAGCTTCTCGATCTCCGAGGCCCAGAGCGAGGTGTCGAGCCGCGTGGCGAGAAAGAATCGCTCCGCCGCGTCCTGGCCCGGGTTGAGGCCGGCCGCCTTCATGCGCCGCTCGATCTCAAAAATGATGCTCTCCTCGCTGTTGTCCCGCATCGTCGGCTGGTCGAATGCCTTGGCCTGCGCGCGCTTGAGCAGCGCCTTGCTGAACGCCTTGCCCTTGTGCAGGCCGAGCGCGGTGATCACCAGCGTGACCGAGGTGCCGTCCACCTGGGCAAGATCGGGCAGCAGTGTCTCCAGCGCCTCCTTGACCGACTCATGCCGGCCGGGGCCGTGATCGTCCAGGAAGTTGACCGACTTCCACCACACCAGCTTGCCGCCGCCGAAGAACGGCAGGGTGAGGATGGCCTCGCGCAGTTTCTGAATCGATTGCGTAACGCCCTCCACGTTGTCCGCGCGGCCGTCGATCGTCTCGAAGTTCATCGCGTCCTCGGGCTTCAGCGTCTCAAGCAGCGCGGCGGCGGCCTTCTTCACCGCGTCCTCGTCACTGCCGTAGAGGAGATGGATCGGGATTGCTTTCGGATTGCTTGCCATGACGCGCGTGCGAACGTTGCCTCATGGAACACCTCTGGGCGCCGTGGCGCAATCTCTACGTGGGCCATCCGCAGGATGCGAGCAAGGGCAACGTCTTTGCGGAAATCGCGCGTAGTTCCGAGGACGAGGCGAACTACGTGCTCGCGCGCGGCAAGACCTGCTTCGCGCTGCTCAACCTTTATCCGTACAACACGGCCCACCTCATGGTCGTGCCCTACCGCGCGACGGGCGATCTCGATGAGCTGGACGACGCGGAACTGCTCGAGCTCATGACCATGCTGCGCCAGATGAAGCAGGCGGTGACCGCGGCGATCCATCCGCATGGTTTCAATGTCGGCATCAACATCGGCGCGGCGGCCGGAGCGGGCATCGCCGCGCACCTGCATGTCCACCTCGTCCCCCGCTGGAGAGGCGACGCGAACTTCATGACCACCACGGCGGAAACGCGCGTGCACCCCAGCGATCTCGCAAGCGTGTACAAATTGATTCGGGAAAAGCTGGCGTAGCGGTCGCAGTTTGTAGCGGCGGTCTATGACCGCCGAGGAACGGCGAGAGACGTTGGCATGCCCGGGGCTGTCCCTGGCCCGCCCTCGTTGGAAATCTGTAGAGGACCCTTCATCCTGAGCAGAGCGCCGCGAAGTCGAAAAAATAAGACACTCTTTTCCGCCGCTCGGGGTGGAAATCCCGCAGGTAGCCGGCGTCGGCTCGACGCCGGTCGCGGCCACATGAACTGAATCCCCCGCGCCATCTCCGCGCCGTGATCCCCGCGCCTCCTTCGCTTTTCATTCCGCTTCCTCGAGACGCGCGCCCGAAACTTGGTGTCCTATCTCACCTCGCGGGCGCGCCCCGGCGTCGGGCCGACGCCGGCTACCTTCTGCACTCATCCTGGCCGGGAATGGGG
>CAJCIA010000233.1 GCA_903970275.1 Betaproteobacteria bacterium
GCACCAGGTCGAGCAGTTCATCGACGCGCGATGAAATCTCGGAAGCCGGCGTGCCCAATAGCTTGGGCGTGATCCCGATATTGCCGGCGACGCTGATATGCGGAAACAGCCCGCCATTCTGGAACACATAGCCGATGCGGCGGCGTAGCCGGATCGGATCGGCCGCGCGCACGTCCTCGCCCTCGACGGTGATGTGGCCGCGATCGGCATCGATCAGCCGATTGGTGAGCCTCAATAGCGTGGTCTTGCCGGAGCCGGAGCCGCCGACGATCGCAAGGAATTCGCCCTCGGCGACCTCGAGCGAGACGTCGTTGACGGCCAAAACGCGCCCGCCGTCAAAGCTCTTGCCGACATGCGCGTAGGCGATCAGAGGGGCGGTTGCCATGCGGTCTTGCTTCCCACCCTCCCCTGGAGGGGGAGGGTCGACGCGAATGAAATGAGCGGCGGGGTGGGGTGGCGATGTTCTGGATGACGACGATCAAAGTCGCGCTCCGTTGCTTCGCCACCCCACCCCGTCTCGCATTTCGCTGCGCTTCATGCGAGCCGACCCTCCCCCTCCAGGGGAGGGTCAAGCACTACCACGCTGTGGCTCTGCGTTGAACTTATCCTTGTTACCCGCTAAGGCATCCCCTGAAACGGGAGGGTAATGCGGTGGATACGGCAATGCCCCTGGCGGTCGCGCTGGCGACAGCGGGTTTCACTCACTTCATCGTGAGATTTGGCGTGTTCTCAAGGGTGAGGTGTTGAAGGGCTACGTCCAATCGGCGACAGGTTGAGTTGCCGGACGCGGTGAGACTACACTTGCGATATTCGGGCATTCCAACGTTAAAAACCCCAACGTTCGAGAATTAAAGGGAGATGTCATGCTGGTACGCGGTTCACTTCCGGCTTTCGCCGTCACGCTTGCCGCCGTTACGCTTGCAGTCGTTACGTTTGCAGTCTTGGGCGGCACCCATGCTGCCAACGCGCAGGCCGCGTTCACGCTGTCGTCGCCCGACTTCAAGGACGGCGCGCGGCTCGCGACCAAGAACGCCGGCAACAACAAGTCCAATCCCAATTGCGTCGGCGAGAGCATTTCGCCGGCGCTGTCGTGGAGCGGCGTTCCCGAGGGCACCAAGAGCCTGGCGCTATTGATGTTCGATCCGGAAGGGCGTCCGCCCGGGGGCGTCAGCCATTGGGTGGCCTATGGCATTGCGCCGACGGTGACCGGTTTTGCCGAGGGCGAAGTGTCGAAAGCGAGCGACAAATATGTTGGCGGCACCAGCACGCAGGGGGTAGGCTTCTATTCCGGGCCCTGCACGCCGGCCGGCGCGCCACATCACTACACCTTCACCCTGATCGCGACCGATCTCGACCCCAAGGCGCTCGCGCCGGGTCTCACCCGCGACGAACTGATCAAGGCGCTCGACGGTCATTCCAAGCTGGCGACGGGTTTGATTGGCACGTTTTCGAAGCCGTGATGCGATGCGATATGTCGTTCCGGCGAACGCCGGGACCCATACGCCGTGTCCTCTCGTTTCAGCACCGCGGCAGAAGTCTTCCGCCACGATGAGCGCCAGGGGTTATGGGTCCCCGCCTTCGCGGGGACGACGAAGATTGGTATTCCTCAATTCAGCAGCTTGGTATCGTCGGGAGCCTGCGGGGGCGTCTTGATGGCCAGCGCCTTGATCGGCTTGCTGTCGGCCTTGGTGCCGCCGTGCGGGGTGCCCTTGGGGATGATGATGAGGTCGCCGGGCTTGATCGGCACTTCCTTGTCGCCGAGCCAGATCGTGCCGGTGCCGTCGAGTATGTACTGGATCTCGTTGGAGTTGGCATGCAGGTGCTTGGGAGGATTGCCCTCCTGAATCGAAACCGTGGCGCCGTCGACGGCCACAAAAGTCTTGGAGTGCATGCCGCCGGCATTGGCCGGGCTGATTCCGTCGCCGGAGAGGTCCTGGGTGTGGATGATTTGCGCCGTGATGTTGTCGGCGGCGAGGGCCGGGCGCGACAGATGCGTCACGGCACAGCCGGCGGCGAAGGCGGCTGCGATCGAAAGCGCGGTGGCGATACGGTTCATGAGATGTCCTCCCTTTTTAACGTTTGTTATCGATGCTGTTTAGGTAATTGCGCGTCGATTGACCAGAGGCACCAAAGTTGCCTTCTCAAGGGCTGCGCGCTGCTCTATCGTGCGCTGCGATCGGGCCGCCCGGACAAGACAGGAATGAATGCGAAACAAAGTGCTTCGACGTCTCGTCTTGCGATCTGAAACCCCGCGATGACGCCCATCATCCATCGCGTCGCCACGCTGGATCTGCGGGTCGAGCCATGGCCGTGGCCGTTTGCGACCACGCGGCGCGCCGAGATCGATGTGCATTTCGAAGCCAAAAAGCAGAAGCTGCCGGGCTTGTGGAACGGCCGTGTGCTGCTCGGACGCAATCCGCGCTTTGCGGACTCGCATTTTGCCGCGGAATATTTCGAGACTGATTTCGCCAGTTTTCTCGCCTGGCGCGACTGGGGCTTTCCCGACCCCGACGTGTTCAACGGTTTCGGCATGGGCGCACTGCTTTCGAACGACGGCGCGTTCGCGCTCGGCGAAATGGGCGGCCATACGGCGAATGCCGGACGGATCTATTTTCCCGCCGGGACCCCCGACCTCGACGACGTCAGGACAGATGCGAGGGGCAAGATACTCGACATCGAGGGCAGCGTCGCCCGCGAGGTCGACGAGGAAACCGGACTCGCGCCTTCCGACTATCGCGCCGATCCGCATTGGGATTGCATCTTCACCGGCCCGTCGGCCGCCCTGATGCGGATATTGCATGTCGATCTGCCGGGCGAAGCGCTGCGGGCGCGGATCGAGGCCAACCTGGCGCAGCAACAGGAGCCGGAACTCGCGGCGATCCACCTGGTCCGCGGCAAAGGTGATATTTCCGCGGCGATGCCGAACTTCGTCACGGCGTTCATCGAGCAGTATTTCGGCGTGTGATCAAGGACCGCAAGCCATGAGCATCAAGCCTCCGCCGTCGCTGGCGGCCGAACTGAAACCCTTCGTAGCGCCGTTCCGGGTCGATGGCTCCAAAGAATTCCACCTGAAATCGCACCCGCCCGCCGAGAAGGGCGGCATGGAAAAGGAGGAGGGCGCGAAGATCCTGAAGGCGAACCGCAAGCGGCTGAGCGGCTTCCAGGAGAAGCTGTTTGCGCAGAACCGCTGGTCGATGCTCTTGATCTTCCAGGGCATGGACGCCGCCGGCAAGGACAGCGCCATCAAGAGCGTGTTCGACGGCGTCAATCCGCAGGGCTGCGAAGTCACCTCGTTCAAGCAGCCGACATCGCACGAACTCGATCATGATTTCATGTGGCGCAGCACGGTCGCGCTGCCGGAGCGCGGCCGCATCGGCATCTTCAACCGCTCCTATTACGAGGAGTGCCTGGTGGTGCGGGTGCATCCGGAAATCCTCACCAAGCAGAAGATCCCGCCGAAGCTCGTCACCCGGAACATCTGGCGCGAGCGTTTTCAGGATATCTCCGCGTTCGAGAATTACCTTACGCGCAACGGCACCGTGGTCCTGAAATTCTTCCTCAACGTCTCCCGCGAGAAGCAGCGCGAACGCTTCCTCGAGCGGCTGGGAGAGCCTGCCAAGAACTGGAAATTTTCGATGGCCGATATCAGCGAGCGCGCGCTGTGGGGCAAATACCAGGCCGCCTATCAGGAGATGATCCGCCACACCTCGAGCGCTGCGGCACCGTGGTACGTGGTGCCGGCCGATCACAAATGGTTCGCCCGCGTCGTGATCGGCTCGGCGATCGTCAGCGCCCTGGAAAGCCTCGACCTGAAATTTCCGAAAGTCGATCCCGCCTCGCTGGAACAGTTCAAGCAGATCCGCAAGGCGCTGGAGGACGAGGACAAGAAGGTCGCGGTGGTGAAGAAGGCGGTGGCGAAAGCGAAGTAGGCAGGGCATAGCGCCGCTCCAACAACGACCGTCATTCCCCGCGAAGGCGGGGAATCCAGTAAGCCGGGCGCTTCGGAAAAACATGGATGCCCTGGGATACTGGATCACCCGCCTTCGCGGGTGACGACGTCAGAGGTTGTGGCTGTAGTTCCGGGCTACGAACTTGCTTCGCGGGTGATAGCATCAGAGCCGACATGGAATTCCCATTTAGGTCAGTCCCGCTGACCATCTTTTGGCATTGCGGTTTTGGGCCGTTGTCGTCTAGAACGGAGCCCGGAAGGCGTCCTGCGGCAACCAAGCGTCAATGGTTTTGGCCGAGGATCAGCACTTCTCAGGGTCTGGCAATGTCGATTCGCGGCAACATGTGTGGAGTTCAGGGTGGGGCGGCTGTTGCCGTTGGTTCCCAGGCTGCTCCGGCTGCGTCCAAGCCCACCCTCCTTCTTGGCGGGCTTCTGCTTCTTATCGGCCCCTGAGGGCCGTCTGGGCGGTTTGCGCCTGGGCACTCAGGGGTTGCGCGACGAGATCAACAGACCCCTTCGGCGCCCGGAATAACGGCGCACCAGCTACAAGGAATGCTCCAATGACCACCATGAACAAGTCCGAGAAGGACCGCGTCATCATATTCGACACCACACTGCGCGACGGCGAGCAGTGCCCCGGCGCCACCATGACGTTCGAGGAGAAGCTCGAGGTCGCCGAGATGCTGGACGACATGGGCGTCGACGTCATCGAGGCCGGCTTCCCGATCACCTCCGAGGGTGACTTCCAGGCCGTCAGCGAGATCGCCCGGCGCTCCAAGAACGCGGTGATCGCAGGGCTCTCGCGCGCACATCCTGACGACATCGACCGCTGTGCGGCTGCGGTGAAGTTCGCCAAACGCGGCCGGGTCCATACCGTGATCGCGACGTCGCCGTTGCACATGCGCGTGAAACTGAACAAGAGCCCGGAGCAGGTGCTCGAGACCTCGGTTGCCATGGTTGCGCGCGCCCGCAACCACATCGACGACGTCGAATGGTCGGCCGAGGACGGCACCCGCAGCGAGATGGATTTCCTCTGCCGGATCGTCGAGGCCGTGATCAAGGCCGGCGCTACCACGGTCAATATCCCCGATACCGTCGGCTAC
>CAJCIA010000234.1 GCA_903970275.1 Betaproteobacteria bacterium
ATGTGACCAAGGAACAATTCGATAAGGCGCATGAATTGGCCGCAGAGGAAAAGACCCGCCAGGACCAGCAGAAGAAACAAGCCGGCAACGCTCTTTGAGGTGGAAGGCGTATCATCCTTGGCGCATCAATCACGCGCTAACGGATAATGTCGGCGAGCCAGGGCCCGCGTGACTCTGGACCCAAAACGCAAATACCCGGGAGGACCGAAGTCCTTCCGGGTATTTGACCGAATCGAATCGACGGAAGCCTAGGCGTCGTTCGCCAGGCGACGACGAGCCGCGACAGCAAGAACCGCGAGACCCATGCCCATCATGAGATAGGTGGAGGGTTCAGGGGTCGCGAGCGCCGTGTAGCTCAGGGCGCCTGTGGTGTCGTTCAGGCTCAATGTACCCAGCAACGTGGCGGGACCCGTACCCTGCGACACCTGGTAGAGCTCGAGCAACTGCGTGCCCGAACCCGTGAAGGCCGCCTGCGTCTGGAACAGGAAGTTACCCTGATACGTACCATCCGCTCCCGCCACCGTGGTGTAGGAATTGGGGTCGCTTGTCCCGATTGAGGCGTAATTGCTCACGATGTTGTTGGTGTATCCTTGCGGAATGCCCTGCACGCTGCTTTCGAGCCCGGCCTGGTTGTTCTGTCGAAGGGGCACCGTAGCCGGCGAGCCGACAAACACTGTGTTGTTAGCGTCACCATTTGTACCAACGAGGCCGAAGTAAACCGGACCATTCGTGGCCGAATTTGGCGTGTAGATCGACAAGGGAGACAGGCTAAACTTCGAGCTCAGGTCCGTGACCGAACCGGCAGCGTCGTTGAGGAACGAGGAGATCTTGCCGAGATCAAACTCAATGTTGGTGGTGACGCCTGTTTGCTGGAAGCCGAGAAACAGGTCGCTGTTGCCGGCGTGAGTCAGGCTTGTGGCCAAGATCAGCGCAGCCAGAGAAGTTGTCAGTTTATTCATGATGTTGTCGTGATATTTTGGAACTTTGTGGGTGGGCCGGCGCGGCTAAGCCGCACCGGCGTAGAACCCGAATACTTATTTGAGTTTAACCGGCTGTCCTTCCTGGGTGCGAGTGACCAAGGACGTGCTGTACAAGATACCAGCCGGCGGGATGTTGGGGGTGCCCGTTAGACCGTCGGGATTTTGCGTACCGGCAGACGTGGTGTCTGCATAGGTGCCGAAGATCAGGTCGGCGATCCCGTTGATCACCGTCTGAGTCGTGCTGCCCGAGGTCACCACATTGGGCGTACTGCCGCTCTGGATGTAGTACATGTGCTCAAAGCCCCAGAGGGTATATGAGCCGTTCTGGATGTTCGCCACTGAAGCAGCCACACCATTGTATGAGCACTCGACCGCATTGGAAGCGTAGTTCTTGGGGCTGAGCAGGCCGTAACCGTCAGCGAAGCCCAGGTAACCCATGAAGAAGGCGTTGCCTGTCAAGCCGCTGACCGAGCCGGGATTGGCGTTATCCGAGAGCAGGACGTTCGCCACGTCGCCACCACCAGCATAACCCGAGTGACCGGTCAGGTCCCACGCAATGTTGGGCTGGGTGTAGAGCGCCGCATCGTCCTCGAACTGAACCGCACCACTGACGACGGCGTCGATGGCGGTCGGGGTCGTCTTATCGACACCGCCGGTCTGTAAGGTGGACGTACCGAAGACCTCGCTGGTCGTCCGCGGGCTGCCCGATCCGTTATCGCTACCGTTCGAGAACGTGATGTTTCCCGAGTTGTTGGTGCCACCGGACGAGAAGGTCAGCTCATATTGCTTGGGATTCGCCACGAAGCCCTTTTGCGCCTCGGCAAAAGCCTCGACCCGCGTGCCGGAATCTTCATTACGACCGATCAGGTAAACATTACCACTGACTGCCGTGCTGCCCGTGAAGAGCTGGACAGGAGTCGCACCAGTGATCAGGGACGCCGCTGCCTGCTGCGTGACGTTCGTAATGCCGGACTTGGTAGACGAACTCGAATTCCCGAGGAACCACGCAAAAGGTACGATACCCACCGCATCCTGAGCGCCCGCGGCTGAAGCACTACCCGCATTCTTAAGGCGGCCCGCCAGAATCTGCTGGTTGAGCTGCTTGGCCGTGACAATGTTGCCATTCGGATCCGTGATCGTGTTTTCGATATTCGCGTTATTGATGGAAGCCGCCACCGTGGTGTAGAACGTGTCCGAGAAGGACAGGTTCGGCACCTGCGAGTTGGTGATGAAGCTCTTCGCCACTTCCGTCCCGTAGGTCTGCGTGCCGCCAGGGCCAACGATGCCCGTGATGTTAATCGGCGACAGGCTAAAGCCGGTCGTCGCGAGAAACTTCTGAGTATTGCCGATCACGATATCGACCAAACCGGCCGCGGAGCCGGTGAAGTTGGTCTCAACCACGATGCTACCACTTGAGTTCTCGTAGATGCCGTTGCTGGAACCGAACAAGTCGGAAGCCGTCGACGGACTGACCGGAGAACTCACCGCAAACGCGCCGTTGACGACGTTGCCGCTGGTGTTGGAGTTGAGGTAATTCAGGATGGCGGCAACCGCGGGAGCGCGGTAGGCCGTCGAACCCGTGACGTAGATGACGGTCTGGGCATGAGCCGCAGCGCTTGTAAGAGCAGCCGCGGTCAAGCCGAGGAGGAGGGATTTGAGTTTCATTATCTTGCGGAGGTAATTGAGTATTTTGTGGTGGGCTGGCGGGCCTCATCAGGAGACCCATCCCTTAGGGACGAGCTCATTCTTAGAGTTGCAGTGTTACGGTTGATTAATGGTACGGGTGACAATTAGTCAACGACCTGCGCCTGTAAGTTTCTTAAGTTGGACCGTCACGCAAGAAGGCTGAGACTCAAAAGTTACAGTCGTGTCTCCAATGATGTTACAATTAGGCAACTGTAACGCAAATATCAATTCTTATCTAGGCCCCGTCTCCGCCCCCGTAACCGACGACTTCCACGGTAATGATGGAAGGGAGGTTCTGCGCCGTGGGAACCGCATCTTTCCGCCGCTCATTGGCAAAGTTGGAGGCCGAGTTGATGGCGCCACCGACCGCACTGGACGCAGCCGAGAGGCCGGCGATGTTGGGAGCCGAGCCGGTTGGAACCCCCGCTGACTTGCCGCCAACGGAAATGTTGCCCGCATTCAACACCTGCACCGCGGCGAGATTCAGGTTACCGGAAACTCGAATACCGGCATCCCCGGCATCGATTGTCCCCTTCGGCGCGATCAAGTCCACGTCGCCGGCCTGTGCGCCGGCCTGCGACTGGAGCACGCCGATGCCGCCACCCGTGGCCAAACCGGCCAGGTCGGTCTCGACTGCCGCACTCGCCGTATCCACCAGGACGCGAGTTGGCGGCGCTGACTGCACGGTCTTGGAGGAAGCACCGGCCGCGATGCTGCCGGCCGAGGAGAAGATGACGATGTTTCCTCCATCAAGAGTGAAGATACGGGAGGTGCCGAGATTGACGTTCTGGCTGGTGTAGAGCGAGATGTTCCCCCCGCCCTCGGTCAGGATGCCCTGGTCCACCGGCTGGCTGGTCAGATTGAAGCCAACGGTGACCCCGCCATTGGGAGCAAAGAGCGAGACGTTGCCGCCGCTGACGGTGGTAATTTCCCGGGAGCTAAGCGAAATGTCGGAGGTCGCATGACTTCCCGGGAAAAGATCGGCAATGGCGTCGTATGCTGCCTGGTAGGTGGCCGCACCTGCCGCGGTGGAACTATTATGATCGCGACCCGCGTCGCGCAGCACGAGATAATAGACCTGCAGCGCCAACGCTTGCTGCTGTCCAGCGGAAAGCGATCCCGAGGTAAACGCCGCCCAGATCTGCTGGGACGTGCTGCCATCTGGCAGGTTCAGCAGCGTCGCTAAATCCGGCAAGTAACGATCCGACTGTGCATTGCCGGGATCAAGCGCCGAATTCTGCGCGTCAGCGGGATCGACGGGATGGTCGGCGGGGTCCGGGTTCAAGAACTCGTCCTCGAACTTCGCGAAGTTGAGCTGCGAGACGGGTGAGGCACCGCTCAGCCCGGCATCCTGGGGATCAGTCGGGTTCATGCCAGCGGAGACGCCTCCCAAGCCCGCACCCACGATGATGTCGGCCCCAGCGGCCGGTAGGAAGGGATCGCGCAGCTGGCCGATGCTGGTCACCCCAGTATCGGTGCCATTCGACGTCTTGTTGGGGCCGGAGGTATTGACCGGACCTTGGCCAAGGGTGATCACTCCGCCCGCGAGCAACTCCAGCGTGCCCGGGCCGCTGATTTGGATATCGCCGGTGTTCGGCAGTCCAAAACCGGCGCCCAAGGGCGTGCCGGCGGTCTGGCCCAAATCGACATTCCCTGTGGTCTGCGCCTCGTTCCTGAGCAACGAGGTGGGATCATAGGCCGTGATCTGCTGGCCGGCATCGATGACCGTGATGTTGCTGGCGTCGACGTTCTGAATATAAAGCGCGATATCCTGAATGTTGTTGCCTGCCAGGATGTCGGAAAACTTGCCTGAATAAAGGGTGATGCCCGAGACGTCGCCGGTGCCTGCAACAATCTGCAGCGGATCGACGTCACCCGTGTGGAGGACACCGCCGTCGATCTTGGCATGAAGCGCAGCCTGCTCCGTGGCGGAGAGACCCTGGGTCGCCCCGGACTCGTTAAAGAGCGCATTGAAACCGTTGAAGAGCGTAGGATCGAGCGTGTCGCCATTCGACGCCACCGGCGAGGCCACGCCGGGAACATTGGCGGGATTCGCATCGGACAGATTGATCAGGCTCGAACCCCAACTCGTCAGCGAACCTGAGAGGGTGGTCGGTTGGAACCCGTTGACCGAACCGCCCGCTGCCAGGTTGACCGTGCCAATGGGCGAGGGCGCCAGCAGAAGCGTGCCGTGCACATCGATGTCGCCGGAAAAGGCGGCCACACGGAGAGTGGGCGGCATCAACTCGAAGAGATCGCCAAAGCTGCTTGGGAGATTGGTTTCGATGATCTGGAGAAAAGGCTCCGCCGTGGCGGCATCAATCACGCCGTTGCTGGAGAAGAAGACATTGCTGTACCAGCTATAAAGCGAACCATCCCCGCCCGTGCCGCCGGCAGAGTCAGCATTGTCCTGCACCGTGACGGAGCCGCTAAGTGACGAAACGTCGATCGCGTCGGCGGCGTTGTAGGTGGAGAAGTACGACCGGTCAGCGGTGCCGTTGCCGATGTTCTGCGGAAGCAGAAAGGGGTTGGAGACCGGGCCAAGCAGCGCCGGTCCGTCCGAGGAGACGTTGAAGCTGGCATCCCCGACAAAGAGCGTCGTCGGCAACCAATTGTAGGGATCGGGACTCGTCACGGCCGCTGCGATCTGCGCGTTGGTGGCGGCGTCGCGGGTGGAGTTGGTCACGATCTCGTTGCCTGCAGTCAGAGTCCCCTCGCCGCGCGACACATAATAAACGCCTGCATCGATGTTCAGCCCGGCCTGGACGTTGATGTTGCCACCGCCCAGTTCGACCAGGTTGGCCGCGTTCGGGGTGAGTAGATTTCCGCTGGCGTCCTGCCCGGGCATCTGGGCATTGGTGGGATCTGAAACGTCGAGGTTGACGACGTTGCCCCCCGCTTTTACGGACACGTTGCCGCCGCCCAAAGCGCCTACCCCATCAAGGAAGGTGGCGAAATCCACCCACCAGGAGGTCGATTCGACACTTGTCCCATTGACCGCATAGACGCCGTTCGCCAGCGCGCCTTGGCGGTAAAGCCAGCTCGTCGGCATCTCCTTGGCGGAATCAGCTCCGCCAGAAGCCGTGTAGTGCCCCACGTTGCCCAAGGCGGAAATGTTCACGTCGCCGCCCCCATCGCTATACTCGGGCCTGAAGACCGAACCCTCCTGGGCGGTCGTGGAGAGAACCGGCTGCGTGAAGCCCGTCGTCAGCGGGACGGCGGAACCCGCCGTATAGATGGTCGCCAACTCATTCTCGATTTCCACGTTGGTGCCCGCGTCGATCGTGATGCTGCCGGTACCGGTGCGGATGGATTGGTAGAAGCCGTCGCTTCGCAGGATGGTCTGGATGTTCGGCTGGCTGTCGGTCGGCAGGGCAGGCGCATTCTGCCCGAGGATAAAGGAGCCCGCACCGGACGTGACCTGCCGGACGTTGGCCGAGCTGAAATCCGCGCCCGCCGCGAGATCATAGCTCCAGGACAAGGCCCCGGTCTTGAGCGCGGCCAGATACTTGTTCGCGCCCGTCGCGGTGTTGAAACCGTCGGTCAGGCTGGCGCTAAAGGCGACATCCACATCCCCCGCCGCGCGTAGGGTCAGAAGCCCGGGCAGGTTGGAGTTCGGCCCATACCGCGCCTGCGAAAGATCCCACGTGTTGTTGAGAACCAGCCCGCCCGCCGTGTTGTCAATCTCCTCCGCCGGCTCAATATTCAGAAGCCCTGCGACACCCACAGAAGTTCCGCCGATCAAGGCGCCGTACATCGTCGCGTAGTTCGAGTTGAAAGTCTGGGCATTGGCCAGGGCTTGCGATTCCAGGTTCGTATTCGCCGCCGGATCTCCCGGGCTGTCCGAACCGTCGAGACTAACCACGCCGGAGGTATTGGCGTTTTGAACGTACAAGCCGGCCACCACGATGTTGGAAGCCTGGACCACCGCGCCATTGATCGGATCGACCTGGACATCCGAATTGTCAGCGAGCTGCGGCGCTTCCAGCGTAAGCGTCCCGCTCCTTAAACCGAGGCTGGCCGCCCCTAGCGCCGCGCCGCCCGAGGAATTGGTCGCCCCGATGCTGGTGAAGCTGGCGGAGAAGGGAAGATCGGCCGTGATTGCCCCGCCTGCGCCGCCGCCGACAAAGGAAAGCGTCGCGCCCGCATTCGCCACCTGCACCGTGCTGCCTGGCGCCAGCGTGAACGGCGTCCCGGCGGCAACAGGCACCGTCGCGCCGGAAGACGACGTAATCAGGCCCGCTCCGTTGAGGCTGAGCTGGTCGTTCCCCGGCGTGCCTTGCGGGAAATAAATCGAGCCGGCCGCGGCCAACGTGACGGAACTGGCCCCGCTGCTCGTAAGCTGAACAGGGAGGTAATGCACCGACAAGTCAACCGTCGAGCCGGACTGCATGTCGACCACCGCCGTGCCCGCAGCGAAGGTGCCAACTCCCTGGCGCGCGCTGGTGCCCACTGCGGCGCTCCCGTTAACATCAGCGCCGGCCTGGAGCGTGACAGTGCCGCCCCCGCCCGCGCTGCTGGCTGTCTGGCCCGCCGCTGAGAGCATCGATCCGGAATCGAGCACCACACTGCCATAAGCTATGCCGGTGGAGGGGTTGACCGACCCCGGCGTCACGCCAGCCGTCAGCTTGATCGAGCCACCCGTGGCCCCCGGATGGAGAAGGGTGGTGACGGGCTGGCCGTTCTGCAGGTTCGTGGTCGTCGTCGTGTCGATCAATCCTGCCTGCGCGGCTGTCGCGTCGATGGCCCCGGTGCCGGTCACTTCGATGTAGCCGTTATCGGCCACGAGATTCACCGCCTGGGCGGCGATCGTCCGGTCCACGACCAGCGAACCCTGATGCAGCTCGATGCTTTGCGACTGGGTAAAGCCGCCCACGTACGGGTCCCCGGCAATTGCCCCCGTGGCCGAGGGATTCAGCAGCGCCACCAGGGAATCGAGCACCCCGTTGCCGAGCGTACCCACATTAAGCGCGAATGTTCCGCCCGAGCCTTGCGCGAGCAGGGTTCCGTCGGTGCCCAAGACGACGCCGCCTTGACCGCGGATTGTTCCGCCCGGCGCGAAGGTGCCGTTCTTCGCCGTAATAGTCAGACTACCCGCCTGACCCGCGAGGCTGTCCGCCGTCCCTGTGCCGGACGGGGCGGAGACGTCGATCGTCCCGGCGAGGTCGACATCCCCTGCGGTCGATGTGAGCGCGACGCTGCCACCGTTGGTATACTTGGTGACGTTGAGGATATTTTCCTGCACGCCGCTAACATCGAGGAGCGAACCTGCCGCAAGACTGATATCGCCCTGGCTTGCGGTCATCCCAACCGTGCCTCCGTGCAGGACGATTTGCGTCGCCTCTGTGATGGTCGATCCGCCGAGTTGCAGGTTGGCACCGAGGGAGGAGACATCGGCGGCAGGATCCGGCGCTGCGGATTGAGTGAGCGTCATCGCACCCTGAGCCACGATCGACTCGTCAACGTAGGCGGTATACTGACGGCTCGTCGACGTCGCCGGGTTGCGCGCCGTGATGGTAGGCGTGTTGATCAGGAGATCGCCCGTGACGTTCAGGCCGGAAAGGACAGGAGCGGCGGCCGTCGCGTTGGTATCCGTCGCTGCCTGCGTACCCAGTCCGGTCAGCAGGAGTTCCCTGCCCGCATTGAGCTGCAAGCCGGCGAACTGGTCCACCTGCAGCACGTTCATCCCGAGATCGATTGTTTGCGCGTTGATGGTTAGCTGTCCCGATGCCGTGCTTCCACCCATGGCCCCCAACGCCGCGCCATTTGTGGTGTTGTCCAGCAGGACGTTTTGCGCATTGATGACCACATCGCCGCCGCCGGTGCCGCGCAGATCGGTGGCATGCAGGGAAAGGCTTTCAATCGGGAACACGCCGCCCGTCGCCGCGCCGCCAATAATTCCCGGCGTGGTAAGATCGCCGTTGTAGAAGTCGATGCTTGAGTAACTCAAGAGTGAAAGAGAGCGCGCATCGGCTTGCAGGTTGTCGAGCGCCGCCCCGGAAAGAATCAGGCCGCTCGTGGCCGGGGCCGAGGCCGGATCGGTCAGCTCAATGGTGATCTGGCCGCTGTCGAGCGACGCACTCGCGCCACTCAGGGTCACGTTCGAGGCCGCTACCGACGTGCGGTTGGTCGAGTCCAGAACAATGCTGCCGGTCGAACCGCCCGAAATGATGGTGGCGGCGCCCGCCGCCGAAAGAACCTGAAGGTTGGCCGCGTCGTTCGTGCTCGTCTGGACGCCCAGACGATCCACGACTGCCCCGCGATCGCTGCTGACGCGCAGGAGCGTGCCGCCGCCGGCAAGGGAGAGCGAGCCTGCCGCCGCGCTGGAGCTGGCGGCCGTGATCGTGCTGCCGGCATCCACCGTTAACGCCCCCTTCGAGACCAGGATCACATCCGGCCCCGTCAAAACCGCACCGGGATTATTGACGGTGATGCTGTTGGTCGTGACCACCACGCCCACACCGCTCACCGCCAGGCGGAACGGAATGGAACCGCCGGTGCCTTGGGCGAACGTGACAGTGCTGCCGCTGGTAAGCGTAACCACGCTGCCGGCCGACACGGCCAGGGGCGATCCTCCGATGATCGTTCCCGAGTTGCCATCCGGGCTGGTATAGCTCCCGAGCACGCCGGAGCCGGAGAAGGTGATCACGTCATTGCCGGGGGTCCCCTGGGGGAACGTGATGCTGCCGCCTGAACTCGGAATGACCACCGCACTGCCGATTGACGCCAGGGTCGAGCCGGCGCTGCCTTCCAGCCGGTAGCCGCCGATGAGCAGGCTGCCCGCATCGAAGTTGCTCAGCTGCGTGGAATCCAGATTCAAGGCGCCCGCACTCGTATCGGCGGTGCTCGCGTCCGCGGCATTATCGATCGTGATGTTGCCCGAGCTGGCGATGTCGACCTCGCCGCCGAGGCCGCCAAAACCGGGACCGTCCAGCAGCGAACCGGAAGCCGTGGGCAACGAGAGCGAACTGGCCGCCAGCACAAGCTGCCCGGCGTCCACCGGGAGGCGCGGTACGGCCACACCGTTGGCCGCAGCCGCTGTGGGGAAGAAGCTGTTGGCGCTGGAGATTTGGTAATCGGCGCGTCGCAGCACCGTGGCCCGCGACTGCACCTGGTATTCCGTGTAGATCGGAGCGGCCGCACCGGGATTGGTCAGGCCATTGAACTCATAGCCCGTGACGTAGGTGCTGCCATCCGGCTGCGCCAACGAGCTGGAGGTCGCCGTTCCCGAAGTTGGCGTGACCAGAAACGCCCCCGGCAGCAGGGCGTAACGGGCGGGCAGCACCGTGTAGATGCCGGCCGGCAGACCGCTGCTGGCGCTCAGGTAAATCTGCTGCCCTTCCGCGATGCCGGCGTTCGCGTAGCCGGCGTCCGCCACCCCGTTGGCCTCCAGGACGCTGGAGGTGGCATAGGCGCCGTAAGGCTTGTACCCCGTGGCGTAGCCCGGAACGACGGCAAAGCTGGACGCGGAGGCCAGTATGTCATTCGTCCCTCCCGTACCGGTGACGAACTGGTAGGCCAAGAGATCGCCGCCCCCGCGTAAATCGATGACGGAGCCGGATTGTTCCACCACGCTTTGGCCGGAGATATTGACCGCCTTCGCCGGCAGGCCCTGCCGCGTATTACCCGCCGTGGTGATGTCGTTGCCGGCGG
>CAJCIA010000235.1 GCA_903970275.1 Betaproteobacteria bacterium
ATGAAAGATCCGACCGGGACCGAGCCGCTCTTGACCGATCAGAAAACCCCGCCCCCTCGGTCCGATGAGATTCCCCTCTGGTACCTCGACATCCTCGAACGCCACCTCACAGTGGTCGCCCGCGGTGGATCCCATCGTGGGGACGGAACGCAGAATGTGGACCCCCGAGGTGTCCATTGGCACCAGAATCATGCTGAACGCCCCCGTCCCGCTCGCGTCGGGTTCGGTCTTGGCGACCACTGTGGTGAACGCCGCCGAATGGGCGTGGCTGGTAAACCATTTCGTGCCGTTGATCACCCAGCTATTGCCGACAAGGCGCCCCGTCGGCTGGAGGCGGTGGGTGCGCCCCATAAGCACCGCCGGCCCCGCCATGCCGTGACCCTCGCGCGAGGGGAGCCCGCCACCCGCAAGCGCTGGCTCATTGCGCTGATTCTTTTCTCGCTGCTCATGCACGTGCTGATCGTGCTGGCCATCGTCTTCATCAACCGCCACACGCCCAAGTGGCAGCCGCCCACGCCGGATGAAAAGCCGCCGGAGGTCAACCTGGTTCTCGCGCCGCCGCCAACGCCCGCCGGGCACAAGCCGGAATTCATCCCCACCGAGCCGCAGCAAAACGCCACGCACCAGCCTTCGCCATTCATCTCGGACCACGACGCCCGGTTGCAATCGAAGAACCGCACCGCGCGTAACAAGGAGGCGCCGCTGCCAGACGTCACGGGACGCAAGGACCCTTCGCTCGATCTTCACAGCCAGGCACCGTCGCCGCTGGTGAAGAGCAATCCATCGCCCCCCGCGCCGGAACAGCCGAAGGAAAAGCCGCAAAAGCAGAAGCCCGCGCCCAAGCCCAACAAGGCGACCAAGCCGGCGCCGCCCAACCCGGACGCCACGCAGCCGACCGACAATCCGTCCACGGGAAGGCAGCCGGTCACCGAAAAGCCGTCCGACCAGCAATACGATCCGAATGGCCTGCCTGTGTTGCCCGCGCTCAATGCGCCCACCCTCCAGCCGCAGACGCCGCAAACCGAGGTGATCCAGCAAACGCAGCGCGCCGCACCGCCGCGCAGTGTGCCCAGTTTCGCCGTCTACCAATCCGACGTCACCGGCCAGGCCGGCGCGCCGGGCGATAATTCACCCGCCGCCATGGCCACCGATCTCGGCCGGTACAAGGCCAAGGTCTATCGCGCGGTGGGCGCGCTCTGGTACAGCAAAGTGAACAACCAACTGCAGGTGCTCGGCGTGGGCACGGTCCACATCTCCTACACCATCTACGCCGACGGCACTCTGCGCATCACCGCAGATCCGGATGGCGGCAACCCCGCACTCATGCTGCTGCATTCGCTCAGCATTAACTCGATGACGGAAGCCGCGCCGTTCGACCACTTCAGCGACGCGATGCGCAAGCAGGTTGGCGACAGCTACTCGGACGACTTCAGCTTCAGCATTTACGGGAACTAGCGCTTCGCTTCCTGAACCCAGGCCAGCGTCTCCTGGACCTCGGCCACGCGCTGCTCGCCCAGGAAAAGCTCTACCGCGCCGACGCAAATATTCCCGCGTCGCCGCAGCTGCGCCACGATCTGCAGCGACTCGGCACACGGCCGCACGGCGTGGAAAAACGAGGATTTGACCCGCGCCAGGCGCGGCTGCCCGGTAACCTGATGATGAAACGCCCAGATCGCGATGGCTTGGCCCGCTGCCTCAATCATTAGGCAGGCTGGGAAGATTGGGTCGCCTGGAAAATGGAGCGGGAAAACCCAGTGATCCTTCAGGTCCACCTGGCAGCGGATGGTGGCGCCGGTAACTTCCGAGACGCGGTCAATCTGCAGCATCTGGCCGACGGGCAGGAAGACCGCGGCCAGGTCGCGGCGGGAGTAGATCGGCTTGTCCAAGCGGGGAGGGTGGGGGAAGAGGGTGATGCGGGTCACGCGAAAAGTGGCGCTCCGCGGCGTGGGTTTAGGAAGTATCGGCTCCCCGATCCTTACGGATGAGCGGGGAGGAAAGATGCGGCCGGTTTGCCTCGACAAGTCCAGCCTCGGGCGGGCTAAATCGAAAGATCATGGCCGACAACGAATCGCTGGCTGCGCGCGGAGAGCGGGCAGAGCAGATCAAGCGCAAGCCGGAGCTCTACAAGGTGTGCGAGGGCTGCGAGTCCATCGTCGTGGCCGAGGCCGCCACCTGCCCGAACTGCCATGGCTACCGCTTCGACATCAGCACCGCGCGCGTGCGCGAGCAGGCCGATATCCTGGGCAAGCGCCTGCCGACCTCCGTGCCGCCGAGCGAATTGATGTAGCGCGGGCGCTAGATGCGCTCGACGCGTGGCTCTTCCTTGGTCTCGTAGACTTCCGGGTGCGCCTTTTGATAAAGCGCGTAGGCCGAGGCGTCCCGCAGCGCCTGGATCGATTCTTTTAGGTCAGGATTCTTGAAGACGGACGTGCCCGCCACGATGACTTCGGCCCCGGCCTGGACGGCAGGGACGATGGTGTAGGGATCGAGCCCGCCGTCGACCTCGATGTCGTAATCGTACTTGCCCTCCGCGCGCCACTCCACGGCCTGTTCCACCTTGGGCATCATGTTGGCCATGAAGGTCTGGCCGCCGAAGCCGGGTTCGACGGTCATGATCAGCAGTCGGTCGATCTGGCTTAAGTGATCACGCACGGCGGAAAGGGGTGTCGCCGGTTTGACGGAGAGGCCCACGCGGCAATCGAAGCTGGCGATTTCCGAGATGGCGGTCGACGGCGTGTCTTCGCTCTCGATGTGGAAGGTGATGTTGCTGGCGCCCGCCTCAACAAACTTCACCACATATTTGCGCGGGTGCGAGATCATGAGATGCACGTCCAGCGGCAGGCTGGTGAGCGACTTGATCCTCTTCACGATGTCCGGTCCGAAGGTGATGTTGGGCACGAAATGACCGTCCATGATGTCGACATGGAGCAGGTCGGCACCGGCCTCCTCGAGGCGGCGCAGGTCCTCCTTCAGGTTGCCGAAATCGGCTGAGATGACGGAAGGGGCGATGCGAATGTTGTTCATGCGGAGGCCGAAGGTAGTTCTGCCGCGGCCGCCTGGTCCAGCATCCACACCGCCACGCCGTCGCGCGGCTGCACGCGCTCGACCGGGTAGGTGCCGCGCGTGTCGCCCAGCACTTGCTTGAGCATGGGCGCCTTGTCCGCGCCCGCGATCAGCAGCAGGACGGTGCGCGCGGCATTCAGAAGGGGAAAGGTGAAAGTGATGCGGTCGGTCTTGAACTTTTCCACCCAGTTGGAAACCACCCATTTCGTCTCCTCCTGCAGGGCCGCGCTGCCGGGAAAGAGGGAAGCAGTGTGACCATCCGGACCCATGCCGAGCAGGATGGCGTCGAAACGCGGCACGCCGTCCAACCGCGCGTCGCCGACAAAGTGGCGGCGGATTTCGGCCTCGTACTCGGCCGCCGCCTGCGCCGCGTCGCCCAGTTCGGCAAAGACGCGGTGGACGCTGGCGTCGGGCACCAGGCCGGTGCTCAGCAGTGTCTCCTTCGTCATGCGGTAATTGCTCTCCGCGTGGTCGGGCGGCACATGACGTTCGTCGCCGAAAAACAGCTGCGTCTTGGCCCACTGAAACGTCGCGAACGCGGGATCGTGCGCCAGCAGGGTGTAGAGCTTCTTCGGCGTCGAGCCGCCGGAAAGTGCCAGGGTGAAGACGCCCCGCTCGGCAATCGCCGCGGCGGAGAGTTCCATCAGTTGCACCGCCGCCGCCCGGGCGAGCGCGTCGGAATCAGGAAAGATAAGAGGATCGACAGACACGCCCGCAGCGTAGAACCGTTCGTCCAAGGAGACAAGGGCGCGCGGTGAAGCTCCGCAGGTACCTCAACGCAAGGGACGGTCCGCGCTTGGGAATCCGGGCCTGTCGGCCTGCTCGAACCTTTCACCGAGTTTTCCCGCACTATCGGTGTGTATCTGCTTGCCGGTACTATCCACTTCGGGCACTTCGCAGGTCAGCCAATAATCGTATAGCACCTTTATCTGCAATGACAGCCCATCGCCAGAAGGCTTTCGATGATAGGAACTGGCCCCCAGCATGTAGGACTTCTTGATGTCATCCAAATCCGCCGAGGAAGAAAACACGATGGTGGGAATGATCGCCCATTCCGGATTTCTCTTGAGGAAGCTCAAGACGTCAAACCCATCCGCACGGGGCATCTTCAGGTCGGTCATGACAAAGGTCGGATAGCAAAACGTCTTCCGGTCAGCGTATTTCCCTTCGCCCAGCATGTAGGCAATGGCCTCAAGTCCGTCACCTACAACGTGAATAGGGGTATGCACTCCCACTTTCCGGAAGGCACTCTCGATTAGAAACTGATCGTCCAGGTTATCCTCGACGACCAAGATTGTTGGGTTCTGATTTTTCACTGGGAAAGGATAATTAATTGCAGCTGCTGACCGAAACTTGGCGTGTCGCCGTTGGACACCCGGGAGAAGGCGGCCCTCTCCAAGTTTTCACTCAGGCAGTGTATCGACAAATAATTTTTTCAAGTTAGTGGCATGGGCCAGACTCTTCCGGGGTTAAGTAGAGTGCCCCGGCAAGGATTTGAACCTTGGACCAAGTGATTAAGAGTCACCTGCTCTACCGCTGAGCTACCGAGGCGGAAAGGTCTTCCCGAAACGGGAAGGGAGGCTGAGCATACCGAAGCTTCCATCCTTGGCAACCGAAAGTGACGTTTTCCGGCTTACGCCCCCTGGTGCCAGCCGTTGCTTTCACCCGCGGTCGACAAAGCTTCGCCTCCGTGATGATAAGGCTGCCTGGCTTGGTAAAGCTTCAGCCGCGCCTGGCCGGCGGTGGCGTCAGCCTCTGGAATATTGTAGGTGAGAAATTTGGTCTCCCATTTCGCGGCGGTATCGAAGTCGCCGGACTCCGCATAGGCGGCGGCAAGGGTGTCAAGGCAACCGGGCGCGTTCCAATCACTGAGTTCGCAGGCCCGCTCCGCCGCGACAACGGCGATCTTGCCGTCGCTAAATTTGGGGTCCGGACAGGTAGCGAGTTGCCAGGCCAGGCCGTTGTAGGCAGCCCACGCCGCGGGATCGAGCTTGATGGTGGCCTTGTAGTCGGCGCGGGCGTTGGCGTAGTCGCCCTTCGCCTCGCGCGCGTCGGCGCGGGCCAGCCAGGTCGCGGCCCGCTGGGGATCGAGCTGGAGGGCCTGCGTGAAATCGTCGATGGCGCGGTCGTGATTGCCCTTGAACTCAAAAGCGCGACCGCGGTTCACCAGTGCAAAGACCGCGTGGGGATCGATCCGAAGCGCCTCTGTCTCGCTGGCAATCGCCTCGTCGTAATCACCCTTGGCAATGTGCGCTGCGCCAAGATTGATGTAGGCCGGCGCGGACCCGGGCCGCAGACGCAGGAAGGCATTGAAATCCGGGATGGCGGCGTCGAGATCGTTGTTCCGGTAATAGGCACGGCCGCGCTGGAAAAGCGCCAGCGCGTTCGTTGGATCCACTCGCAACACGTTGCTGAAATCGGTGATGGCGTGCGGATAGTCGCCCTTGGCGAAGTAGAGGCGGCCGCGACGGAAGAGGTTGGTGGGATCGTCAGGATTCTGATCCATCATCTGCGTCGCCTGGGCGATAGCGCCGTCGATGTTGTCCAAGTCGGAAAAGGCCGCGTCGTCCTGCGCGGAGGAGACGTCCTGCGCGAGCGCGGGCCCCGACGCGAGCGCAACGAGGGCGAGGAAAGCAAACCCGGCGACAAGTCGTTTCACAGGCGACAAGGCTGAGGGCGGAATGCGGCGAGCGCGAGATTTTTTGGATGCGGTGGAGCGGGCAATGCCCGGTCACGACCGCACTGGCCGTCTACCGCCTGGTCAACGTGATGTCGAGCAGGTTGACCGTGCCGGTTCCGGGAGGATAGCAAAGAAAGAGCCGCTTGTTCTGGTCGTTCCCTCCGGAGAAATGGACGGTCGCATGGGCAGTCTGCTCACCGATAGCCTTGGTTGAAGGAGTGAAGTAAATGGTGGAACAGCTCCAGGAATCGAGATCGACGACGAGGACAAACCACTTGCCCGGTTCCGCGTTGAAGCCCAGAAGATCAGTCAAGCCGAGCGGACTGGTCACATTGGCATAATCGTCGCGCCTCTTCGAAAGGGAAAAGTTCGGGGTGACCGTGTATTTGATCGCGAGATTATAAGAGCCCGAGGGTGCCTCGAAATCCTGAGAGACCTTTCCCCACCAATCCCTCATCTTGACTATGGCTCCGGCGGTAGCGCCCGAATCATCCACCGCGCTGCCTGCCGTGTGGATGTCGCCGTCCCAATCGGATATGCCGGTGGAAAAGTCGCTGTTCTTGAGCACCTCCTTGTCGTCCGCCCAGACAGAAAGGGAGGTCGCGAGCAAACCGAGAAGGATAAGTTTCTTCATGCGACATCCTTCTACCAGCCGGCATTGTTCAGACAAGTGCATAAATGGGACCAGCAACGTGAGATACGAGAGGTGGGTTCTCCGGGCTTGTCAGCCGCCTGCCATGGATGAAAGTAGGGTTGATGGATTCTCCTGTTTTCGCCGCTGAGACGCTCGGCTTGACGAAGCGGTATCCGCTGGCTTGGAAGCGGCGGGTGGTGGTCGCGCTCAACAAGCTCGACCTTCAAGTGCGCCCCGGCGAGGTCTTTGGCCTGCTGGGCCCCAATGGCTCGGGCAAGAGCACCACGATCAAGCTGCTGCTCGGCCTGATCCGTCCCAACGAGGGCGAAGCGCGCATCTTCGGCCTCGGTCCGGACGACTTGGAAGCGCGGCGTCGGATCGGTTTTCTGCCGGAAAATCCCTACTTTTACGGCTTCCTGACGGGTGACGAGACGCTGCAGTTCTTTGGCAAGTTGTGTGGCCTGCGCGGCGCGAAACTGACGGCGCGGATCAACGAGCTGATCGACCTCGTCAGCCTGCAAAACGGCCGCGAGCGTCCGCTGCGTTCCTACTCCAAGGGCATGCTGCAGCGGATTGGCCTGGCCCAGGCGATGATCCACGACCCCGACCTGCTCTTCCTCGACGAGCCGACCGCGGGTGTCGATCCGCAAGGCTCCGCGCAGATCCGCGACCTCATCCTGCGGCTGAAGAAGATGGGCAAAACCGTGATCTTCTCGTCCCACCTGCTCGAGCAGGTGCAGGAGGTGGCCGACCGCGTGGCGATCTTCTCCCTTGGCCGCAAGGTGCTGGAAGGGTCGCTCGACGACCTGCTTACGGAAAAGGAAGCCACGCTGGTCAGCGTCCCGGGTGAACTCACGGATGCGCGGCGCGACGAGCTGGAACGGCTCCTCGCCCAATCCGGCTTCACCGGCGCCAACGTCCAATTTTCCCGCCCGCGACTTTCGCTCGAGCAGCTTTACCTGCGCACCGTGGAGGCGGAACGCCAGCCATGATCGGTCGCATCCTGGTCATCGCGCGCAACACGCTGCTAGAGGCGGTCCGGCAGAAGGTCCTCAACGTCCTGCTCCTCTTCGGCCTGGTCATGATCGCGGCCTCGTCCTACTTCTCGCAGGTCGCGATCGACCAGCAGATCAAGTTCGTCAAGGACTTCGGCTGCGGCGCCATCGGGCTGATCGGCGTCTGCATCGCCATTCTCTCCGTGGCCCAGTTGCTGCCGCAGGAACTGCATAACCGCACGATCTACACGATCCTGGCCAAGCCGGTGCGACGTTCGGAATTCCTGCTGGGCAAATTCGTGGGCGTGGTCCTGCTGCTCACCCTTTCGGTCGCGCTGATGTCGATCGCGTTTGCCGCCGTCCTTTGGTGGCAGGAGACGCAGGGCCTCGCCGCCGTGCAGGCGGATTACGTCCACACGCCCGGCTGGGGCAAATCGCCCGAGTTGACCAACATGTACCAGCACGATGTGGCGCAGATCGTTAACCAGGTGCGCGATCCGCAGATGGTGGAGGCCATCCTGCTCATCTTCGCCAAACTGGTGATGGCCGCGGCCATGGCCATGCTCGTATCGACCTTCTCGACCTCGTTCATCTTCACGGTGATCACGACCTGCGGGATTTACCTTATCGGCCACATGGAGTCGGCCGCGCGCGATGTCTGGCTCAGCCACGGCGCGCAGGCCACCTTCGGGCAAGGCCTGTTCCTGGAGATGCTCTCCCTGCTCGTGCCGGACATGAATTCCTTCACCATCGTAGACGAGATCCTCGACGGAAATGTCGTGCCGTGGTGGCACACGTGGAACCTGCTGGGCTACTCCGCCGTTTACACCGGCGTGCTGCTGGCCCTGAGCGAACTGATCTTCGAGTTTCGCGAGATATGACCGCGGTCCGCTTTCCCTGGCCGCGCGTGGCGCTGATCGCGCTTGTCGTCTGCCTCTGGGCGCCGATCAAGCTCGCGTGGGAGATCGGCCTCGAGCGCCAGCAGGACGAGCTCCGTTATCACGGCGTGGTCGTTACGCGGCAGTTGCGCGACCAGCTTTCGCAGGGGCTGACCATCGGCGTGCTGGCCGGCTTCCGCAACATCGTGGCCGACTTCGTCTGGCTGGACGTGACGGTGGCGTGGGAAAAGTACGAGTGGTTCAAGATGGATGCGCTCATCAACCTCGTCACCAGCCTGGAGCCGCGCTCCATCCTTTTTTGGGACAACGGCGGCTGGCAACTCGCTTGGAACGTTTCCATCTTTGTGAAGGACGACGTGGTCCACCAACCGAATGAGTTGCGCCGGCTGCACGATGCCCGTTTCTGGATTTATCGTGGGCTGGATGTCTACCAGCGCGGCATCGAGAACAATCCAACGAGCTACAAGCTGTGGGAAAGTATGGGCCAGCTTTATCAAAACCGGCTGGGCGATTACTACCGGGCGGCGTGGTGCTACGGCCGGGCCAGCCAGCTGCCCGGTGCGCCGGTCTACCTGGAGCGTTTTCCCGCTATCATGATGGGTAATCAGTTCGCGCACGACGATTGGAAAGCCTATGAGCTCTGGAAGGAACTTTGGTTCCGGCTCACGCCCGCCCAACGGCTGGAGAAGGCGCACTGGCAGGAGAAAATCATCAGCAACATCCGCCAGTTGGAGAACACCTTAAAGGTGCCACGGGAAAAAAGAGTCTTTCCCAACTAGCAGGTCAAACCTAGGTTGGACCCTTTACCCCGGCGTACATGAGATTTGGCATTTTCGGCGATATTCACAGCAACCTTGAGGCGCTCGAGGCGGTGCTGGAGGACATGCAGGCGCAGGCTGTGACTCACACGGTCTGCATCGGCGACATTGTCGGCTACAACGCCAACCCGCGCGAGTGTCTGGAAATCGTGCAGGCGCTCGGCTGCCCCATCGTCAAGGGCAACCACGACGAGGAAGCCTCCGAGGGCCGCGAAGTCGAGCATTTCAACGACATGGCGCTTTCCGCCATTCGCTACACCCGGGCCCAGCTGACCAAGGAGCAGCGCGAGTTCCTGCGGGCCCTGCCGCTCCAGCGCCCGGTCAACTCCTTCACCGCCGTCCATTCCACGCTCGATCAGCCCAATCGTTGGGGTTACGTCTTTTCCTGCCTGGAGGCGGAAAGCAGCTTCCAGTACCAGAAGACCAACCTCTGCTTCTTTGGCCACACGCACGTGCCGCACGTCTTTATCCGCGACACCAAGGTGCACGAGTTTTTCTACAAGAAGATCGATATCCAACCGGAGAAGAAATACTTCGTGAATGTGGGCAGCGTCGGCCAGCCCCGCGATGGAGACTGGCGCGCCGCCTACGTCATCTACGATTCCGGTTCCAACACGATCGAGCTGCGCCGGCTGCCCTACGACCTGGCCAAGGCGCAGGCCAAGATCATGAACGCCGGATTGCCCGCGCGTCTCGCCGAGCGGTTGGCCAACGCGGTGTAGCTAGTGGGCGCCGCCACCTGATTGTGACTTCAGGTCGATGGGGCAACCTTGCCCGCCCCGGCTCGTTCTTTTAGGTTCATGACGGCCTCGACCGCCTTTTCCATGCAACTCTTCATCGATCTTCATTCCCACTCCCGCTTCTCCGCGGACGGCGTGGCGGAGCCGGAGGCGATGGTGGCGGAGGCGATCGGGCGCGGGTTGCATGGTTTCGCCATCACCGATCACAACACCTCGGCCTGCTATGACTACTTCAAGCAGATAGGCATGGCCAACGACGAGGGCCTGCCAGTTGACGGCCTGCTCATCATCCCCGGCCAGGAAATCACGACGGCGGAGGGCCACCTTCTGGCGCTCGGCGTGAGCATGCCGGACAACCTGAAGGGCATCGCCGCCCACGAGGCCGTGCGGCTGATTCATGCCGCGGGCGGGTTGGCCATTCCGCCCCATCCCTACGACTTCTTCCGCGCCGGCATCCGCGAGCCGGTGCTGGAAACGCTGGAGATCGACGCCATCGAAGTCTTCAACGCCGCCACCACGCTCAAGCGCTACAACAAGCATGCCTTCGAGTACGCCCAAGGCCGCGGTCTGCCCATGACCGCCGCCAGCGACGCGCATGACAGCGCCGCCCTGGGCACGGCTTACAGCATCCTGGAAGCGGACGAGTTTTCCGTGAAAGGCGTGCTGGACGCCATCCGCAAGGGACCGGCGCTTCGGCAGCGCTATCTTACGCCCAAGAACGCGCTCAAGAAGACGTGGAACAACGTTTTTCGCCTGCGCCGCAAGCGCAAGGTGAAGACGATCAACGCGGTGCCCTTCCAGGAAAGTTGAGCCGCGAACGTGGAACAACTTCTGGGTTCTACGTTCTTCTTCTTCGCTCTACGCTCCCGTTGTGCCCGCGCTTTCTGACGTCACGCCGCTCATCCTCACTTACAACGAAGAGCCGAACCTGGAGCGCTGCCTGGAAAGTGTGGCATGGGCGTCCCAGATCCTGGTGCTCGACAGCGGCAGCACCGACGGCACGGCGGCCATCGTGGCCCGCTACCCGCAGGCGAGGCTGGTCGTTCGGCCGTTCGATTGTCATTCCAACCAAGCCAATTTCGGACTAACGCAGATCGCCACGCCGTGGGTGCTCTCACTCGATGCCGATTACGTCGTCTCGCCCGATTTGCGCGCGGAGATTGAGGGCACGCTCGCGCAGGCCGATGCCGGCACCGTCTATTTCGCGCCCTTTAAGTTCCGTGTTTACGGCAAAATCCTTCGCGTCTGCTTCATGCCGCCGCGCGGGATTCTCTATGCACTCGCGGGCGCGAGTTATGATCAGGACGGGCACACCCAGCGACTCTCTCTTCACGGCCGGCAGACGGCTATGCTGCGAAATCCGATCATCCACGACGACCGCAAGCCGCTCACGCGCTGGCTGGAGTCGCAGCGCAAATACGCCGTCCTGGAAGCGGAGAAGATGCGGGCCGCACCGGAACGCGAGCTGAACCTGCCGGACCGCTTGCGTCGGACTGGCTGGGCCAACGTGGTTGTTATCCTGCCTTACGCGTTACTGGTCCGTGGACTTATCTGGGACGGTTTGCCTGGCCTGCTCTACGGCTTGGAGCGGTTGTACGCGGAATTGATTCTCGCACTCCACGTACTGCACGGGAAATTGACTGGAAGATAGGAAGCCGCGGTTTTCTGTAGCGGCGGTCTATGACCGCCGGCGCCGCCCCATGCCCCAGCGACATCACCCGCGACGAAGACCTCGGACAGGGAAGTGCGGACGCCGTCGGGACTGTCCGGCGCAAATCCTCCGAGGGCCGGCGCGAAGGCGAGCCGCGCG
>CAJCIA010000236.1 GCA_903970275.1 Betaproteobacteria bacterium
CCTTCCTGGGGCGTTTCCTCGCCGGTGAGCAGGCGCATGAGGCTGGTCTTGCCCGCGCCGTTGCGCCCGACGAGACAGATGCGTTCACCCGCGTCAATCTGGAGATCGGCGCCGTTGAGCAACGGGGCGGCCGAATAGCGAAGCGTGACCTGGCGAAGTTGAAGCAGCGGCATGGAGCCTCGTCTTATAGCACGCTTTCGCGCGCTTCCAACCGGATGCGCATGCGAAACGAAGAATCAGCCGCGCAGGAAGCGGACTTCGTTGCGCAGGCGCTCGACTTCATCCAGCAGGGCGGCGAAGTGGCGCAGGCCCGCCTCGTTCACCTCATACTCGTGGATCAGGTAGGCCAGCCGGCGCAGGCGCAGCACCGCGGCCTCGTCAAAGCGCAGCGAGCCGGCCTCCGGCACGGCGCGCACGAGCCCGTAATGCTGGTACAGCACGATGCGCTCGCGCTCGAGGTGCGTGATCTGCTCGACCATCTCAATCGAGTAAAGCGCGCCGTCGTCCTGCATCGAGAGATCGGTTGCCATGGTCAGCCGCGAGGGTGGAAGGTGGACGATTTTGCCAGTTGCTCCCAAAGGGCGCGCTCGGCGGAGTCGACCTGCCGCGGCACCTCGATCTCGGCGACGACGTAAAGGTCGCCGCGTTCCGTCGACTTGGGCCGGGGCAGGCCGCGGCCGCGCAGGCGCAGCTTCTGGCCGTTGTTGATGCCGGGGGGAATCTTGACGTCAAGTTCGCCGTCCAGCCCGCGCACCCGGACGGTGGTGCCGAGCACCGCTTCCCACGGTGCAAGCGGCAGATCGTGATAAAGATCGGCTTCCTGGACGCGAAACTCGGGATGGCTGGCCAGCCGCACGCGCAGGAAAAGATGGCCGGCCTCGCCGCCGCTGCTGCCCGCGCCGCCCTTGCCCGGAACGCGGATGACCTGGCCTTCCAGCGCGCCTTTTGGAATGCGGACCTTGAACCGCTCCGTCCTGACCTGGCCAGTCGTGGGATCGGCAGATTGGAGGGATACCTCGCGCAGGGCGCCCTGCATCGCCTCCTCCAGCGTAACGGAGATCGCGCCCTCGATGTCCTCGCCCGGACGCGGCCCAGCCTGGCGCGAGCCGCCGCGACGGCCGCCGGTGGAGAACCCGCCGAACGCGCCGTTGCCCCCGCCGCCGAAAAACTGCTCGAAGAAGTCGCTGAAGCCGGTGCCCTCAAAATGGAATTCCTGCGCGCCTTCCCGACCGGGCTGCGCGTATTTGTAGCCCGGCGGCGGGCCGCCCTGCTGGTTCCAGTGCTCGCCCAGTTCGTCGTACTTCTTGCGCTTGGCCGGATCGCTCAGGACCTCGTAGGCCTCGTTGATTTCCTTGAACTTCGCCTCGCCCGCCTTCTTGTCCTTGGCCACGTCGGGATGATGCTGGCGCGCCAGCTTGCGGAAGGCCTTCTTGATCTCGTCCGCGCTTGCGGTGCGGGCAACGCCGAGCGTCTGGTAATAATCGACAAAAGTGGCCGCCATATCCTACGCCTGCGCGAAAATCTTCCTCAGGAATGCCTTCATGGCAAACCATGACTGGTGGTCGGCGGCAGCATTGTACTTCGCGCCCGGAACATGGAGCGCGTCGACGCCGGCATCGGTGAAGGCGTGCTGGGCGCCGGGATATTCCACCACTTGCAGGTCGACGCCGTTGTCGTGCATCTGCTGGGTGAATGCGGTCATGTCGGCCGGCTTCTCGAAGGGATCGGCCGCACCGCAGAGCGCGAGCACGGGCGCGGTCATCTTCTTCCCATCGGTCACCGGGCGGGCGTCGAGGCCGCCGTGGAACGAGACCACGCCGCGCAGCGGCAATCCGTCCCGCACCATCTCGATCACGCCCGTGCCGCCAAAGCAGTAGCCGATCGCCGCGATGCGGGACTTGTCGACCTCGGGCTGCCGGAGAAAGGCGTCGTAGGCGGCCCGCACCCGGGCGCGATAAAGCGAGCGGTCGGCCTTGTAGGGCGCCATCTCCTGGGAGAACTCGGGCACGGAGTTGAGGTGCACCCCCTTGCCGTAGATGTCGGCGGCGAAGGCGACATAGCCGAGTTCCGCCAGCATGTCGGCGCGCTTCTTCGTGTAATCGCTCAGGCCGCGCCAGTCGTGCACCACGATGACGCCGGGGCGGGGTCCGCTCGTCGGATCGTCGTAAACCACGTAGCCTTCGAGGGGAGTGCCGTGAATGTCGGTGTAGTCAACGGTGCGGGTCACGAGCTTGGCGGAGGCGCAGGACAGGGAAAGAAGGAGCAGGAGTGCGGCGACTTTCATGCGGGAAGATCAATGTAGCCCTGCGGCCGAGGCGCGCACGAGATTTTCGATCACTTCCCTGTAGCGGCGGTCTATGACCGTCGCATTCCCCGCGCCAGCAGCGCGGATCAGGAGATCAGCGCACGGGAGCTCTGCGCGCAAGCTTACAGTGGCGGCGCATTGCGCCAATGAGTGCGACGGTCATAGACCGCCGCTACAGCTAAGCCAAGTCGGCTTGCTCGATCCTTTGCTGATAGGCGTCGAAGACCTCCTCCTCGCGGCAGCAGAAGATCACCCGTTCCGGAAACTCGTTCTTCGCCAGGAAGCCGAGCACGGTGCTGACCGCGATATCGGCCGCCTCGCGCGCGGGATAGCGGTAGGCGCCACAGCTGATCGCGGGGAACGCGATCGACTTGAACTTTTCCCGCGCCGCGATGGCCAGCGCGTGCTGGTAGCAACTGCGCAGGAGCTCCGGTTCGCCGTGCGCGCCGTCGCGATAAACCGGGCCGACCGTGTGGATGATGTGGCCGGCGGGAAGCCGGTGGCCGCGGGTCAGCCGGGCCTCGCCCGTGCGGCAGCCGCCCAAGGCGCGGCATTCCTCCTGCAGCGCAGGGCCGGCCGCGCGGTGAATGGCGCCATCCACCCCACCGCCGCCGAGCAGCGTGGTGTTCGCCGCGTTGACAATGGCGTCCACCTTGAGCGTCACGATGTTGCCCGAGACCAGTTCGATGCGGCGAAGTGGCGCGTCCATTGCTTAATATACGGGCTTCGGCGGGCGATCAACCCCGCGAGTTCATTGACATGCCCCGATCCATCTTCACCTTAGCAGCGCGATGAAAGTTTATCACTGCGTCTGCGGCCAGCTCATCTTCTTTGAAAACGTGAAGTGCATGAACTGCGGCCGGGCCCTCGGCTTTTTGCCAGACTTCATGGTGATGAGCAGCATGGAGCCTGACTCGAAGAGCAACACGCTCTGGCTCTCCACCGAGAAGGATGCCGAGGACCTGCTTTATAAGAAGTGCCAGAACTACGAGAAGGAAGCGGTCTGCAACTGGATGATCCCGCCCAGCATGGAGAAGGAATCGTTCTGCATCTCATGCCGGCTGAACGAAATGATCCCGGATCTTTCCATCGGCCAGAATCGGACGCTCTGGGCGGCGACGGAGGGGGCCAAGCGGCGGCTCATCTACAGCCTGCTCGAGCTGCGACTGCCGGTGGAGAATCGGAAGGACAACCCCTACGGCGGATTGGGCTTCAAGTTCCTCCACAACACGCTCAATCCCGATGGTTCCGAGACGCCGGTGCTGACCGGTCATGAGGACGGCATCATCACCCTGAACATCGCGGAGGCAGACGACATCTATCGCGAGAAAACGCGGCAGGCGATGAACGAGCCGTACCGGACGTTGGTCGGTCATTTCCGCCACGAGATCGGCCATTACTACTGGGACCGGATCGTGCGCGACACGAAGTTCATCGACGGCTTTCGCCAGCTCTTCGGCGATGAGCGCGAGGATTACGACCAGGCGCTCAAGCGCTACTACGCGACCGGTGCGCCGGCCGATTGGCAGAACCGCTTCATCAGCGTCTACGCCACGGCGCATCCGTGGGAGGACTGGGCCGAGACGTGGGCGCACTACCTCCACATCTCGGACACGCTGGAGGTGGCGTCGAACTTCGGCCTGATCAGCAAACGGCTTAAGCTCGACCTGCATGCCACGCCGGGCGGCGGCTCCCAGTTTGCGCCCAAGCCAAAGACGTTCGACGAGGTGATTGAGGCGTGGGCACAGTTGTCGGTCGCGCTCAACAGCATCAACCGCAGCATGGGGCTCTCGGACATTTACCCCTTCGTTCTTTCCAAGCCGGTGGTGGAGAAGCTGCGGTTCATCAGCGAAGTGATCGCGGGCAGCGAAGCAAAGATGGTCTGAGCGGTTGAGCGTGTAAGCTTCAACGATTTCTCGCCCAAAGGTCGCGATTCGGCTTTTCAGAATTGGGCGAGCAACTTTTTTGCTCCGCAGCGGTTCATGAGCCGAGGCTCCGGGGCTTCTGGCCCCGCCGGAGGTGATGCGCTCGCCGGCCCAAAGCCTGAAACCATGCGGACGATTTTCCAGAGACAACCTTGCCTGCCGGCCTTGACGAAAACCCTTCGGGTCGTCGTCGGGGTGGTCGTCGGGTTGCCGTGCGCGCTGATGCCCGCAGCAGCGGCGACGACAAGCACGAGCAGTTCAGGCTCGGCAACCACAACGAACACGATCACGGTCTGGGCGTCCGCGGTTAATGTCCCGACAGCCAATGCGGCTCCCGCGACGGTGCCCCCGACCGCGTCCGCCGGCATCGCCGCCACGAGCAACCAGACTGTTCCGGCCACCACAGAAGCCGAGACGCCCGACATCCCGCCGGCTGAAACGACGCCGCCGCGGACGAAGCTGACATGGGAGGAATGCGTTCGCATCGCGCTGGCGCACAATCCGGACCTCGAGGTCTTTCGCGACAACGTGCTCAACAGCGATGCGACGCGGCGCGGCGCCTACTCGCTGCTTTACCCGCAGATCGCGCTCTCCTTCGGCGCGACGCGCAACTACGACCGGCCCGGCTTCGGCGCGCCAAGCAACTACTCCAACGAGTTCACCGGCCAGGTCTCGCTCACGCAGACGATCTTCAACGGCTTCCTCACGCAGGGGAACATCGCGCGCGGCCGTGCGGAGCTGGCGCTGGCCTTCGCCAATCTCGATTCGCAAAAAGCGCTGACCAGCTTCGACCTTAAGACCGCCTTCGCGCAGGTGATCTACGCGCAGCAGGACGTGGCCGTGGCCCGCCGCGTCATCGAGGTCAACCAGCAGAACGCGCGGCTGGTCAAGCTGCTCTACGACAGCGGCAACGAGGACCAGGGTGCCTACGAGCTCACGCGCGCGAATCTCGACCAGTCCATCTTCACCTACAACCAGGCCATCCGGAACGTCGAGCTGTCCGACGAGCAACTCGTCACCATCCTGGGGCAGGACGTGCCGCGTCCGCTCGAGGCGGAGGGCGATCTGGCGACCAGCCCGCTGCCGATCAAGCCCGATTTCCAAAAGCTTGCCGTGCAGACACCGGCCTATTTCCAGCGGCGCGCGCAGGTCGATGCGTCTGCGGCCGGGATCACCATCGCGCAGTCCGCGTTTTATCCGACCCTGGGCGTGGATGCGAATGCGTCGCGCGGCGGGGCGTTTCTCTTTCCGCGCTCGGTCACGGCGTCGGCAGGACTGTCGGTGTCCTACACGCTCTTCGATGGCGGCCAGGATTACTTCAACGTGCGGGCGGCGCGCGCCTCGCTGCTCTCGTCGCTGGCCAGCCTTCGCTCCGGCACAAATGACGCGGCGCTGCTGCTGGCGCAGAATTTCAAGGCGCTGGTGGATGCGGTGGAGAACCAGCGCATCCAGCAGGAGCAGCTCGATGCAACACAGCTGCGCTACACCATCGCGCAGGGTGAGTACCGCACCGCGCTCATTTCGTTCCAGGATTTCAACGACATCACCAGCGCATACGTTGGACAATTGCAGACCACCCTTTCTGCCCGGCAAAGCGCCGTCAACGCGGAGGCGAACTGGGAACAGGCGCGCGGGCTGGGAGCCATACCATGAAGAAGAAAATGCAGCTCAACTGGCGGTACATCATCGTCGCCGTCATCGTCCTTATCGGCTGCGTGTCGATCTATCTCGCGCTGACCTGGCGCGCGGCCCAACCCTCCTATGACTACCTGCAGGCGGACCGCGGCGAGATGCGCGTGGACCTCCGCGAAAGCGGCGTGGTCGAGCCCGAGCACAAGCTGGAGATCACGCCGCCCATTCCCGGACGGATCGACGAGATCCGTGTCTCCAACGGCACCTTCGTGAAGCAGGGCCAGGTGCTGGCCGTCATGAGTTCGACCGATCGCGCCGCGCTGATCGACGCCGCCCGCGCGGCGAGCGCCAAGGAATACGACTTCTGGCAGAAGGTCTACAAGCCGGCGCCGCTGCTCGCGCCGCTGGACGGCCGCATCATCTCCACCGGCGTCGTGCCGGGCGAGGTCGTGGTCACCGCGCAGACGGTGTTCACCATGTCCGATCATCTCATCGTGCAGGCGAACGTGGACGAGACCGATCTCGACCAGATCTGGGTCGGGCAGAAGGTCGACATCACCTTCGAGGGATTTCCCGACGCGCGGCTGACCGGCACGGTGCACGAGATCGCGCAGGACTCGACCACGGTGAACAACGTGACGACCTACCTCGTGAACATCTACTTCGACCAGACGCCGTCGTTCGTGGTCAGCGGGCTCTCGACGAATCTCTGGTTCCACGTCTCGCAGCGGGAGGATGTCCTGCGCATACCCACCGATGCCATCACGCCCGAGGGCAGCGTCCTGGTCGTCCGCGCGCCCGACACGGCCCCGGTGCTCCAGCCAGTTCAGGTCGGCGTGACCGACGGCACCTACACGGAGATCGTGTCCGGCCTGAAGGAAGGCGACTGGATCGCGCGCCAGAAGTTTTCGCTGCAGCGCCAGAGCACGTCGGGATTTTCCTTCGAGGCGCCGCACGTCTCCGGCCGCCCGAAAACGCACGGGTCATGATCGTTCTCCGGGATGTCCGCAAGAGCTACCAGATGGGCGAGAACATCGTCCATGCGCTCCGCGGCGTGAACCTGACCATCGAGGACGGCGAATTCGTCTCGCTCATCGGCGCGTCGGGTTCCGGCAAGTCGACCCTGCTGCACACCATCGGCCTGCTGGACCGGCCGGACTCCGGCGTCGTTTCCATCGCGGGCAAGGACGTGGCGGAGGTGGACGACGAGGAGCTCTCGCGCCTGCGCTCGGAAACGATTGGCTTTGTCTTCCAGCAATTCCACCTGCTCAAGCGCCTGACTGCGTTCGAGAACGTCGAGCTGCCGCTGATCTACGCGAAGGGCGCGGGGCCTTCTTCCGATCCCGGCGACCTGCTGCGGCGCGTCGGGCTGGGGGAGCGCGGCCATCACCGGCCCAACGAGCTTTCGGGCGGGCAGCAGCAGCGCGTGGCGATTGCGCGGGCCCTCATCCGCCGGCCGGCGCTCATCCTCGCCGACGAACCGACCGGCAATCTCGATTCGCAAAGCGGCAAGGAGATCATGGCGCTGCTGCGCGAGCTGCATGCGGAGGGCATGACGGTGGTCCTGGTCACCCATGAGCCGTCGATCGCCGCGACGGCCGACCGCACCATCCGCGTGCATGATGGCGAGATCGTCGAGGACGTGCGCAAGCCGCTGCCCACCGCCACGCCCAAGGCGGACGAGTCGCTGCGCGCCCGGCAACTCGCCTCCTCCGCCAAGTTTGAGCGCGACCTGCTCCTGCTCAACCTGCGCCAGGCCGCGCGCGGGCTGCTGGCCAACAAGCTGCGCGCCTGCCTCTCCGCGCTCGGCATCATCATTGGCGTGGCGGCGGTGATCATCATGCTTGCGCTCGGCAGCGGCGCGCAGGAAACGATGAAGAAACAAATTGCGGCGCTCGGTTCCAACCGGCTCATGATCCAGCCGCAGCCGCAGCACACCATGGGCGTGAAGCAGGCCTTCGGCGCCGTCAGCCGCCTGACTGTGGACGAGGCGATGAACATCGAGGGCCGCATTCCGTCCGTCGCGGGCGTGACCGGCATGGTCCAGGGCCGTGTGCAGGTGGTGTATGGCGACAAGAATGCGAACACGCTGCTCGAGGGCACCATGCCCGGTTACCAGACGGTCTACTCCGCGCCCACGTCCTACGGCCGCTTTTACACGCTGCAGGAATGCATCGACCGCGCCCGGGTGGCCGTGCTTGGGACCACCGTGGTGGCCGAGCTTTTTGGGCGCACGAACCCGATTGGCGAGACGATCGAGATCGACGACGTACCCTTCACGGTGATCGGCGTGCTGACCTCCAAGGGCGCCAGCGGCGGCGGCGACGCCGACGACATCGTCCTGACGCCGCTGCAGACGGCGATGAAGCGTGTCCTTGGCCGGCATTACATTGACTGGATCGACGTGGCGGCCGACTCGCCGGGAGCCGTCGGCGAGGTTCAGGACCAGTTGCTCGACCTGACGCGCAGCTGGCCGCACATCCCGAACGTGGACGGCGACAGTTACATGATCCGCAACTTCCAGGCGATGATCGACGCGATCAGCGGCATCACGCGCACCATGGCGATCTTCCTCGCCAGCGTGGCCTCCATCTCACTCGTGGTCGGCGGCATCGGCATCATGAACATCATGCTCGTCTCCGTGACCGAACGGACACGCGAGATCGGCCTGCGCAAGGCGCTCGGTGCGCGCGGTCGCGATATCCAGGTGCAGTTTCTCATGGAGTCCGTCGTGCTTTGCCTCAGCGGCGGCTTGCTCGGCATCCTGCTGGGGTCCGCCATGACGCTGGGCGTTTCGACGGTGATGCACTGGGGGCTGAGTCCGACGTTGATCTCGATGGTGCTTTCCTCGGGCTTCTCAGTGGCCGTGGGGGTGGCCTTTGGGTACTGGCCTGCCGTTCTTGCCTCGCGGCTCGATCCGATCGAGGCGCTTCGCTACGAGTAGAGCCTCATCTAGGACTTCAGCCGCGCCTGCAGGCGCAGCGCGTCGGCGGCCGCGTAACCCTTCTCGTCATTGTCGAAGTAGACGAGCACCTCCTTGCCCTCGCGGCGCCAGTTGGCGATCAACTTGGTCCAACGGCGGAGCGCCTCATCAGGATAACTGCCACGGTAAGCCGCGGCGGTTGGTCCATGCAGCCGCACGTAGACCCAATCGGCCGTGGTGATCTCCGGCGTCTGGAATCCCTTCAGGTCGTAGAGGCAAAGCGCGGCATTGTGCTCGCGCAGGATGGCGTAGGCCTCCTCGCAGAGCCAGCTCGGCTCGCGGAACTCGAAAGCATAGCGGTACCGCCTCGGCATCGCCTTGATGAAGGCCGCCAGCCGTTCGCCATTGAAGCGCCAGCGCGGGGGAAGCTGGAACAACACGGCGCAAATCCGGTCTGCCAGCGGCTCGATGGCGTGGAAGGTCTTCTCCGTGCTCTTGTGCGGGTCGAGCAGCTTCTTGTTGTGCGTGGTGAACCGGCTGCCCTTGATCGCGAAGCGGAACGAGTCCGGCACGGCGTCGCGCCAGCCACGAACCGCCGCGCGTGTGGGCGTGCCATAGAACGTGGTGTTGATCTCCACCGTAGAGAATCGCTCGGCGTAGAACGGCAGCCGGTGCTCGGCGGGCAAATCCTCGGGAAAGAAGCTTCCCTGCCAGTGTGGATACGTCCAGCCCGAGGTACCGATCCAGCACCCGGGCTTAGTCTCGTTCGTGCGAGGAGTATTCCGGCGGGTTGTAGACATTGAACGTGACCGCAGGCTGCGCGCCTGGATTGGTCAGCTGGTGCGGCGTCCCTGCCGGGATGATACAGGTGTCGCCCTTCTTCAACCGTCGCTTGGCCACGCCGACTTCCGCCTCGACCTCGCCGTCGAGAATGAGCACGACCTGATCGCTTGCCTCATGCGTGTTCATTCCCTCCGAGCTTTCGCCGTGGGGCTTGAGGGTCATGACGGCGGTCTGGCTCTGGCGAGTGGTTTGCAGGACCTGAAACCACGACTCCACGTCGTGAACGTTGGTCACGCGGAAGGCCATGGCGCTACTGTCGCTCGGGAACGGGTTGGGCAAGCTTCGGCTGCTCAGGCGGCTTGCCGCCCGGGGCAATGGCTGGCGAGTTGAACTTTTCCGCCAGCGCCTGGAACCAGGCGTTTTTAAGAATGCCGAAGGCAGCCGTCCAGAATTCGACGTGCGGATCCGTGTATTTGCCATGCACCGGCACTTGGGTCGCCACGGTCTTGGTCTCGTCGTTTTCCACGATACCCTTTAGGCCGTTGACGATGCTGGCCCAGATCGCGGCAATGCCACCACGATCCTTCGGCATCGGCTCGAACTTCAAGTCGGTGAAGAAGGGTTTCATGTAGCCGTCATAACTTCCCTCCTTGCTTACCATCTCGGACAGGAAGGAGAACGAACCGCTCTTGGCATAGACACTGAGATACTTTGCGATGAACGAATTCAGCGGAGGCAGCTGGATGTTCTTCAGCTCAACCTTCTCGGCAAAGGTCGGCTGCTTCAGGTCGACATTGACGGAGAGGTGGGCCTCGAGACTTCCGTGCTCGTTCACGGGATGGCAGGTAATTGTGACCGTCTGGGGCATTAGGTCCTTGGACTTGGTGGTATTGGTCAGATTGTCTGCGACCAGTTCCAGGTGCGTGATGGGAATGTCGATCTGGGGATCTGCATGGAAATCGTAGTAATGAATGATTCCCCCATGGATCTTGAACTGGTTGATCTTCATGGGGACCAGCTTCTTCACGGTCGTCACCCACTCTGGTTCGAGCACGATCTGCGAGGTTTCCGGCGTGGGACCATTCACGAAGTTCACCACAGGTTGGAGAAGGGTGATGTTACTGCGGAGATCCAGGTGAATAAGCTGCGTCCACTGCATCGCGACGAGAACTTTCCGGGCCGTGAAGAAAGGGACGGGGATGGCATTGCTCTTTTTCTGCAGGACCAAGTCTTCCAGCTGCACGTTGCAGGCAATCGGATTGATCTCGATCCAATGGATGTTGAGCTTGTAGTCGGGCAACTCTGACCCGCGCTTGTTCAGGTAATCGCGCAACAGGTAGGGCGTCGTGTACCAGACGACCATGAACAGGACGAGCAGGGCAAAGGCAATGGCGAGAACCTCGATGCCGAGCGCGCGCGCCAGGCGCGCAAACGGCCGGAGCGCCTTCGGCTGTTTCTGAATATCGACCGGCTTCGTCAGCGGGCTGGAACCTGCGGAACGATCTTCCGTGAGCGCAGCCATGCTACTCCACGCGGCGACGACGGCCCCGGCGGCCGAAAAGGAAGCCAAGTAACAGGCCAAAGCCCAGGACTGCCAAGGGCCGCGCCGCTAATTGCGCCTGAGCCGCCGCCACGGCGTCGGTCACACGTTGCTTGGCTTCATCCACGCGGGCCTGGCCATGCGCTTTAACGTCCGCAGTTAACTGCGCCACGTCCTGCTTAAGGCGATTAACGTCCTCAATGATCGCATCACCGCTGCTTGTCGTTGTTGTGCTTTCCATAGATTTCTCCGGTTGAGGCACCCGTTATGCAGGGCATGTGCCATGCCCTTAAGACGCTGCGTTACTGGTTCGAGCCGTGCAATTTATAAGAAGTCGATTGCCTTCCAATTTCAGACGCAGCTTGTCATTTAGCAGGAGCTCTCGCCGATTCGCGGCAAAACGCACGATTAGGGTTTCACTCTCGTCTGATGATAAAACTGGCGTTTCTCAGGGACCCACCAGGTGGTCACATCAAAGCACGGCCGTGGAACGAAGAAGCTGACGTTCTGAAATCGGTTCGACCGCAGCGAGATCAGGCGCGGGTTGAACAGGAAGCAAACCGGGTAGTCATCGTGGATGATCTTCTGGAGCTGCCGGTAGATCGCCGCCCGCTTGGCGTCATCGTACTCCAGCCGCCCAGCGGCAATCAGCTTGTCCGCTTCAGGATTCACGTAACCGATGTAGTTTGAGCTTTTCTTCAACTTTGCCTGCTCGCTGCTCCAGAGCTGGGAGGGATCGCCGTCAATGTCGAGCGCCCATCCGCCCAAGGTCGCCTCGAAGTCCCAGTCGTCCAGTTTCGACAGCAACTGAACCCATTCCAGCCGTTGCAGCTTTAACTCGACTCCCGCCTGGCGCAGGGACTCCTGCATGATCTCCAGCAGCTTTTCTCCGCTGCCGCCACCTGCCGGATAAAGCACGGTGAAGGACAGCGTTTCGCTGCCGCGATGCAGCAGCCCGTCGCGGGGATCGAGCTTCCATCCGGCGTCCTTCAGGAGCGCGGTCGCCTGCGCTGGATCGTACGGCGTAATCAGGATGTCGTGGTTGTAGTTGGGCGAAGAAGGCGGGTCATATCCCTCCGTCGGCTTCCCATATTGGTTGAGATAGATCTGCGAAAGGATCTGGTCGCGGGGGATCAAGAGGTCGATCGCGTGCCGCACCCGCACATCCTGGAACTTCGGGTTGCGCAGATTGAAGCCGATGAAGCTGTAAGCCGGGTAATCGTAAACTGTCCGCGTGAGCCGATTCATCGCGCTGCTGTGTTCCAGTTCCCGGGTCCATTGCAGCGGTTGGACCGCTTCCATAAGATCGACCTCGCCCTTCTTCAGCAACGCAGCCGCCACATAAGGTTCCTGAATGATGCGGTAAACGATCCGGTTGAGGTAATGGGTGGGTGTTCCCCAGTAATGATCATTGCGCTCCAAGACGATTTGGGAGCCGGTATCCCAACGCACGAACTTGTAGGGTCCCGTTCCCACCGGGGCCCGGTTGAAGGGGGCATTGTTGAAATCGCTGGCGTGCTCCAGCAAATGCTTGGGCACGATGAGACACTGGGTGCCGATTTCTTCCAGCATCTTGAAGTAGCGCTCCGTGGTCACGAACCGAACGGTGTAGGGATCGATGACATCGCACGACTTTAGGGTGGTGAAGTAGCTCCGGAGCGGAGCGTCATCGACCTTGGGGTCCAGGATGCGATCGAAGGTGTACTTCACATCGTCGGCGGTGAAGGGAGCCCCGTCCTGCCAAGTCACGCCGTGCCGCAGGTGGAAGGTGTAAGTCAGCTGGTCGGGTGAAATCTCCCAGGACACGGCGAGGGCCGGCTCCAGCTTCAACGTGTAGTTGTTCATGTTGAGCAGCCCGTCGAAGACTTGGCTGGAGATGACTTGGGCTGTCGAATCGGTCAGGATGACCGGGTTCAGGCTATCCGGATCCGCGCTAATTTGCTGAACGACCCAGTCGCCTTTCACCGGCGGGCCGGAGGGCGCGGCGGCCACTGAGGAGGGAGTGTCCGGAGATGCCGGGCGATGGCAACCGGCCAATATGAGCACGCTCAGCAGCAGTCCATGGCGCCAACGCATCGCCGCCAAAATGGATTCAGCCTGCCGGGAAGTCCATATCATGTTTGGGCAAAAGCCTTACTTTGGTGTTCTGCTCTGAAGGGCAATGCAAGTCTCTATTCAACAGAATGTTAGGAGTAGTATATTCGATGAGCGCTTTTATCGCATAACCCTAATGATAAACGACTTAAAAATTCTTTGCCCCAATTGACCCTCGGGTTTGACACCCCCTCCCGTGAAAACGACACTGGTGGCGTGATTTTCAGCCAGGAACGTCTGCCGCAGGGTGCCATCCTTGCGGTTGCGCCGATGCCTCATGTCGAGAGCGTCTCGGTCGGCTTTTGGCTGGGCGTGGGCGGTCGCCACGAGTCGCGGCGGCAGAACGGCATGTTCCATTTCTTGGAGCACATGATGTTCAAGGGCACGACGCGCCGCACCGCGCGCCAGATTTCCGAGGAGGTGGAAGGAGTCGGCGGTTACCTGAACGCCTTCACCGCGGAAGAGGCGACCTGTTACTACGCCCGCGCCAGCGCGACGCACCTGAGCTCGGTTGTCGATGTGCTGACCGATATGCTGCTGCACGCGACCTTCCCCGCCGTGGAGATCGAGCGCGAGCGCGGCGTCATCCAGGAAGAAATTCGGATGTACGAGGATCAGCCCGGCCAAGTCGCGCAGGAGGCCGTCAACGCCCTGCTCTTTCCCACCAACGCGCTGGGTCGCCCGCTGGCAGGCACGAGTGAAGGCGTGGCGCGGATGAAGCGGCGCGACCTCCTCAATTATCGCCGCAAGTTTTACCACTCCGGGAACCTCTTCGTCACCGTGGCCGGCAAGACCGACCTCGCCGAGGTGCGGGAGCTGATCAAGCCGCTCCTGCGCCGGTTCCCCGCCGGCAGCCGCTCACCTTATACTGCCGTGCTGGGCCGCCAGACGGCGCCCCGTTTTCAGCTTATCCGCAAACAGATCGAGCAAACCCACTTTGTCATGGCCATGCGCGGCGTCTCGCTGCACGACCCGCGGCGATCAGCCTTTAGGCTCATGAGCGTCATCCTGGGCGAGAACATGAGCTCGCGGCTTTTCCAAACCGTGCGCGAGGAGCATGGCTTGGCCTATTCGATCAGCACCGGCGCGAGTTATTACCAGGAAACGGGCGGCTTTTATATTAACGCCGGGGTGGAGAACTCCAAGACCGAGCAGGCCATCCGCCTGACGCTGCAGACCGTGCGCAAGCTCGCCCGCCGCGCACCGAGCGCCAAGGAATTGCGTCGGGCCAAGGAATACACCTGCGGCCAGATCCACCTGAGCCTGGAGAGCACCGACAACCAGATGATGTGGATGGGCGAGGGGTTGACTGGGCACGACCGGGTCATCAACCCGGAGAAACTAATTCGCCAGATCGAGGCCGTCACGCCGGAGGAGGTGCGGGCTGCTGCCGCCCTGCTCGTGCACAATGAGAAGCTGAACTTGGCCGTGGTCAGCCCGACGGCCGAGGAAGAGGCCATCCGCGCCGCCGCGCGGTTTGATTAAGGGTGGCTGTAGCGGCGGTCTATGACCGTCGCATTTATCGGCGCAACGCGCCGCCACCTTGTGCTTCGCCTGATAGTTCTCCGGCGAGGCTCTTTTGCTTCGCGCCGCTAGCGCAGCAGATGACGGGCATAGGCCGCGCTACAGCAGAAAATTCGATCCTGCATTGTTCGCGGGGATGGCCTAAGCTTCTGCTCGATCGCTCATGCCTGACGCGTTTGTCTCCCTTAACTCCTGGCACCAGCCGGGTGCGATTCTGCAGGCCGGTGGGCCGGAGGAGATTGTCGCGGGCGGCGCGGAGGATTGGGGCGAGCTTCGCGACTTTCTGGCCCGGCGCCGTGATGCGGGTGGCGACTCGCTCCATCCGCGCAGTGCGGCAGTGGGCTACATCACCTACGAGGGCGCCTTTCGCTTCGGCTGGTTTCCGGAGATCAACGTCCTGGAGGAGAACCAGCCGAGCGCCGCGTGGTCCGAGCGTTGTGGGCAGTTGGAACGGGAGTCATTAAAGCGCGCTTCCGTCTCGTCCGGTGCGAGCCCGGAGGACGCCGACTGGCAGGCTAACCAGACCCGCGCGGAATTCGAGGCACGGGTTGCCCGCGCGCAGGAGTACATTGCGGCAGGCGACATCTATCAGGTTAATCTGGCGCAGAAATTCACCCGGCCGTTCGGCGGAAATCCCTACCGCCTCTTCGAGCATTTGCTGGCCCGCAGCCCGGCGCCGGGCGGCGCGTTTCTCGATTTCGGCGACACGCGCATCCTCTCGGCCTCGCCCGAGCTCTTCCTCCGTATCCGCGGCCGGCACATCACGACGCGGCCAATCAAGGGAACCCGGCCGCGCGATCGCGATCCGCTGCGCGATGAGCAGCTCGCCTTCGAGCTCCAGACCGATCCCAAGGAGTTGGCCGAGCTGATCATGATCACGGATCTTGAGCGCAACGACCTCGGCCGCATTTGCGAATACGGCAGCGTCACGGTCACTCGTTTGGCGCAGCTGGAGCGCTTCCCGCAAGTCTTTCATCTTGTCTCGACGGTCGAGGGGCTGCTGCGGCCGAAGATCGACGCGCTGGCCGCCGTGCGCGCCTGCATCCCGGGTGGCTCCATCAGCGGCGCACCAAAAAAGCGGGCGTGCGAGATCATCGCGGAGCTCGAGCCCTGTCCGCGCGGCATTTACACGGGGCTCATTGGCTATTTCGACGCGAAGGGCGACGCCACGTTCAGCCTGGCCATTCGCACCCTGGTGCAGCAGGGCGGCGACCTCCACTTTTCCGTGGGAAGCGGGATCACGGCCGGCTCAATCCCGGCACGTGAATATGAAGAAACGCTGCACAAGGCCGCCGGCATGCGCCTGGCGTTTGAGGAATGCCGGCAGCAGCAGGCTCGGTCTGTCCGATGTTGAGCCGCGCCAGTTAAGCCGCGACCGACGTTCCTGAACCCAGCATCTCGATCCGCGTCTTCTTTAGCCAAGCCTCCGCTTCCTGCCAGCGGGGAAATGCGGTCGCGACGAGGCTCCAGTAGCGGGCGGAGTGGTTCATCTGCCGTCGGTGCATAAGTTCGTGGATGATGAGGTAATCCTGCACGAAGGGCGGGGCGTGGATCAATCGCCAGTTGAGCGAAATGGTGCCGGTGGCGCTGCAGGAGCCCCAGCGCGTCTTTTGCGCGCGAATGAGGACGCGCCGGATTTCAATCCCGTATTCGCGCGCCAGCTGGTGGGTTCGCATCGGCAGTTCCTGCTCGGCCAGCGCGCGCAAGTGGGCTTGGATTTCCGCACGATAATCGGCCGCGAGCGCAACAGCGCGAAGCGTCTGGTCAGCGAAGGTGATAACCGCGCCGAAGAGATCGTTGCTTACGTGCAGGGTCACCGGTTCGCCGCGAAAGAGCAGGATCGAGCCGTCCTTCCACGGGGCACGCGCGGTCTGGCGGGTGAGCCATTGCCGATACCGGCGCTCCAGCCAGCTGCGGCTGCGTTCCAGGAACCGCATGGCCTCGGCCTGCGAACCGCGTCGGGGGATGACCAGCCGCGCGGCGCCGTCCTCATCCAGCCGCAAAAGATAGCGGCGGGCGCGGTCGGACCGGATCACGCGCAGGACCAGCGTGGCCTGCTCGAGCCGCACGGTGGGGGCGGGAGGCGGCGCGGAAAAGCGAAAGAACATGTTCTGAAGGGGGCGCGCGTCAGCCCCACACCTGACGGTCGAGCGTCCGGTATTGGATCGCCTCGCTCAGGTGCGTGGCGTCGACCTTCGCCGCGCCGGCCAGGTCGGCGATGGTGCGCGCCACCTTGAGGATACGGTCATAGGCGCGGGCGCTTAGGTTCAGTTCGCTGAGCGCCATGCGCAGCAGGCTCTCGCTTTCCGCGTCGAGCGGCACGTAGGCTTTCAGATCCTTGGGGCTCATTTGCGCGTTGCAGCGCACCTTGCGCTTGGCGGCAAAACGCTCGTGCTGCACCTCGCGGGCGCGGACCACCCGCTCGCGGATCGTGGCGGAGGATTCCGCCGCGTGCGGACGCAGCAGCATCTCGTGCTTCACGGCCGGGACTTCCACGTGCAGGTCGATGCGGTCGAGCAAAGGGCCGGAAATCTTGTTCAGGTAACGCCGGATGTCGTTCTGCGTGGCGCGACCACGTTCCGCATCGCCAAACCCGCCGCTGCCCGGGCTCGGATTCATGGCCGCCACGAGCATGAATTGAGCGGGAAAGGTCATCGAGCCGGCGGCGCGAGAGATGGTCACGGTGCCGTCCTCCAGCGGCTGCCTCAACACCTCCAGCGCGTTGCGGCGGAATTCCGGCAGTTCATCGAGGAAGAGGATGCCGTGATGGGCGAGGCTTACTTCGCCGGGGCTGGGATTGGCCGTGCCGCCGACCAGCCCGGCTTCGGAGATGGTGTGGTGGGGCGAGCGAAAGGCGCGGCGCGTGACGATTCCCTGGTCCGCCGGTAACAGGCCAGCCACGCTGTGCACGCGCGTGACCTCCAGCGCTTCGTCGAGCGACAGTGGCGGGCAGATGCCGGGAATGCGCTTGGCCAGCATCGATTTGCCGCTGCCGGGCGGGCCGATCATCAGGACGTTGTGCCCGCCGGAGACGGCTACTTCCAGCGCGCGCTTCACGTGCTCCTGTCCCTTCACGTCGGCGAAGTCATGCTCGATGGCGTCGAGCTGGTTGAGCAGGCTGGAAGGATCGACGCGCACGGGTGCGATGTCGCGATTTCCGCTGAGGAATTCCGCGGCTTCGCGCAGGTGGGTGACGGGGTAAACGTCCAGCCCTTCAACCACGGCGGCTTCCGCGGCGTTGGCGGCTGGGACGATGAGCGCGCGCTTCTTGTGCCGCCGGGCGGAGAGCGCGATGGAAAGCGCGCCCTTGACCGGCCGTACCTCGCCGGTCAGCGCGAGCTCGCCCACCACCCAGTAGCGGTCGAGATGCTTCAAATTGGCCTGCTCCGAGGCCATGATGACGCCGAGCGCGATCGGCAGGTCGAAGCTGGGTCCTTCCTTCTTCACGTCGGCCGGCGCGAGGTTGATCGTGGTGCGGCCGTAGGGGAACTTGAACGCGCTGTTCGTCACAGCGGGGAAAACGCGGTCGCGGCTTTCCTTCACCGCCACGTCGGGCAGGCCGACCACCACGATGGCCATCTTGCCTGGCGCGGCGTTGACCTCGACCTCTACCGGCGAGGCATCGACGCCCCAAACGGCCGCGGAAAACACCTTCGCGAGCATGAGGCGACAGGCTGGGCCAAAAGCGGACGCCGGTCACGTGGAAAGCGGGAGGGAACCTGCCGGGCCACTGTCTGACATTCCGCGGGCGGAGCCGCCATCCTAATGCTGTCGGAAGGCAAGCCGTGCGCGTTCGTTCGCTGCTGCCGCTCAGGGACGTGGTCGGCGGGACGCGCACCGGACGCGGGGCACGCCATAGTTCGGCCAAGGCGGCAGGAGGGAACCCCGCAGGTGAGCAACGAGAGGCAGCCGCCGCACGCGCCTGGCAGCACCTCGACGAGCCGCGACTTTCATGATGCGTGGCCTATGCGACAGCCCTCCGCGTAGAAAAAGGATGATGATCATGGCGAGGACGGGCAACCAGCGGTGTATCCATGAAGACGTGACCAGCCGAAAAAGGTTACGTTACGCGTCGGAAGGCACTTGTTCCTGGAGTCCCGTTCCTGACTGCCTCCACCAAACTCATGCTCGGTTTGGCAGGCACCGGCTTCTCGTTTGTTTATCGAGCTCGCAGGAGGCATTTTGCGGCGGCCATGGAGGAGGCAGGCCGCGTTTTTTCAATGAATGCAACGATCAAAGCGATTGATGAGGTATCTTTAGGAGGCACCGGCTCGGGCGTTTCCCCGATTGACCACTTGGCTTGGACTCTGCTAACTGGAGGACAACTTATGAAAAACCTTGTACTCGCCTGCCTCGCCGTTTGCGCCCTTGTTACCGTTGTCGGTTGTTCCGATGACACCCAGCCCTCCACGACCACGTCGTCGTCGGCGACCATGAGCTCCGACACGAAGGACATGGGCAACCACAGCACGACGACGCACTAAGCGTCCTCGGCTTTGATCTAAAAAGCGCGGGTCGAGCAATCGATCCGCGCTTTTTTCTTGTTGGCACTAGCTTCGTGGTGGAGCGAGGGGCAGCGCTTCCGTCCTGACGCTGTTGCCTTGAGCATTCTGCCCACGTGAAAGACAAATTGCACCGTACGGTCGTCGATCTGGCGAAGCCGTATCGCGTGACCTCGGGCAAAAAATTTGCCCTGAAGGATTTTGCCACTGACGCGGATGGCGGGCTAAGGAAGGACGACCGCACCGACGAACTCCTCGCGCAAGGCGTGCAACTGATCAGCGATTTGCAGGAGCGGCTTTACGCCGATGATCAGTGGTCATTGCTCCTGATTTTCCAGGCCATGGACGCCGCGGGCAAGGACGGCACGATCAAGCACGTCATGTCCGGCATCAACCCGGCGGGGTGTCAGGTCACCTCCTTCAAGCAGCCGTCGTCACTGGAACTGGATCATGATTTTCTCTGGCGTTCAAATGTGGCCCTGCCGCAGCGCGGGCGCATCGGGATCTTCAACCGCAGTTACTACGAGGAGACGCTCGTTGTCCGGGTGCATCCGCCGGTGCTGAAGGCGGAGAAAATTCCGCCCGCGCTCATAGGGAAGGATCTCTGGCAGGATCGGTTCGAGGACATCAACGCCTTCGAGCGGCACCTCGTGCGCAACGGCACGGTGATCCTGAAATTCTTCCTGCATCTTTCCAAGGGTGAGCAGAAGAAGCGATTTCTCGCGCGGCTGGATGAGCCGACGAAGAACTGGAAGTTTTCCGCCGCCGATCTCAAGGAGCGCAAGCTCTGGGACGATTACCAGACCGCCTACGAGGAAACGATTGCCGCCACGGCCACGCCGCACGCGCCCTGGTACATCGTTCCTGCGGACCATAAATGGTACACCCGGCTGGTCGTGGCTGGTGCCGTGGTCCAGGTGCTGGACGAGCTCGACCTGAAATTCCCCAAGGTCAGCCGCGAGCAGAGGAAGGCGCTGCGCGAAGCCCGCCGACAGTTGCTTTAGCGGCGTGTAGGACCGTTGCGCA
>CAJCIA010000237.1 GCA_903970275.1 Betaproteobacteria bacterium
GGTCGATCGCGTCCTTCATCATGGAGAGCGGAATGCCGCCCAGCTTCAGGTCGAGCTGGAAGCCGGTGACACCGGTCTTGGTGCCGCACAACTTGAAGTCCATGTCGCCGTAGTGATCTTCCGCGCCGAGGATGTCGGCGAGGAGCAAGTGACGCTTGAGGTTGTCGTTCTCGTCAAACTCGGTGACGAGGCCAACGGAGATGCCGGCGACCGGCGTGGTGATCGGCACGCCCGCGTCCATCAAGGCGAGGATGCCGCCGCAGACGGACGCCATGGAGGTCGAGCCGTTGGATTCCATGACTTCCGACGAGACGCGGATGGCGTAGGGGAAGTCGTTCTCCTCGGGGATGACGGCGAGGATGGAGCGCTCGGCCAGCGCGCCGTGGCCGATTTCGCGGCGATTCAGGCCGCCGACGCGACCGGTCTCACCGACCGAGAAGGGCGGGAAGTTGTAGTGGAGGATGAACCGCTTGGTCGTCTCGCCGCCGGTGTAGCCGTCGAGATCCTGCGCCTCGTCGCTGGGGGCGAGGGTCGCGAGGCAGAGCGCCTGCGTCTCACCGCGGGCGAAGAGCGAGGAACCGTGCGAGCGCGGGAGCAGGCCCACCTCGCCGGAGAGCGGGCGGATTTCCTCGATGGCGCGGCCGTCGCTGCGCTTCTGCTTGTCGAGGATCGCGGCGCGGAACGCCTTGATCTCGACCGAGCTGAAGGCGGAGCTGATGTCGAACGAAGTCGCGTCGGGATACTTCTCCTTGATCGCCTTTTCGACCTCAGCCTTGAGCGCGCCGGTGGCGGCGTAGCGCTCGACCTTGCTGGGGCGGTAGATGGCGCCCTCAATGCGGTCGCCGACGAGCGAGTAGGCGAACTCGACCAGCTCGGGTTTCACGGCGTAAAGCGGCATGTTGCGCTTGGGCTTGCCGGCCTTGGCCGCGAGCTCCTTCTGTAGGCCGATGACGATCTGCACCTGCTCCTGCGCGTAATCGAGCGCGGCTTTGAATTCCTCCTCGGGCAGCTCATGCGCCGAGCCCTCGATCATGACGATCTCGGTCTCGGAACCGACGTAGACGAGGTCCAGGTCGCTGAGCAGCATCTGCTGGTGCGTCGGCTGGGTGACGAACTTGCCGTCCACGCGGCCCACGCGCACCGCGCCCACCGGGCCGGCGAAGGGGATGTCGGAGACCATCAGCGCGGCCGAGGCGCCGTTGATGGAAAGGATGTCGGGATCATTCTCACCATCCGCCGAGAGGAGCGTGGTGATGATCTGCGTGTCGTAGAGGTAGCCCTTGGGGAAGAGCGGGCGCAGCGGGCGGTCCGTCATGCGGCAGGTGAGGATTTCCTTCTCGGAGGGACGGCCCTCGCGCTTGAAGTAGCCGCCGGGGATCTTGCCGACGGCGGCCGCGCGCTCGCGGTACTCGACGGTCAGCGGGAAGAAGTCCTGGCCTTCCTTGATCTTGGTGGCGGAAACGGCCGTGACGATGACGAGCGTGTCGGCGTAGCGGACGGTGACGGCGCCGTCGGCCAGCTTGGCCAGCTTGCCGGTTTCGATGATGATGTCATGGGCGCCGTAGCGGGCGCGAACGGTGGTGGGGGATGTGGGCATGTGGGCTTTCAGTTGAATGCGCAGCACGCCGACCGCCGGGAAAAGAAAACTCAGAGGACAATGAACCCGGCTCGTCTCGCGGGGCGGCAGTGGTGACTGCCGCGGAGGTGCCGGACTGATTGTTCTCTGGTGTTTTCGGATGAGCCAGCTCCGCGAGGCGGAGAGGCCTTTCGCGGAATCGGCTGACTACTTACGCAAATTGAGTTTCTGGATCACCTTGTCGTAGCGCGAGGGCTCGGACTTCTTAAGGTAGTCCTGAAGCTTCTTGCGCTGGGCCACCATCATGAGCAGCCCGCGGCGCGAGCTGTGATCCTTGGTGAACTTCTGCAAGTGCTTCGTCAAATCGTTGATGCGATGCGTCAGGAGCGCAATCTGGACATCGGCCGAGCCGGTGTCCTTTTCATGCAACTTGAACTCCTTCGTGTATTCCGTCTTCTGCGCTGCTTCCATAAGTGAGAGGGTCGAGCCTACGGAGGTTTGGGGAGCGAGCAAGCTTTTTTGTATGAGAACGCCTATTCCAGGTAGCCGGCGCTCTCCGAGTGCCGGTCAGTTGCAGAGGCGTGTTCTAATCGGACAGGCGCTCGGAACGCCCCGGCTACCTTAAAACCGCTCCGCCAACTCCTTCGCCTTGCTCGTTCCGGCCTCTAGCGCCTCGTCCTTCTTCGCCGCAGTAGGTTCAACGAAAATGTCGCGCACATCGGTAATGCCGATGAAGCCGAGGATCTGCTTGAGGTACTTGCTCTGGGCGTCGTAACCCTCGGCACCCGTGCCGGGGCCGTAGGCGCCGCCTCGAGCGTAGATGGCGACCGCGGGTTTGCCGGTCACGAGGCCCTTATAGTTGCCGTTCTCGTAGGCAACGACGAGTCCAGGTTGCACGAGCAGGTCGATGTAGTGCTTGAGCTTGTAGGGAACGCCGAAATTCCACATCGGCAGTGAAAAGACGAACTTGTCGGCCGACTTGAAGTGGTCGGCAATCTTCACAACGGCCTTCCACGCCGTTTCCTGGTCAGGGGTGAAGGTCTCGCCATGCATGACGGCGTACTTGGCGTTGATCGTGGCGCCGTCGAACTCGGGCAGCTCGGCCATCCAGAGGTCGAGCGTCTCGATTTCGTCGCCGGGATTCTTGGCCTTGTAAGCCTTGATGAAATCCTTGGCGACGGTGAGGGAAGCGGAACGGTCGCCGCGCGGCGAACCGACAATGTGGAGAAGCTTGGCCATGGGTGTGTCTCGAATTTTCGTGGTTTAGTTGAGGTCGAAGAGCAGGAAGTCGGCGGGGCTTTTCGCGGCGAGACGCAGGCCGGTCTCGTCGCTGATCTGCGCGGCATCGCCAGCGTGCAGCGTCTCGCCGTTGAGGTCGAGATCGCCCGTGATCACCTGCAGCCACGCATGGCGGCTGGCCGCGAGCTGATGCTTGGCGAAGTCGCCCGCGCCCAGCTTCCCAAGCCAGAGATCGGTATCCTGGTTGATGGAGAGCGAGCCGTCGCGCCCTGCCTTGGAGGCCACCAGGTGCAGCCGGCCGGTCTCGGCCTGCGCAAAGGATTTCTCCGCATAGGCGGGCGTGGCGTTCTTGTGATCGGGGTAGAGCCAGATCTGGAGGAGATGCACCGGCTCGCTGGCGGAGGCGTTGACCTCGCTGTGCTGGATGCCGCTGCCCGCGCTGATGCGCTGGACATCGCCCGCCTGCATGATGGCGCTGTGGCCCATCGAGTCGCGGTGCTGCAGGGCGCCCTCGATGACATAGGTGATGATTTCCATGTCGCGATGCGGGTGGGTGCCGAAGCCCATTTTCGGCGCCACGCGGTCCTCGTTGATGACGCGCAGGGCACGGAAGCCGGTGTGCTCCGGATCGTAGTAATCGGCAAAGCTGAAGGTGTGACGGGCGTCGAGCCAGCCGTGGTTGGCGTGGCCTCGCTCATTGGACTTTCTTAGGGTGATCATATCGTTTCCTTGGTTAGAGCAAGCTACGGTGCGGCGGGAGTTTGCCCAAGACGATGTTCCTTGGCTGACCATGCCTTTCGGGTATGCTCGCAGGCATGGAACTGCGGCACCTGCGTTACTTCGTCACCGTGGCCGAGGAGCAGAACGTTACGCGCGCGGCGGAGCGGCTGCACCTGTCCCAGCCGCCGCTCAGCCGGCAGATCCGCGACCTGGAGCTCGATGTCGGGACGGACCTGCTGATCCGCGGGCCGCGCGGTGTCGAACTGACCCCGGCCGGCCGTGTCTTCCTCGACCACGCCCGGATCGCCCTGCTGCAGGTCGAGGCGGCCGGCGAGGCCGCGCGACGGGCCGCTCAGCCCGCCAGGACCTCGTTCGCCGTCGGCTTCCTCACCGGCTACGAAATGGACTGGCTGCCCGGGC
>CAJCIA010000238.1 GCA_903970275.1 Betaproteobacteria bacterium
CGTCCCGCCACGTCCAGGGACCCAGCGCCGGCAGGGGCAGTACGGTCACGGGGGCTCGCGCCACCTTGGTTTTGCCCGCCGCGGAGTAGATCGTGGCTTTGCCGCCCGCCGGCGGAAATTCCATGCTGCCGTCCTCCAGTACGAACGACGGTCCGACGTACAATTTATCGTGCGCCAGCCACGCCCGTTTCGTCATCTCCGTGTTCATCACCAACAGCTTTGCGAGGTGCCCGTCCCCGGAATCGAGATCGTATTCCTTCACCGTATCGCCTGCCGGATAGGTGAAGTCGATCTGGGTGGGGGCGCTCCTGGCCGCCTTCCGCGTGAGCGTCACTTCGCCCGTATCTCCCGGGGTCCCGTAACAAACCCAGTAATCCGTCGAGCCAAACGTCTGGTGAAAAAGCACATTCGTGCAGATCGACTCGAAGCTCGCGTTGGCCGTCCACGGGAAATGGATGAGGAGCGTGCGCGGCTCCAGGATTCCCACCTTCAGGGCTCCATGATGGGGCAGTGTCAGGCCTGCCACGGTGAGGTGCGTTTCCGGCTCGGTCGTATCGAGTGGCGCCGTCGAATGCAGTTCGTCGCTTGACTTGGCATTCCGGGCGAAATGGTCGACGAAGATCATGCTCCCGCTTGTCGGGTTTGTCCGGGTGGTCACGCGCAGATCGGGCTGGTCGCTGGTCGCAAAACCGGGATCGTCGTGACTGCCCGTTAGCAGCGACGAAAATATCTGGGCGAAATAAGCCGCCCGGCGTGCCGTGAAATAAAACTCCCGAAGCTGCCCCGCCTCGCCGATCGGCGCGGCGTAGTCGTACGTGGCCCCCAGCGAATCGCCGGAATAACCAAAATTCGTCCCGCCGTGCGCCATGTAAAAGTTGTAGCCCGCGCCACCGAAGGCCTCGACTTTCCACGCGCCCCGCGTTTTCTGCTCCAGCGCGCCCGGCCTCATCTCGCCGTAAAAGTTCAAATAAAGCGTCCAGAATTCCGTGCTGTACCAGGGCGACGTTCCCACCGGAAAAGGCTTCTCGCCCGAGGGCTCCGTGCTGTGGTGCAGGCCGGAATTGAACATCGGAATCTCGATGCCGTTGGCCCGCGCGCCATCGTCGAGATGTTTCAGGTAAGGGTCTTTTGCCTCCGTGCCCCATTCCGGCCGGTGCTCGTTTTCCACCTGAACGAGAAAGACGTTTCCCCCGTGGTTGACCTGATGCTGCGCGACGATGCCCTGCACCTTTTTCAGATAAACGTCTTCGTCAGGCACGTTCGGGCCCATCTCACGCTGCATTGCGCCGGGTACGGTATTCATCCAGGCCGGGAATCCACCTTCCTCCCATTCCGCGCAGGCATAGGGTCCCGGACGGACCAGGGCGTACATTCCCATCTCCTGCAGCAGGGAAAGCCAGGCATCGAGATTGACACTATCAGTCAGATCGAATTGACCCCGCTTCGGCTCGGTCGCGTTCCAAAAAACGTACGACTGCGCGCAATTGAAGCCCATCATCTTCAGCCGCCAGATGCGGTCCCGCCACAATTCCCGCGGCACGCGCGCGTAGTGAATCGAACCCGAGTTGATGAACACCGGCCGGCCGTTGAGAACAAAGTAACCGTTCTCCCAATGATCCGCCTTTTGCGCGGCCGGCTCGGCCGGAAAGATCTCGTTGTTGGCCGCCAACCATCCGCTGCCTGCCAGCCAGAGCGCGAAGAACAGGCTGTGGATGAAAAACAACGATGAGCCACGCATGGCCCGTCAACCTGAAAGCGGCCCGCCATACCGTCAAGCCGCAATCGCCCGTGATGAAGTTCAGGGTTCCGTCCGTGCGTCCAGGGAACAAGCCAGCTTCATTCCGTTGATCCGTCCTACTCCAGCACCAGCCCCACTGGCAGGTTGAAGCCGCGCGCGAACTCGGCGGCGTGCATGCGCTTCTTGCCCTCGAGTTGCACCTCGCGCAGGAGCAGGCCGCCGACCTTCGCCGCGACGAGCACGCCGTGCTTGTCCACGCGCAGCACGGTGCCCGGCTTTCCCCGCGCCGCACGCGAGATGATGGTGGTGAAAATCTTGAGCATCTTGTGATCGCCGCCGACTTGGGGAATCCACGCATAGGCCGAGGGCCACGGCGTCATCGCGCGGATATGCGCATCGATTTCCCGCTGGGGCCGATCCCAGTCGATATGGCCGTCCTCCTTCTTGAGCTTCTTGGTCAGCGTCGCCTTCGTCGTATCCTGCTTGAGGCGCGGAGCCTGCCCGGTCTCGACCAGCGGGATGGATTTGAGCAGCAACTCCGCGCCAATCTTCGCGAGGCGATCGTGCAGCGTCTCGGCCGTTTCGTGCCGGCGAATCGTCACCGCCTCCTGCAGCAGGATGTCGCCCGTATCGAGCCCCTCGTCCATCCACATGATCGTGATGCCCGACTGCTTCTCGCCCGCCGCGATGGCGGAATGGATGGGCGAGGCGCCGCGATATTTCGGCAGCAGCGAGGTGTGCAGGTTCAGGCAGCCGTACTTCGGCAGGTCGAGAATCGTCTTGGGCAGGATCTGGCCGTAGGCGGCGACAACGATGAGGTCCGGCCTGAGATAGCGCAACTGCGCCACCGACGAGGCCGCGCCGATCTTCTCCGGTTGATAGACCTGCAAATGCAGCCGGAACGCCTCTTCCTTCACCGGACTGGCCGCGAGTTTGAGCTGACGGCCCACGGGCTTGTCCGGCTGCGTCACAACCCCCAGCACGCTGTGCGCGGGCGATTGGGCCAGTGCGCGCAAGGCCGGCAGCCCGATTTCCCCCGTGCCGATGAAAAGGATGCGCATGCCGGGGATTGTTTCTCTTTAGCGCTGGCCGGCGCGCACGGCCCGGCGCGGCGAGCGCAGGGCGGCCAGCCGTTTTTCTGCCAGCGAAACCTCACGCTCGCCCAGCGATTCCGCACAGCCGGTGCAGAGATATTCGTAGAGCTCCTTGTCGGGCAGGATGAGCAGCAGCCGCTCCCGCACCGGCATCGACTTGGCGCACTTCCGGCAATAGAGTTGCGACGCCTTGAACGATTCGAATTGGTCCATACCCGGGTCGTCCATCTCACCCGAGACGGGCCGCGGCGGGCAAGCCAATACGGCGCCGCCGGCCGCGGAAATTGCCCGCGCTGTCGAGCTGCTGCGCGCCGGCGACTTGGTCGCGCTGCCTACGGAGACGGTCTACGGGTTGGCCGGGGACGGGCTCAATCCGGTGGCCCTGGCGAGGATCTTTGAAGTGAAACAGCGTCCGCTGTACGATCCGCTCATTCTCCATTTTGCGGAGGCTGAGGCCGCCTTTGCCGTCGCGCGCGAGGTGCCGGCGGCGGCTCTGGCGCTGGCGAAGCGATTCTGGCCTGGGCCGCTCACGCTGGTTCTGCCCCGGCGCGAGGTGGTGCCCGATCTCGTGACCAGCGGCCTGCCCAAGGTCGCGGTTCGCGTGCCCGCGCATCCGCTGGCGCTCGCGCTGCTGCGCGCCTTTGGCGGTCCGCTCGCCGCGCCGAGTGCGAATCGCTTTGGCCGCATCAGCCCAACCGATGCTGCGGCCGTACGCGCGGAGCTGGGGGACGCGGTTCCGCTCATCCTCGACGGCGGCTCGTGCCGGATCGGACTCGAATCCACCGTGCTCGAGGTCAACGCGGACGGAATCCGACTCCTGCGCGCGGGCGGGATTTCCGTGGAGGAGATCGAGGCGTTTGCGGGGCCAGTGGAACGTGCCAACGTCGCGCGCGGCACCGCGCCACTGGCGCCCGGACAAGTCGCGCACCACTACGCGCCGCGCAAGCCGCTGCGCCTGCTGGCGCCCGGCGAGACGCCGCCCACAGAACCCGGTGCGGGCTGGCTTGCCTTTGGCTTCGTTGATTGCGCTGCAAACGCAGTGATAAAGAACCTCTCCTCCTCCGGCGATCTTCGCGAAGCCGCGGCCCACTTCTTCCGCAGCCTGCGCGACTTGGACGATCATCCGGACGTGAAGATCATCTACGCCACCCAGCCGCCCGCCGAGGGTCTGGGCCTTGCCATCAACGAGCGACTCGCTCGTGCTTCCGCGCGCTAGCTTGGCTGCAGCAGCGGTCTATGACCGCCGTAGCTGATCGAAAATCTCGCGCCACTTCGTCCGCGGTCATCGACCCGCCGCTATAAAAGGCACCTCAAAACGAAAACGCCCGGCCCATGCTCAGGCGGTGGCTGATCGGCTTCTCCTGCTCGGCGGTCAGCACCGGGAGCCCGGGCAGGCCGGACTTCTCGTATTGCGCCAGCTCTGCCTCACACAGGCGTTTGAATTCCGTCCAGCGCGGCCAGGTCGGGTCTTCCGCGCCGCCAGCCACCTGGCGCAGCAGGCTTTTCCATTCGATGATCAGTCGGTCGACGTCGCCGCGGCGCACCTGCTCCTCCAGGCCCTGCATCGGCACGTACTTCTTCACCCGGAGCGCCCGCACGATCTCCGCGCCGCCGGAGCCGTAATTCACCGGCACGCCATCGGAAAGAAATCCGTCGCTCTGGAATCGCTTGAACGCCTTGTGGCAGGCGAAGGCCAGCCGGCCGGCCCAGCGCGGTTCGTTGCCGCAAAATCGGTCGCCCGCCGCCAGGTTTGCAATGTCCTCAAGCAGGTCGGCCAGCGGATACTTCTCATCCTCAAGCCCGGCGATCACCCCCAAGCCTTCGGGACCGGAGAAGCGCGCCATGACCCGGCCGCGCCGCGTCAGGTGCAGGTGTTTGTCGAGCAAACCGAGTCGGTTCCACAGCCAGATGAGCGTCGGCTTGGGATCAAGCGCGAGGCATTCCGGCCGGTGCGCGCAGGTGAAACAGAAGGGCGCGGGATCGTTCGCGCGGCGCACCAACCGCGCGCGGCCCGTGTCCGTGCGAAGTCCGCAGGGGAGCGGCCCCTCTATCTTCTGCGTCGACTCGATGCCCAGTGGAATGAACTCGCTGGTGAAGAGACGCCGCTGAAAAGCGGCGCACGCGGCGTCGATGGGCCGTCCGCCGGCCAGATCCTGCAGGAGCGGTCGCCACGGCAAAGGCGCGCCGCGGCGCAACCGGCCGGTGCGGCCCTGGCCCAACCGCGGCGATTGCTCAGTCACGAGCACGTAGCCCTGTTCGTCCAGACCGCGC
>CAJCIA010000239.1 GCA_903970275.1 Betaproteobacteria bacterium
CTGCTCGGCTACGCGCGGGTATCCAAGGGCGACGAGCAGACCAACAAGTTGCAGGCCAGCGCGCTACGCGCCGCCGGTTGCCGTCGCATCTTCGAGGAAACCGCTTCCGGCGGCCGGTGGGACCGGCCAGAGTTGCACCGCATGCTCGATCACCTGCGTGAGGGCGACACGCTTGTGGTCTGGAAGCTCGACCGGCTGTCGCGGTCGCTGAAGGACGTGTTGCACATCATGGAGGGCTCTGATGGGGTGGACGCCCCCCGGCGGCATCGATGTGCCAAAGTGGAGGTGTTGATGACACCACTTGAGGGGGGCGCCCGTGTCGGAGGTTAGCACGATCGGTTTGGATATCGCGAAGCAGGTTTTCCAGGCTCACGGCGCGGATGCGTCGGGAAATGCCCTGTTCCGCAAGAGGCTCACCAGGGCCAAGCTGCTTGAATTCTTTCGGTCTCAACCCCGATGCTTGGTTGCTTTGGAGGCCTGCGGCGGCGCGCATTACTGGGGACGCGAGATCGCGAAGCTTGGTCATACGGTCCGACTGATACCGCCGGCCTACGTCAAGCCGTTCGTGAAGCGGCAGAAGAACGACGCCGCCGATGCCGAGGCGATCTGCGAGGCGGCTCAGCGGCCGAGCATGCGTTTCGTTGCGGTAAAGGACGAAGCACAACAGGCGAGTGGCGTCGTCTTCCGAGCCCGGGACGTGCTGGTGCGCCAGCGCACGCAATGCATCAACGCTCTACGAGGGCACCTGACGGAATATGGCTGGGTGGTCGCTAAAGGAGCAACGCATGTTCCGACGCTGATCGACCAGATTGAGGACCCGAACTGCCATCTGCCTGAGAGCGCGCGCGCCATCTTCAAGGTTCTCATCGCGACCTTGAGGTCGCTGGAGGAGAACATCGCCGTTCTAGACGCCGAGATCCGGCGACGTTCCAAAGAAGACCCCATCGCCCGCCGATTGATGACGATCCCGGGCGTGGGCCCTATCACTGCCACAGCAATCGTGGCGCTCGCGCCGCCGGTGGAGACGTTCAGAACCGGCCGTGACTTTGCCGCCTGGCTGGGTCTGACGCCATTGCAGAAATCGACCGGTGGGAAACAACGGCTCGGCGCAACCTCAAAGATGGGCGAGCGAACGATACGCCGCCTGCTTATCATCGGAGGCAGCGCCGTCGTGCGCCAAGCCTGCATGAGGGGCGCTCCAGAAGGGTCGTGGCTCGCGCGGATGCTGGGACGCAAGCCGCGAATGCTGGTGAGTGTGGCTTTGGCCAATAAGACAGCCCGGATCGTCTGGGCGTTGCTGTCAAAGGGTGAGGTTTACAGAGCTCCGGTCGTGGCTGCGTAAGGTTCGGCCGCGATCGCGAGGTCGTCGAAGGAGTAGGGGCGGTCGGAAGGAAGCTATGGCGCAAGGGTCGAGAGACGGGATCAGGCATCCAGTTTGCAACAAAGTGCTTCGAGCACGCGGCTCTGATTTGGACCTGGTTCGCGAACTCCCATACGGGCCCGCGGCACTTGAACGGCCGCATCAGAGGCCGGACAGATGTCAGCACCCCACCTACGCGCCACATCGTACTGATGATTTCCCTTGCTCCCATGGGGGCGTCCACAGATGTTGCAAACTCCGTCGCCGTGCGCCGGGATGGGCTCCGCGCTGGGGGAATCGGGTCATGTCGGACTTCAGGGGGCGGCACTTCGAGGGTGAGATCGTGCTGTGGGCGGTCCGGTGGTATTGCCGCTACGGGGTGAGCTATCGCGACCTCGAGCAGATGATGGGCGAGCGCGGCGTCTCGGTCGACCATTCGACGATCTACCGCTGGGTTCAGCGGTATGCACCCGAGATCGAGAAGCGGCTGCGCTGGCAATGGCGCGGGCCGCATTCGGCGAGCTGGCGGGTCGACGAGACGTACGTGAACGTCCGAGGCCGGTGGGCCTACCTCTACAGGGCCGTCGACAAGCTCGGGAACACCATCGACTTCTACCTCTCACCGACGCGCAACACGGCGGCGGCCAAGCGCTTCCTCGGCAAGGCGTTGAACGGCCTCAAGGACTGGGAGAGGCCCTGCGTCATCAACACGGACAAGGCGCCGACCTACGCCGCCGCGCTGGCCGAGCTGAAGAAGGAGGGCAGGTGTCCGGCTGACACGCTGCATCGGCAGGTCAAATACCTGAACAACGTCATTGAGGCCGACCACGGCAAGCTCAAGCAGCTGATCCGGCCGATCCGAGGCTTCAAGACGCTGAAGTCGGCCTACGCGACCATCAAAGGTTTCGAAGTGATGCGCGCGCTCCGCAAAGGGCAGGCCGCAGCCTTCAACCTTACCCGCGACATCCAAGGCGAGGCCCGCATCGTCGAGCGCGCGTTCGGCCTCGGCACCTCCGCTTTGGCCGAGGCAGTCCAGTTTCTCAATGAGCGGCTCCAGCTCGAAGCGGCCTGACCAGCCAACCCGGCAATCCACAGCCGCCTTCGCGCGCCCTCGACCACGCTTTGCAACATCTGTGGACGCCCC
>CAJCIA010000240.1 GCA_903970275.1 Betaproteobacteria bacterium
TATTGCCCAGGGAGCCGTGTGGGAGGTTCTTTCGACCCTCACAAGAAGGTCGGGGACGGCCGCGGGAATCCCGCCTTCCAGTGAAGGCGTGGCGTTCAGGCCGACGGCTTGGCCCCCTTTAGCGTGTTAATCGGACGAAAGTTTCGTCCCGGTAGCACGGGAACCCCAGAGCAAATTGGCCGCCGGTCGACCTGTTCTGCCGGCCGGCGAAAATGGATCAAAGAACTGTAAAAACACTAACCCAGGCTGGTCGGCTGTCCAGAGCAGTAAAAAGAATATTTTTTGCGGACGCGAGACCAGACCTGGGTTGGTGTACTGAAGCTATCGGGAGCCCACCGGAAAAATCTTAGCGGAAAATCGTCGGGCGATGCCGAGGGGTACACGTGTTAGTCCGGGACCCTGTTTGCCTTCGTCTCAAGTTGTATTCGAATCACGTGGCTTGCCGGGGCAGCCGACCTGGCCGTTGGGCGAGATCTTTGCCTGAGGCGCGAGGGCTCAAACCGTCGAAAGCACGCGACGTTTCCTTGGGGCAACTTGGGAACGAAGGGAATGCTGCGATCAGTCTCCGCCGCTGTTCAGGCGATGGTTTCGCGCCTGGACCCCGGCGGTCATAGACCGCCGCTACAGGAAAAGAGAACCCAGGTTGGATCGCCGTCCAGAGCGTGTGAAGGAGTTTGCGGACGCGACCAAACCTGGGTTGTGCTCCACCTATCGGAAGGCTGGCGGAAAATCCTTAACGGATTTTTCCGGGGCCGCGCGCAAACTCGCAGCCGAGCCAACGCTACCGGTAGGCCGCGAGCATGGCGTACACGATCACGCCCGTGACGGAGACGTAGAGCCAGATGGGAAACGTCCAGCGCGCCACTTTCTTGTGGATGGGAAACCGGCCGCTGAGCGAAAGAAAGAACGTCACGAGGATGAGCGGCAGGGCCACCATGGAGAGTCCAATGTGCGAGATGAGCAGCGCGAAGTAGAAGGGCCGGATCGCGCCTGTGCCGTGAAACTTCATGTCGCCATGCAGCGCGTGATTGGTCACGTAGCTGACGAGAAAGAGCGTGGAGAAGACGAAGGCGGTGAACATCGCCGCGCGATGCGCCGGTATGTTCGCGCGACGGATGAACGCAAAACCGAAGCAGAGCGCGACGGCGGCAAGCCCGTTGAGCACGGCGTTGAGCGCGGGGAGAAAGAGCAGGTGCGTGCCGGCCACGTCGCTCGGCGGGTGCCAGTAGACCAGCCAGAAAAGTCCCGCACTGGCCAAGGCGCTGATGACGAGGATCGCGCCGACGACGGCCGGCGGCGTGCGCGCCTCGTTGTGGTGCAGCGCGCTGACGTAGGTGTCGGAGGGAAGGTCGAGGCTCATTGTTTTTCCAGCGCGGCGATGGCCTTGAGCACATCGGCGCGGCCTTCGGGCGAGACGCCGTCGAAGTATCCCTCGATCACGCCGTTGGCATCGACCAGGGCCACCTGGGTGCTGTGGGTCACCTTGTACTGGCCGGGCTCCAGCGTCTTGCCGCTGTTGTCCTCAATGGGCAGCAGGAAGCCGTTGCGCACGACATCGTAGATCGCCTTCTCGCTGCCGGTGAGGAACCACCAGCGGCTGGGGTTCGCGCCGAGCTTGTCGGCGTAGTCGCCCAGGACGGCGGGCGTATCGGTGGTTGGATCGACGGTGAAGGTGACCAGTTGCACGCGCGGATCGCCCGCGGTCGCCTCCTGCAGCTTTGCCATGCTGGCGGAGACGAGCGGGCACGGCCCGGGGCAGGTGGTATAGATAAAATCAGCCACCCAGATCCTGCCGAGCAGATCGTTGTTCGTGATGGTGCGCCCGCTGCGCTCCGTGAGCGAAAACGGCGGCACGAAGTATTTGCGCTGCGCTACCGTGAGGTCCGACGCGACGGGCGCCGGGGAAAGCAGACGCCAGAGCGCGAGCAGGACGATGACGACGGCACCGATGGCCAGGAGCTTCGGCAGGGTGCGGGCCGGCGGCGCGGTGGGAGGAAGGGAGGTCATGAGCAGGAGCGCGCGGCAGGCCCGCGACTATTAGCAAGGCTACTGATGGAAGGTTGGCCGCGCAACCCGCTTCGCATCTTTCTATTCTCCTCCTCTGGGCTTTTTGCTTGGATGGAGGAGACTATGACTTTTTTCGAGGGCAGGGCCGGCTGGAACAAAATGGCAATGATGGTCGGCGCGCTGGCGCTGACCGCTTGTGCAAGCGAGGACCGCGACGATGTAACCGGTTCGCACCTCGAGCAGCCGGTGATCGCCCAAGGCCAGAAGCCGCCCGCACCGATCGAGGCCGGCGACATCGCGATTGCCGCCCAGCTTTTCTCCCACGATATCCGCGACTTGCCGCAGGTCGCCGGCCTGACTGTGCCGCAGCTCGTTCAGTTCACGGGCGTGACCAGCATTGTGCGCGACGAGAACGGCCAGCTCGCGCCGGTCGACATGGAGCCCTACACCACGCTGCTGCGCGACCGCCTGCTTCTGGGCGATCGCGAGAAGCTGCGCTTTGTCGAACGGCAGCTGCCAGCCTTCCATCCGCGCTCGATTCACAAGAACAGCGAGGTGGCGGCGCCGATCGAGGTTGACAGCGGCGACGCCGATTACCGCGTGCTGGCCGAGCTGCGGGGCCACGCCAATGCCGACACGTTCCGTATCCAGATGGAATTTGTCGACGCGCATAACGGCAACGTGCTGCTGAACGAGGTGTACCGGATTCGCGCGGAGGCGCCAGGCTCCGCGAACACGGAGGCGATGTCTGACCAGGGTGAGCCGCCGATGGGCGCCCTGCCGCCGGAGGCGCAGCCCGCTCAGGCCGAGCCCGCCTACACGCCAGTCCCGCAAGTGCCCGGGGCCGAGGAGTCGACCGATCCTGCGTTGCCGACGCATTATAATCCCCCGCCCCCGCCGCAGTAAGAGCGGTTGCTCGGTGCTGCCGTTGTC
>CAJCIA010000241.1 GCA_903970275.1 Betaproteobacteria bacterium
GGCCGACAATGGCCGGGAGCTCGAATCGCTTTACCAGCAGTGGAAGGCCGATCCCGCCAGCGTCGACGCCTCTTGGAACGCCTTCTTTGCCGGCTTTGAACTCGGCTGCCAGCAGCCGCCCAAGCGCGGTCCGGCGGACGGCACGGCCGCCCGCGCCAACGGGTCCGTGGCCGCAGACCAAACCCCCGCCGGCTCAGCCGATCGCCGCAAGCAGGCGCGGGTGGATGCCCTCGTGGGCGCCTACCGCCGGCTCGGCCACAGCGTGGCGAAGCTCGATCCGCTCAACCTGCGCAAGCGCACCACCCCCGAGCTCACGCTCGATTACATGAAGCTGACCGAGGCCGATCTCGATCTCGAATTCGAGTTCATCCTGGGGGGCAAGACGACGACTCGCACGCTGCGCGACATCATCGCGCTGATGCAGGAAAGCTACTGCGGCAACGTGGGCATCGAGTACATGCACATCGAGGACTTCACCGTCCGCCGCTGGCTGCGCGACCGCATTGAATCGGGCTCGCTGAGCAAGGACCGCCTTTCCAACGCGGAAAAGAAGCGTGTGCTTTCCCACCTGCTTGAGGGCGAGCTGTTCGAGAAATTTCTCCACACCCGCTACGTCGGGCAGAAGCGCTTTTCGCTCGAGGGCGGCGAGACCATCATCCCGATCCTCGACAAGATCGTGGAGGATTGCCCGCGCCACGGCGTGGAGCAGATCGTCATGGGCATGGCCCACCGCGGCCGCCTCAACGTGCTGGCCAACATCCTGGGCAAGGACTACGAGTTCATCTTCAACGAATTCGCGGAGAATTACGTCCCGAACTCCACCATGGGCGATGGCGACGTGAAGTATCACCTCGGCTACGAGTCGGTCGTCACCACCAGCACGGGATCGAAGATCGGCATCAGCCTGGCGCCAAATCCAAGCCATCTCGAGGCGGTTGACCCCGTGGTCGAGGGCAAGGCCCGTGCCTGGCAGCGCCGGCTCAACGACACCACGGAGCGCACCAAGGTGCTGCCCGTGCTGCTGCACGGCGACGCCTCGTTCATCGGCCAGGGCATCGTGGCCGAGACGCTGAATCTTTCGCAGCTTCAGGGTTACCGCACGGGCGGCACGGTCCACATCGTCATCAACAACCAGATCGGCTTCACCACCTCGCCGATCGATGGCGCCTCCACGCCCTACTGCACCGGCGTCGCGAAGATGCTCGGCGTGCCGATCTTCCACGTGAACGGGGACGACCCTATCGCCGCCGTCTCCACCATCCAGCTCGCGTTCGAGTTCCGGCAGAAGTTCCACAAGGACGTGGTGGTCGACATGTTTTGCTACCGCCGCCATGGCCACAACGAGGGCGACGAGCCGCGGTTCACGCAGCCGCTCATGTACTCGGCCATCGAGGATCACCCGCCGATCAGCGACATTTTCTTCGGGCACCTGGTGAAGTTCGGCGACATCACGCCGGACGAAGTGCGCGCCTTCCGCGCCGAGTTCGAGGAGCGGCTGAATAACGCACTGGGCAAGTCGAAGGTCGCGACGAAGACCATCGTTCCCGCCCTGCGCAAGTCAATCGCCACACCGCAGCTGCTCGATCCCGTCGAGACCAAGGTGCCCATGGAAACGTTGCGCCAGATTGGCGAGGCAATGACCAGGGAGCCGGCGAATCTCACGATCAATCCCAAGGTTAAACGCTGGCTCGGGCAGCGCCGCGACATGATCGAAGGCAAGACGCCCATCGACTGGTCCACGGGCGAGGCGCTCGCCTTCGGCAGCCTGCTGGCCGGCGGCGTGCCGGTGCGGCTCAGCGGCCAGGACAGCCGCCGCGGCACCTTCACCCAGCGCCACGCCGTGCTCTACGACATGAAGACGCGCGAGCGCTATACGCCGCTCAACAACCTGGCCGAAAACCAGGCGCGCTTCTGCGTCTACAACAGCCCGCTTTCCGAGTACGCGGTGCTCGGGTTCGACTTCGGCTACTCGCTCGATTTTCCCGACATGCTGGTGCTCTGGGAAGCCCAGTTCGGCGATTTCGCCAACGGCGCGCAGATCATCATCGACCAGTACATCGCCTGCTCGGAGACGAAGTGGGGCGAGACCAGCGGCATCACGCTGCTGCTGCCGCACGGCTACCATGGCCAGGGCCCGGAACATTCCAGCGCCCGGCTCGAGCGTTACCTGCAGGCGTGCGCGGAGGACAACATCCAGGTCGCGCATTGCTCCACGCCGGCCAACTATTTCCACATCCTGCGCCGGCAGGCCATCCGCCCGATCAAGAAGCCGCTCGTGCTCATGACGCCCAAGGGCATGCTGCGCGATCCGCGCTGCACCTCGCCGATCAGCGAATGCGCGGAGGGTTCCTTCCAGGAGATCATCGGCGACACGACAGTGCCGCAGGACGCCAAACGGGTGATTCTTTGCTCCGGCAAGGTCTACTACGACCTGGCCGATCATCGCGCGAAGAACAACCTCAAGGATGCCGCCATCGTCCGCGTCGAGCAGCTCTACCCGCTGCACGAGACCAAGCTGCAGGCCGCCGTTACCGGCGCATTCCCGAAAGCCGAGCGCATCGTCTGGTGCCAGGAAGAAAGCGCCAACATGGGCGCTTGGAATTTCATCGAGCCGCGCTTGCGCAAGCTCTTCAACCGCGACATCGCCTACGCCGGCCGCGAAGCCAGCGCCAGCACCGCGACGGGCGCCACCGCCATCCACGAACTGGAGCAGCGCGAGTTGATTGGGCAGGCGTTTACGTTGTAATTCGCGGGTTGCCGCCGCTTACGCAACGCGTCTGCTGACGGCAGGGGAGCCGTCGACCATCGGGCGACGGACGAGATGAAGAAGCGTGTTCGCGTGTTTCCTGCGCTCGGAGAGATCGCCTGCTACCGGCCTGCTTCGTCGTCGCGCTTCTTTTACCCCGGATGCCATCTTCTCCCTCAAGGATTCAGCCTCGCGGCCGAAAAACTGAACAAGACCATGAAAGAAACCTTCTGCCCTGCCTCTCGTAATACCATTCAGGCCATCGGGCTCGTCGGTCTTGGCCTGGGCCTGGCGATTGGCGGTACCTTTCCCTACGACCAGCTTCGGATGGTGCTTCTGCTGGCTCTTTTTGGCTGCTCGATCGGCGGATACCTCATCTTCGTCTCCATCGAGACCCCGGCGCGCAACCTCAAGATACAGGGCTGCGGGCTGATGGGCTTCGGTCTTGGCATGGGCATGGGTGGCACTTTCCCCGACAACTGGGACTGGATGACGTGGACCCTCGGTGCCTTCTGGTTTCTTGTCGGCGTGGCCATGTTGACTCGCCTGGGCCGCAAATCCCCGGGCGTCTCGCAGGAAGCCTAGCCCGGCTCACCCAGCCTTTTTCGAAGCGGCCTGCCCTGGCTTGGAATTGGCCAGACTCTCGCTTCGACATTCGCGCCCATCCGGTTTAGGGTAGGTGCTTTCATTTCACGCCCATGCCCCTCGAAGTCAAAGTCCCCTCTGTCGGCGAATCCATCACCTCCGGCCTTCTCGGCGTCTGGAGCAAACCCGACGGCGCCTACGTCAACGCCGGCGATCCGCTTTTTGAGATCGAGACCGACAAGGTCACGAGCGAAGTCGTCGCCGAAACCGCCGGCCAGCTCAAGCACCTGGTCAAGCAGGGCGACACGGTGAACGTCGGCCAGGTCGTCGCGAGCATCGATGAGAAGGCGACCGCTCCCGTGGCCGCCGCCGTTAGCGCCGGCACCGACAAGGCGGCGGGCAAGGAAAAGAACGGCAGCGCGGAAATCCCGCCCGCGCGCGTGCAGGCCAGCGCCACGCCGCCCAGCCCGGCGCAAACCCGCGGCAAGAATGCCGACGATCTTTCCCCCGCCGTCCGTTTCCAGGCTGCGGACAAGGGCGTCGATGCCACGAAAATCGATGGCACCGGCAAGGACGGCCGCGTGCTCAAGGGCGATGTGCTGGCGGCCGCGGCGGCTCCGCAAAAGGGCCAGCCGGAAAAGGCGGCAGCCGCAACTTCCCGGTCGTCCGGCGAGAAGACCACGCGCAAGAAGATGTCGCCCCTGCGCCAGAAGATCGCCGCCCGCCTGCTGGCCGCGCAGCAGGAAACCGCGCACCTCACCACCTTCAACGAGGTCGATCTCTCCGCCATCATGGCGCTGCGCACCAAGTTCCAGGACCGCTTCGTGAAGCGGCACGAGATCAAGCTCGGCTTCATGTCGTTCTTCGTGAAGGCGGTTGTCCATGCGCTGCACGTCGTGCCCGCGATCAACGCGCGTATCGATGGTGATGAACTCGTGCAGAATAATTTCTACGACATCGGCGTGGCCATCAGCACCGACAAGGGCCTGCTCGTCCCCGTCCTGCGCGATGCCGACCAGCTTGGTTTCGCCGGCGTGGAGAAGGCCATTGGCGCCTACGCGAAGAAGGCGCGCGACGGCAAGATCCAGCTCGCCGACCTCGAGGGCGGCGTCTTCACCATCACCAACGGTGGCGTTTTCGGCTCGCTCATGAGCACGCCCATCCTCAATCCGCCGCAGGCCGCCATCCTCGGCATGCACACCATCCAGGAGCGCCCCGTGGCCGTCAGTGGCCGCGTGGAAATCCGCCCGATGATGTACCTCGCGCTTACCTATGATCACCGCATCGTCGACGGCAAGGAAGCCGTCACCTTCCTCGCCACGGTGAAGGAAGTGGTCGAGAATCCCGGCGCGGTGCTGCTGGAGTTGTAGCCCTGCTCCTGTAGCGGCGATCCCTCACCGTGAAATCGTGCGCGCATTAAGTGCGCGCGCTGCCGTCCGCGCACTGATTGAGGCGCCCCGTGCCGGCGGAGGGACTCGAACCCACACTTACTTGCGTAAAACAGATTTTGAGTCTGTCGCGTCTGCCATTTCGCCACGCCGGCTGGAGTGCTCCTTATGACTTACCGCATTCCGGTGGGGTCGACAAGGCGGTTGGCGCGTCAGCTTCTGCGCTGCTCACCCTGGCGGTTGCGCCACGAGCAGCTTCCGCTTTCGCCAAAAGCCGAGCGCCAGTAACGCCAGCGTGAGCAAAAGCCAGAGCGGCAGCAGGCGAAAGCCTTCGGCCAGCGCGTGGTCCGGACGGCGGCCGTCCTGGAAGGCTTTCAGCGCGAGTGCGAAAAGCAGGCCGATGAAGCCGTAGCCCAGATTGAAGGCGAGCCCCTTGAAGGAGAGAACGGTGGCGCGGTGATGCGAATCGACCGCGGCGTTCAGGTAATAGGATACCATGAACCCGAGCGCGAACATGGCCATGCCCAGCGGCACGATGAAGATCACGCCCCAGAGCGGAATCTGCAGCGCCACGCCCGCCAGGCCGACGAGTGTGACCAGGGCGAGGATGAGATAATTTTCCACCAGCGAGCGCGTGCGGACCATCCGCCGCGCCACGGGCGAGATCACGAAGCCCAACCCGGCCAGGCCGGCACCGATAAGGCCGTAGCTTGCCTCCGGCAGCGAGATCAGGCGGAAGTACGAGCTGGAAAACGTCATGTATAACCGAATGACGCTGTCGAGCAGCAGGCCGCCGATCATGACAAACAGCGCAAGGGGCGAACCCACGATCCATCGCGCAGCGGAAAGCAGGTGACTCCACGCGTTGCGGGCGGTTTCCGGCCGGCCCGCTTCCGTCAGGCCGACGGAGGTCTTCTGCCGCTGGGGTTCGCGAAAGCCAAGCACGACGACGAGCGCAAGCAGCGCCGCCGCGAGATTGAGGTAGATGGGAAACCGCAGGGTGATCCGTTGATCCAGATGCGGCGCGAAACCAAACACGGACACGAGGCGGTTCATGAAGACGGGATCATACGACGCGCCGCCGATGAGCATGGCAACGACGAGGCCGGCCGATTGCCAGCGCATCACCTGCTCGAGCACAAGCGGCCATTCGTCGGAGCGATTGCGTTCGGCCAGAGAATCGAAGACCAGCGCCTCATCCGCGCCGCTCGCCATGCCCTCGGCCACGCCGCTGAGGACGCGATTGGCGAGGCAGAAGAGGAAGAGGATCAGGCCGCCGTGCCACGGCGCGAGGATGAGCAGCACCATTTCGCCCACCATGCAGACGGTCGCCCCCACGACGAGCGGCTTGCGTCCAAGTCGGTCGGCCAACACACCGGCCGGCACGTCGGTGCAAACAATGGCCACCGCCCAGGCGAAATTGAGCACGGTGTACTGCGCGGGGCTCAGACCGAGATCGAGAAAGAGAATCGCGAGGACCGGGTAGTAGAATCGCGAATTGAACAAGACGCGGAAGAGGACGAAGCGGCGCCAGTTGCGATCGGCCGGGGTTGAAGAGGATGACATAAGTCGATTCCGGTCGCGGGACCAAAACCAGTGCGACACTATCACACCGCGAGCCCGCAGGCGTGTCCGCTGGCCCAGGCCCACTGAAAATTGTAACCACCGAGCCAGCCGGTGACGTCCACCGCCTCGCCGATGAAATGCAGGCCGGGCACGGCGCGGGCTTCCATCGTCTTGGAGTGCAGCTGGCGCGTGTCGATGCCGCCCACCGTCACCTCCGCTGTCGCGTAGCCCTCGGTGCCCGCCGGCTGCAGCAGCCAGTTTTCCAGCGCCTGCCCCAGCGCATCGAGCTCCGCCGTGGGATAGGAACGAAGCGGGCGCAACGGAGCCCGCTCCCTGGCCCACGCATCCGCCAGCCGCTGCGGCAGGCGTCGCGCGAGCAGCGTGTGAAGCTGCGCGCCCGAGCCGCGATTTTCCTCCAGCCACGCGCGCGCGCCGCCATCAGGAAAGAGGCTGATGCGCAGCGCCGTGCCCGGTCGCCAGTAGGACGACGCTTGCAGCATGGCGGGACCGCTCAGGCCCCGATGGGTGAAGAGCAGCTGCTCGGCAAATGCGGGGCCGTCTTCGCTCACCACGCGGCAGGCGGTGGAAATCCCGCTCAGCTCCCGGCAGAATTCCAGGCGCGGCCCGGAGAAGGTGAACGGCACCAGCCCCGCGCGCGCCGGCAGCACGTTGAGCCCAAACTGGCGCGCAATGCGGTAGGCGAAATCGGTCGCACCGAGTTTCGGCAACGAAAGCCCGCCCGTGGCAATCACCAGACGCGGCGTGGCGAAGGCGCCGCGTGAGGTCTCGACCACAAACGCGGTTGCGGTCTGCCGGATCGCGCCAACTTCCGTGGACGTATGAAAACGCACGCCTCCTGCGTCGGCCTCGCGGCGCAGCATTTCCACAATCTCGCGCGAGGAATGATCGCAGAAAAGCTGCCCCAGCTTTTTCTCGTGCCAGGCAATGCCATGCTGCTCGACCAGCGCGAGAAAGTCGGCCGGCAAGTAGCGCGCCAGCGCCGATTTGCAGAACTCGGGATTGGACGAGAGATAATTTTCCGGCCCGGCGTGCCGGTTGGTGAAATTGCAGCGCCCGCCGCCGGAAATGAGGATCTTGTTCCCGATCCGCCCTGCGCGTTCGAGGACGACGACGGAGCGTCCGCGCTGCCCGGCCGTGAGCGCGCACATCAGCCCCGCCGCGCCGGCGCCGATGACAATGACGTCCATGTGCCGGGTGATACTCCCGCTCTTTAGAAGAAAGCAGTTCTTTTTTGAAAACAAGGTAACTGCCCAGGTGGTCGCCGAAATAGCCCTCTCCCCTGAAGCAGGGGAGCGGGCACGCGACAAGCTTCCACCGCGGCAGTTACCTTTTTTTCAAAAAAGAAGTCCTTTCTTCCTTACCTCCTAAGCTGCCTTCTTGTCCGCCTCAGCGCCGAACAGGTAATCGATATCCCCCAGATCCAGGCCGTTGAGTTCGCCGCCGTCCAGGCCCTGCTCCTCGAACGCGACGCTGGCCAGCTCGGCCTTGCGCTGCTGCAGCTCCACGATGCGCTCTTCCACGGTGTCCGCCGCGATGAG
>CAJCIA010000242.1 GCA_903970275.1 Betaproteobacteria bacterium
GAAGCGGTCGCCGGTACAAAGCCGTTCGCCGGCCACGGCTCGAGCTGGATGCTGGCGCCGAAGCCGAGCTCGACCCACAGTTCCTCGGTGACGAACGGTGCGAAGGGATGGAGCAGACGCAGGACGCGGCTCAGGACGTAGTCGAAGGTGGCGAGCGTGCCGGCGTGCGTGGGCGAGTCGGTCTGCGTGAAGTCGAGCTTGGCGGCCTCGACGAAACGGGAGGCGAAGTCGTCCCAGACGAACGCGTAGAGCCGCGCCGCGGCCTCGCTGAAATTGAAGGCGTCGATGGCGGCGGTCTCGGCCTCGGTCACGTCGTGGAGCAGGCGCAGCAATTCGTCGGCGAAGATGGAGCGGGCGTGGCGCGCGGGATCGGCCTGCGGATCGATCGCGCCGTGCATGGTGCGAAAGCGGCAGATGTTCCAGAGCTTGTTGCAGAAATTGCGGCCTTCCTCGATCTGCTTTTCGTCGTAGCGGATGTCGGCGCCCTGCGGCGCGATGCGGATGAGCCCGAAGCGCAGGCCGTCCGCGCCGAACTTCGCGATGAGGTCCAGCGGCTCGGGCGAGTTGCCAAGCGACTTGGAGAACTTGCGGCCCTGCTTGTCGCGGATCAGGCCGGTGAAGTAGACGTCTTTAAAGGCGAGGTTCGCCTTGAGCGTGCCGGCCTTGTCGGCTTGCCCGCCTTTCGGAAGGAAATGCAGGCCGGCGATGAGCATGCGAGCGACCCACAGAAAGATGATGTCCGGCCCGGTGACGAGCGCGCTGGTGGGGTAGAACTTCGCGCGCGTGCCATCGTCGGTGCGCATGGTTTCGTACGCCCAGAGCCAGGAGGAGAACCAAGTGTCGAGGGTGTCGGGGTCTTGGGTCCAGCCTTCGCCCCCGGGTTTCTCGACCTGGCAGATCGTTTCGGTGGCCGTTTGTCTGTTTGCCGTCGCCCGGAGGTCGACGGCTACCGGCGGACTGTTGCGATACCAGACTGGAATCCGATGCCCCCACCAAACCTGCCGCGAGATGCACCAATCCTGAATGTTGCCCAGCCAGTGTTCGTAGACTTTCGTCCAGTGCGCCGGGTGAAACGTGACATGACCATCACGCAGCAGGGCAAGCGCGTCGTCGATGTTCGGATACTTGAGGAACCACTGCTCGCTCAGGCGCGGCTCGATGGGCACGTTGGCGCGCTCGCTGTAGCCGACGGTGTTTTCGTACGGCTCCTCCTTCTCGAGCAGGCCGCGCTCGCGCAGCATTTCGGCGCTGCGCTTGCGCGCCTCGAAGCGGTCGAGGCCGTGCAACTCGGCAGCGTCGTGGTCGCCGGGGTCATTGATCTTGCCGCTGGGCGTGAGGATGTCGGTGAAGGCGAGGTTGTGGCGCTTGCCGATCTCGTAGTCGGTCTTGTCGTGCGCGGGCGTGACCTTGAGCACGCCAGTGCCGAAGCCTTCCTCCACCGCGGCGTCGGCGATGATGGGGATCGGGGCGTGATGCAGCGGGCGCATGACCTTGCGGCCGACGAGGTGCGCGAATTTCCCGCCCGGTTTCACGGCGAGCGCCACGTCCGCCATGATGGTCTCGGGACGGGTGGTGGCGACGGTGAGGAAGCTGCCTTCTGGTAGCCGTTGACCTCCGGGCAACGGACTCTCGCCGGAGGAATTTCCTCCATTGTCGTCCGTCGCCCGGAGGTCGACGGCTACCGCCGATCCGCTGCCCAAGGCAGAAGGTTCCTGTGCGCTCTCCGGCGCCATCCCGCCAAAGGCTCCCGCGATGGAGGCAAGCGTGTCGACCACGCCGGGCATTTCGTCGATCAACTCGTACCGCACATAATAGAGCGTGCTCTTCGTCGGGACGGGGATGACTTCCTCGTCGGAGATGGCGGTCAGCGAGCCGGGGCACCAGTTGACCATGCGCGTGCCGCGATAGATGAGGCCTTCGTCGTACAGCTTGACGAAAACTTCCTGCACGGCGCGGGCGTAATCGGCGTCCATGGTGAAGCGTTCGCGTGACCAGTCGCAGGAGGCGCCGAGCTTGCGCAACTGCTGCGTGATGATGCCGCCGAACTGCTCCTTCCACTGCCAGACACGCTGGACGAATTCGTCGCGCGTGAAATCGTGACGGGTCTTCTTCTCGTTCGCGCGCAAGTGCTTTTCCACCGCGGTCTGTGTGGCCAGCCCGGCGTGGTCGGTGCCGGGCAGCCAGAGGACTTCCTTCCCTTCCATGCGCGCCTTGCGGGCGAGGATGTCCTGGATGGTGTTGTTGAGGACGTGGCCGAGCGTCAGCTTGCCCGTGACGTTGGGCGGCGGCATGACGATGGAGTAGGGCGGCTTGGGCGACGCGGGGTCCGCGACGAAGACGCCGCTGGCCTGCCACTGGGCGTAGAGGCGGTCTTCGACCTGCTGCGGTTCGTAGGCTTTCGCGAGTTCGGGCATGGGGAGGGATGAGCTTAGCTCCTCCACCCGGGGGAGCAATTAAGTTTGCTCCCAGGGCTCCCGTCGTCCGCCCGTCAGGCGTGATCGTGCTCGTGCGCCTTCTCCGCCACGAAGCGGCCGGAAAAGAAATACGAGCCGACTACGACCGCGAAGGCGAGGGCCTGCGCGATTATCGTCTCCCAGTTGGGAAAGATGGAGAACCAGACGCCGGCCCAATCGGGCGTGATCTTCGCCATCCACGGGATGTTGGTGGTCGAGATCCAGTTGGCCAGCTGCATTTCGTTCGCTTCCTCGCCCACCATGACGAGCAGCACCGCGCCGAGCAGGACGCCGGTGACGATCAGCATTTTCCGGTAAGGGAGCCGCTTGTGCGCCCAGAAGGTGAGGCCCGCCATGACGGCGGTGAACGCGCAGCCGATAAGCGCGCCGGTCAGCACGGTGCCGTGGCCGAGCTTAAGGTAGTAGCTCTGGAGAAAGAGCACGATCTCGAAACCCTCGCGGTAAACCGACGAGAGGCCGAGGACGACGAGCCCCCAGAAGACAAGCCAGGGCGCCTCGTGCCCGCCGAGGATGCTGCGCTTGCGGCGATTGTGCAGAGAAATCCAGCCACCCCAGTAGACCTTGTGGAAAAACCAGTTCATGACCACGAGGAGAACGATGACGGCGAGCAGCCCGGTGGCGGCCTGCAGCGCCAGTGCGGATACCACGGTGGTCAAATCGCTGACAATGCCGCGCACCACAAACCATGTGACAATGGACGCGATGATGCCGAGCGCCGCACCGAGGAAGATGGGCATGGTGTGATGGGTCGCGCCATTCTTGCGCGCCAAGCCGGCGGTAATGGCGGCAAGGACGAGGATGGTTTCGAGCCCCTCGCGAAAGACGAGCACGCTGATGTCGAGAATGGCCGACCAGTGGCCGGTGTTCGGCACGGTAGGATCGGGCGAGCCGTGCGAGGTGATGCCCTGCCAGACGAGCAGGCCCACAATCGGAAGCAGCGCCAGCACGGCGAGGAGCCAGACACCCCGGTACTTCGAAGGCGTGGGTTCAATGGCCCCGGCGGGAACCGCAGGTGCGATGGAAGTGGATCGGATGGGCTCGAGAGTCGTTTGGGCCATGAATGAAAGCTACGCGACTTGAATGAATCCCGCTAACGGCTCGTTGCCATTTTGTGGTGGTGGGATGCTGGGACGTGCAGGCGTGATTCCGAGCGGATTGAGGCCGCGAGATTGGAATTATACGGGCTGTATGATACACTCGGGCCATGATGAAAGACCAGATTCGCGAACTGATGCATGCTACTCCGTTCGTCCCTTTTTTCATTCATACGGCGAGCGGTGGCGCTTTTCGGGTTCCCCATCCTGATTTCATCGCCGCTGGAGGCGATTCTCCTTTGGTGGTCGTCCAGGACGAGCAAGGCCATGTTCATCGAATCAACGTGATGCTGATTACGTCGCTCGAAGAGGATCAATCCGCGCAGGCAGCCTAACTCCTCACTTCCCTGCCGGTTCGTCCTATTGGACGTGAAGGCGTCTCAAGATGTTGAATCCGAGTCTGCCTAGATATGCTTCGAGTCGTCGTGATCCTTCACGGCGTAGCCGGCATCCTGGCGCTTGAAATTGACCTCGTTCTTCTTCACGTAGGCGTTGAAGACGTCGTCGGCGGACATGCCGAGAACCTGCGCCATGCTGATGAGGAAGTGGAAGAGATCGACTACTTCGACGCGAGCGTTTTGGGCGTCGAACTTCTGGTACTTGGCCCACCATTTCCACGGCACGCTGTCGATCAGCTCGGCCATTTCCTGCGAGACGGCGCGGCTGTAGTTGAGCAGCCACTTGGTCTGGTCCTCCTCGCTCATGCCCGTGGTGTGGACGCCGATGCGCTCGTTCAGCGCCTGCTGCATGCAGAAAAGTTCTTCGAATTTGTCTCGGGCGGGGGCGTCCATGGCGCAAATATTGGCGCGCGACACGGGTTCGACAAGTGGGAATCCGATGGCATGTTACCTATCCCATGGAACAGGTCGTCATCATTGGTACCGGCTGCGCAGGGCTTACCGCCGCGATCTACACCGCGCGCGCAAATTTGTCGCCGCTGGTGCTCACCGGCGCAATGCCGGGCGGCTTACTTACCACCACGAGCACCGTGGAGAATTTCCCCGGCTTCCCCGAGGGCATCGACGGCTTCCAGCTCATGCAGAACCTGCAGAAGCAGGCGGAGCGTTTCGGGGCTCGCGTGCAGTTCGGGCACCTCGATAGCGTCGATTTTTCCGGCCATCCGCTCAAGCTGGTCGTGGACGGCGAGACCATCATCTCGAAGACGGTGATCGTGGCCACGGGCTCGAAACCGCGCGCGCTGGGTTTACCGTCGGAGGAGGCGCTGGAAAAGCATGGCGTGACCTATTGCGCGACCTGCGACGGCGCGCTGCCGCAATTCCGCAACCAGCCGCTGGTGGTGGTCGGGGGCGGCGATTCCGCGCTGGAGGAGGCGACGTATCTGACGCGCTTTGCCTCCGAGGTGCATCTGATCCATCGGCGGGATTCGTTTCGCGCCAGTGTGATCATGCAGGAGCGCGCGCTGAAGAATCCGAAGATCAAGCCGGTCTGGAACAGCGTGGTGACCGAGGTGCTGGGCGTAGCGGAAAAGAAGGTTTCCGGCGTGCGGCTGAAGAATATCGAGACGGGCATGACGAGCACGCTGTCTTGCGCGGGCGTCTTCGTGGCAATCGGTCATGTCCCCAACACGGCCGTCTTCAACGGTCAACTGGAGACGGACGCGGGCGGCTACATCCAGCTGCGCGAGGGCACGCGGACGAACGTGCGCGGCGTCTTTGCGGCCGGCGACGTGGCCGATTCGGTTTATCGCCAAGCCATCACCGCGGCGGGCACTGGTTGTGCGGCAGCGATCGAGGCGGAGCGTTTCCTGGGCGAGGAGACGGAGAATTACTAATCCAAGAACAACTCGCGATCCGCGGGCTTGACCACGTTACAGACGTTTTGCGAGCCGAAGATGCGCTTGCGGTTTTTCGAGAAGATCGTGTAGCCGAGATCGGCGAGCGGGCGCGGCGTGAGTTTCAGAATGGCGGAAGCCAGTGCGTACCGCGGCAGTCCGCGGATGGCTTCAAGGATGGCGATGCTCTTGGTCAGCACCTGCTCGTTTCCGGCAGCGTCGCGCTGCACGAGGATGATCGATTCGATGTTTGCGGCTTCCGGATGCGCAGTGGCAAAACGCCGGAAGGTCTCGCCCTGCTTGGCGCCGAAACGGGTGCGGCGGCCGCTGTCCGCACGCATGAGGCGGGCCACCCAGCGATTGCAGAAGCAGCACTCGCCGTCAAAGAACAAAGCGTGCGGATGCTCCGGCGTGGTAACGGTCATCACGGGGAGCGGGGCTCAATGGCCGGTCATCGTGCCGGTCCACATCTGGTCGATGAAGCCGGGCGAATCGTGGTTCTTGAGGTAGACCCAGATCGTCAGCGCGATGAGGAAGCAGACAATTTTAGCCTGCCAGTTGTTCAGCAAACGATTTTTCATCGGTGTTCCGGTTCAGCAAAATGCCGATGAGCTGCGTGCGCAATTCGTCGGTGGTGAGGGGACGACGCAGCTCGCCGTTGTAGGCCAGGGAGATGATGCCCGTCTCCTCGGAGAGCACGACGATCGCGGCGTCGGTCTCCTCGCTCAGGCCGAGCGCGGCGCGATGCCGCAGGCCCAGCGTGCGCTGCAGGCCTTCGCTTTGCGTCAGTGGGAAAATCCCGGCGGCGAGCGCAATGCGGTCCTGGACGATGATCACGCCGCCGTCGTGCAGAGGCGTTTTGGGAAAAAAGATGGTGGCGAGCAAGTCGTCGCTCACCTGCGCGTCGAGCATGGTGCCGGTCTCACGGGCGGGGTCGTAGGTAATCTCGCGCTCAAAGGCGATAAGCGCCCCATGGCCGGCAAGCTGCAGTTGCTCGAGGCCGTTGATCACCGCCTCGATGACCTCCGCCTGGTGGCGGTGCGGGCTGAAGAGCGGCCGGCTGCCCACCTCGGCAAAGATGCGGCGGATTTCCGGCTGGAAGATGATGACGAGAAACGCGAGCAGGAAGAGCGGCGAGAAGCTCAGCAGCTTGGCGATGACAGTGAGATTCAGCGCGTAGGAAACGAGCGACAGCACGGCGAGCAGAAAGCCGAAGCCCGCGAGCACCCGGGCGCCGCGCGTGCCGCGAAAGAGCTTCCACAGCCAGTAGATGCCCACGGTGAGGATGAGGATCTCAATGAGATCCCGGCCAATATCCGCAAGGAAGTGAAGCGTGAAGTTCATGCCGCGGGGCTCCCGCGCCCGAAGGCACCGGCCACGCGCGCCGCAAGCGCGGCGGCGGGTACGTCATGCACCCGCCAGATGGCCGCGCCCTGCGCAGTTGCCCACATGTGAGCCCACTGGCTGGTGTACTCTGATCGCTCGCGGCCTCCAACCAAATTCAGGAAAGATTTTCGCGACAGGCCGATGAGCATCGGCCGGCCCAGTTTTTGGAAAACGTGGAAATCGCGCAGGAGCGAAAGATTCTGCGTCGGCGTCTTGCCGAAGCCAAAGCCGGGGTCGCACACCATCGATTCCAGCGCGATCCCGTTTTCCTCCGCGCGGGCGAGGAACTTCCTCAGGAAATCGACGATGTCGGCCGCGGGATCCACGTACGTGGGCGCGTCCTGCATGGTGGCCGGCTTGTCCAGCGCATGCATGAGGACGTAGCCCGCCCGGTGGGAGGCCACAACCGGCCACAGGTTCAAGTCCCACCGCCCGGCGCTAACGTCGTTGATGATCGCGGCACCTTCCTGCAACGCGACCTCGGCCACCTGCGCTTTCCAGGTGTCGACGGAGAGGGGAATCGAGAGCCGGCCGTTAAGCCGCCGCAAAACGGGCAGGATGCGCGCGAGCTCCGTCTCTGCGGTGATCAACTCGGCGCCGGGCCGGGTCGATTCGCCGCCGAGATCGAGGATGTCGGCGCCTTCCGCCTCCAGCTCCAAGGCGCGATCGAGCGCGGCGTCGGGATCGAGATAGGTGCCGGCATCGGAAAACGAGTCGGGCGTGACGTTGAGGATGCCCATGACCAGCGGGCGCTCGGTCCACTCCAGCGTGCGCGACTTGATCTTCCAGGCGTGCGTGCGCATGGGGAAATCTGCCACCGCGCGGGGCGATTGGCTAGGCGCGGCGGAGAAAAACGAAGGTGGCTACGAAACGTGGACCATCGCCTGCCCAAACTTTTTCCTTTCGACTTTTTACTTTTGCGGTTTTTGGTCCAAGCTAACCCTTCCCATGGATCACAGCCCCGCCTTTCTGAAACTGGCCAGCGACGCGCGCAACCGGGTCAAGGAGATCAGTGTGCACGATGCTTTTGTGGAAGCGAAGAAGCCCGGCACGTTCCTGGTTGATGTGCGGGAGGAAAGCGAATTCCACGCCGGGCATGCGCCCATGGCGATTCATCTGGGCAAGGGCGTGATCGAGCGCGACATCGAGACGCGAATTCCCAACCCGAACGCGCGCATCCTCTGCTACTGCGGCGGTGGCTATCGCTCGGCCCTGGCGGTCGATAATCTGCAAAAGATGGGCTACACCAATGTGGTTTCGGTCGCAGGCGGTTTCCGCGGCTGGAAGGATCTGGGCCTGCCCGTCTCCACCGCGCCGGAGACGCCGCCGCGCAGCCCGCACGACAAGCTGGGCGGCCTTTATCACCTGCCGCGGATGGTCGACAAGGCGCGCCTTTTCCCGACGGGCAAGCTGCCGGGTTATAATTATCTCACCACCGGTTTCGACAAAACGCTGCTCGATTTCCTCTGCCTGGAAGGCGCGGTTTTTGAGCAGCTCGTGGCGAAGAATCCGACGGATGAGGGCGTGCTCAACGCGTTGAAGGAAAAGCTTGGCCCGGCCTGGCCAAGCGATCACGCCATCACCGATTTCAACCACAAGTTCGTCAACCGCCGGCCCGACACACCGGAGAAGATCGCCGCCTTCGAGCAACGCCGCGCGGCCTGCGCGCCGACGAAAAAGAAGGTCGAGACCTACTTCGACCTGATCGATCTGGAAGAAGACCGGCTGGCCTAGCGTCGGCTGGGCGGTTAGTTCCCGCTCGCTTGATCCGGTTGGGCACGGTACGCCAAGGGCGTGACGCTGCAACGCGTGCCGCTTTTCTGGGTCGCGCTGGCGTTCGCCGCAGGCTGTCTGCTGGGACTCGACCAAGTCACGAGTTGGCCCGTTGCGCTGGCGCTGGCAGGAGGAGCTTTCGCAGCGTGGACCTTCGCGCGCGGCGAGCGAACGTCGCTCGCGCTCTGTTATCTTGCCGCGGGCTTCGCCGGGCTGGCGCACACGCTGGTGCTCGCCTCCACCATCGCGCCGGACGAGGTGCGGCGGCTTCCGGTGGAGCGGACGCTGGCCAGCACGCAGTGGCGCGGACAGGTCATGGATGATCCGCGTATGGCGCCGCCGCGGGCGCGCGCGTTGGCCCGCACATCCTTCACGGTGCAACTAAGTGCGTGGCGCCCGACTGGCGGGCAGCTTTTCAGCGAGACGAGCGACGAACCGTGGCGCACTGCGGCGGGCCGCGTGAGTTGCACGGTGCTGGGGCCGGCCCAGGATGTTCATGCCGGGGACGAGGTGGAATTTGCCTCGGCGCTGCTGCCCATTCCTGCGCCGCTCATCCCGGGGCAGTTGGATCTGCGCGCCTACGACGCGGCACGCGACATCTACCGTCAAGCAACCGTGGCGCCGCTCGATTGGCGGCGACGAACACAGGGGGAGCCGTGGCTGCAGCGGCTTTCCTTTTCCGCGCGCGACTGGGCGTACGACCGGCTGCGCTGGGGAATCGAGGACGATCCGCGCGTCGCCGATTTCCTCGCCGGCATGCTGATTGGCTATCGGCAAGAAATCCCGGCGGACATCGAGCAGGACTTCCGCGTCACGGGCACGTTGCACGTCTTCGCCATTAGCGGGCAGAACGTGGCGGAGGTGGTGGTTGTCGCCATCATCATCCTGCAACTGGCCGGTCTGGTGCGCTGGCGCTGGGCGTGGGTGCTCGCGCCGGTCATGCTAGTTTATTGCCTGCTGGCGGGGGCGCCGGCCAGTGCGGTGCGGGCGACGATGATGGCGCTGGCGATCCTGCTGGCGTGGCGGCTGGGCCGGCCGCTCAACGCGCTGGGCTGCTGGTCCATCGCCGCGCTGGCGATGATGATGTGGGATCCGCGCGTGCTGCTCGATCCAGGCGCGCAGCTTTCCTTTGGCGTGGTGCTCGGGTTGATTTTGCTCTCGCCGCCGATCTTTCGGTTTCTCGCGCAAATTTTTCGTCCTGATCCTTTCCTGCCTGCGCGGCTGCTCACGCCGGGGCAAACGCGGGAGGAAAAGTTTTGGGTGTGGAGCATGGCCCTCGTCGCCGCCTCCGTCGCGGCCACGCTGGTGAGCGAGCCGGTCACCGCGCTTGATTTTCACCAGGTGACGCCGATTTCGGTCGTGGCAAACCTGCTCGTGGTGCCGCTGGCGGGATTGATCACCATTGTCGGCACGGTGAGCGTCACGCTCTCTCTGCTGAGCCAGGGGCTGGCGTCACAGTGCAACAACGCGAACTGGCTGCTGGCGAAAATCATGATCGCGCTGGTTTCGTTCTTTGCGCATGAACCGGGCGCCGCGATCAACGTTGCGGATCTGCACGTGGCCGGCGAGCCGCGACCCTTCTTCGTGGTGGCGCCGCTGCAGGATGGCGCGTGCGTGCTTGTAAACAGCGGCAGACAGGTATGGCTCATCGATACCGGGCGTGCCGCGCCGCCGCCCGTGCCCGCCGCGCGGCTCCTGCAGTTCTACGGCGTGAACCGGCTCGACGCGCTGGTCCTCGCGCAACCAGACGCGCCGGACAATGGCGCGGCGGGAGCCGTCGCGGGTCAGTTTCGTCCACGAGTCATGGCGCGTCCGGCGTTGCGGAGCCATTCGCCGCTTGAGCACGAACTTCCAGAGGTCGAACGCGAGTTGGGCGTGACCATCGCGGGCTGGTCGGAAGGCCGGACGTTTGCGCCTGGGCGCGACCTGCGCGTGGAGGTGATCGGCCCGGCGCTGACGAGCACGGCCACGCGGGAAGGCGACCGCGCGCTCGTGCTTCTTTTTCACGCGGGCGGTCACACGCTGCTCGACGCCAGCCGACTCGATGCCGCAGGCCAGGCGGCGCTCGTGCACGATCATCCCGACTTGCATGCGGACATATTAATCCTGAGCGGGGATGCAACACCCAGCGCAGCGTTCGTTCGATCTCTTGGCGCGACGTTCTGGCTCCGGACGCCCTCCCGCCTGCGGGCGCTCAACGCGCCGACGGCGGTCGAGCCTGATCCGCTGCCGTGCGCCATCTGGTCGCTCGGCCAGACCGGGGCTGTGACGGTTCACTTTACGCCGGAAGGAGTCGAGCTCACGCCGTGGGCGGCGTTGCCGTAGGGCTGCGCGAAGTGGAAAAAGGATTCGCTTCCGGCGAGGAAATTGGCGGATCGAGCGGGGCGAATTGGAACCACTGCTCCGGGTTCGCCGTGATGGTGGGGAGCAAGACATCGACCAGCTCCTGCGTGTAGCGCTGCAGCATCTCGGACGATTTCGCCATGCGCTCGATGCAGATCGGTGCATGCGCCTCCAGGCGGTACCGGCGGTTGGGCTTGGCCACCACCGTGACGGGAATGACCGGACACTGGCCGAGCAGCGCCAGGAGCAGGATGCCGCTCGAGCACGGCAGCAGGCCGCCCGGCAGTCGCGCGGAAAAGCTTTGGGAGGCGTGTGGGCGATCGAAGAGCGCGGCGACGAACTTGCCTGCCTTGAGATGCTTCACGATCTCGACGAACTGCCACTGCACGCCGCCGAGTTCCACAGTCTCGACGCCCCAACGCGCGCGATAGGCGGCGCGCCATTGGGTCAACTCGGGCGAGGGCTCGGGGTTGGTCAGCGCGACCATCGGGTACCCGAACTCGTGCATAACCGCGCTGCCCAGTTCGAAAAAACTGAGGTGCGGCGTGAGCAGGAGCGCGCCCTGTCCCGCGGCGTGCGCGGCCTGGAGATGCTCAAAGCCGCGTCGTTCGTCCACGAGGTCGATGGCGGTCTGCACCGAGCGGGCAGCGTAGAAATAATCGGCAAGCACCTGGCCGAACTCGGCGAAAACCTGGACGGGATCCGGCTCGCGCGTGCAGCCGAGCAGGGCGAGATTCTTGCGCACGAGAGCCACGTTCCGCGGATGCGTCCAGGCGAAAAGCCGGCCCCAGATGGCGCCCAGCGCGCGCAGGACAAAGCGGGGAAGCGCGCGGCCGGCGCGTTCGCCAAGCCCGAACCACCCCGCCTTGTAGGTCGCATCCAGACGATGGGAACGCATGCCTTACGCGTTCGCCCGCGCGAGGGTCTTCGACTCCGTCCGGCGGGTCGCCTCCGCGAAGCTCAGGCGGGGCACGAGCGCGCGGTGCCGCTGCATCCGGCACATGGCGTAAAAAGCCCAGAGCCGCCAGCGCAGGTTCCACGGCAGATCGGTGTTGCCGCCGACAAGGTTGATCACTGCGCGCGGCAGACCCAGGAATGGGCTGCGCGCCATGAAGACCTCGAACGAATCGCGATCATAAAACATGCGGATCATGTGCAGGAAGGCGGTGGTCATCTTCTTGGTGCCCCGCGTGTAGGTGCGTTGCGCAGCCGTGGTAAGGGCGCCGCGCGCGTTGAGGATCGCCTGCGCGGCCAGCGCGCCGGAGCGCAGCGCGACCATCACGCCGGAGGAAAAGATCGGGTCGATGAACCCGGCCGCGTCCCCCGCCAGCAGCCAGCGCGGCCCGGCGGCGCGCTCAAAGCGGAAGGTGTACTCGCCCTCCGTGTGGAAGGGAATCACGCGCCGCGCCTCCTTCATGCGAAAGCGCAGCTCGCTGTGGCGCCCCACGGTTTGCTCGAAGCTTTCCGCCGGCGTGAGGCCCTGCGCCTTGAAAGCGTCGAGCGCCTGCACCAGCCCGACCGAGGTTCGGTGGGCATCGAGCGGGATAAGCCAGAACCAGGCATCCTCCAGCCGCACGATGGTGATGTGGCCCGCTTCCTCGCCTTGGTTGCGAAAGACGCCTTCGAAGTGCGCAAAGACCGCGATCCGCTTCGGCATGCCGAGATCGCTTTTTGGCAGGCCCAGCGCATGGCCGGCCACTGCCGTGCGGCCGCTGGCGTCGATGAGGTACGCGGCGCTGGTTTCATGCCGCGCGCCGTCGTGATCGTAGCTGATGCGAACTCCGGCCTGATCCGTGGAAAGACGCGTCACCTTCGCCCGCTCCCGAACGGTGGCGCCCAGTTCGCGCGCGTGGTCGAGCAGGATCTGATCGAAGCGCGCCCGCTCGACCTGAAAGGTCTGGCCATAAGCCGCGGGCAGGTTCCGCCCAAAGTAAAAGCGCTGTGTGCCTGCGGCGTTGCCGAGCGTGAACTCGGCACCGCGCTTGGGCATGAAATTGGCCTGCTCGAGTTTTTCCCATACGCCGAGGTCGCGCAGGACGTCGTTGCCGTAGGGGATGAGTGACTCGCCGACGTGAAAGCGCGGGAACGTTTCGCGCTCCAGCACGAGCATGCGCTTGCCGGCTCGCGCGAGCAGCCCTGCCGCGGTGCTGCCGGCCGGACCGCCGCCGATCACCACGGCGTCCCATTCATGATCATGCGCTGAGGCCACGCGCCAAGTATCGGAGAATGGCGGGCTAAGGCAATCCGGCGATGGCGCGACCGCTAGCGGCGCGAGAGCGTCCGGCACAGCAAGTGCGGCAGGCGCGGCAGCATGCCGAGCAGCAGCCGGGCGTGCGTCTTCACCAGCAGCCAGTTGTCCGGCAGGTAGCGAAAATAGGAGACGCCGCCTTCCTGCCGGGTGAGATAGCGCACCGCAACGGGAATATTCAGCGTGCGATAGCCCTGCCAGTAGAGGCGCACCGCGACCTCCGTGTCGAAGTCGAAGCGCCGCGCGGTGCGGATGCTTTCCATGAGCCGCACCGTGTCGGCCACCGGGTAGACGCGGAAGCCAAACAGTGAGTCGCGGATGCCGCCCCAGAGCGTCTCGATTTCGGCAAAGGTGTTTCCGCCCAACCGGCCGTAGACCCGGGCCTTGGGCGCCTCGGGTCCAAACTGCGGCACGCCAAGAACGAGGGTGCGCGGATTCTCCGCGGCCAGTTGCATGAACTCCACGATGCGGTCGGCGGGATGCTGCCCATCCGCGTCCATGACTAGCGCGTGCTGGAATCCCTGGACCAACGCCAGCCGCAACCCATCGAGCACGGCCGCCCCCTTGCCGCCGTTGACCTCGCGAACGATCACGCGCAGGTCCGGCTCCGTCGTGGCGAGTTGCAGGGCCGCCTGCGCGCTGCCGTCGGTGCTGGCGTCGATGACCACCCAAACCGGGCGCCAATGCGTCAGCGCGGCGCGAATCGTTTCGAGCAACTGCGGTCCGCTATTATAACTCGGCAGCAGCACAAGGCTGCTCGTGCTGGCGACAGGGACGGAGGCGCGGGTCGCGGGCATGGAACGATGCGGAGACCCGCTGCGCCAGTTTACGAAACAGCGCCGGGACGGCAACCACGGCATGCTTGCCGCCTGCCGCGGCCCCTGTGCTAGTTTCGCCCCCTTCATGCAACCGCGCGCCCTTGTCGTCGTCCTGGCTGCTCTGACAATGATCGGCGCGCTTTCGATCGACGCCTACCTGCCGGCCCTGCCAGCCATCGCGGGCCGGTTCGGACTCAGCGCGGCCATCGCCCAGCAATCGCTGACGGTTTATCTCTTCGCCTTTGCGGCGATGACCCTATTGCACGGCACGCTCTCGGATTCGTTCGGGCGCCGCCGCGTCATTCTGGTCGCGCTTGCGGTTTACCTGGCCGGCTCCATCGGGGCGGGTCTCTCGATGACCTTCGGCTGGCTGATGTTCTTCCGGCTGCTGCAGGGTCTTTCCGCCGGCGCCGGCGGGGTCGTCGGCCGGGCCATGATCGCCGACCGGTTCACCGGCGCTGAGGCGCAGCGCATGATGTCCTATGTCTCGATGGTCTTCAGCCTCGCGCCGGCGCTTGCGCCCATATTGGGCGGCTGGTTGCAGGCGCTTTTCGGCTGGCGCTCCATTTTCCTGTTCATCGCCGTCTTCACTGCCGTATTGCTGGCCGTCTGCTGGATCGGATTGGCGGAAACGCTGCCAGCCAGCCAGCGCCACGCCTTTCATCCAAAGGTCATCTTTGGTCACTATTGGCAAATCGCGCGGCACGGACAGTTCATCCTCCAAGTGCTCGCCAGTGCGCTGGTTTTCTCGCCGCTGATGATCTATGTGAGCGCGGCGCCCGCCTTCATCTTCAACATCCTGCGTCTGGGCGCGACGGAGTTCAGCTGGCTTTTCGTTCCGCTGGTTACGGGCCTGACGCTTGGGTCGCTCATGGCCGGTCGGATGAGCCATCATCCGTGCGGTGACCGCCGCGCCATCCGCATTGGACTCATCATCCTGGCGATATCGCTGGCCGTTCACCTGGTCATCGCGTGGTTCCTCCCGTCCCGGCTCCCATGGGCGGTGCTGCCGATCGCCACGACCACGTTCGGATGCGCACTAGCCAGCCCGGCGATGAACCTGCGCTCCATGGCCCATTTCCCTCACGTGCGAGGCTTGGTCTCCGCGCTGCAGAGCTTCGCCTTTCTCCTGCTTTTCTCAGCCACGTCGGGACTCATCGACCCGCTTCTTTTCGACAGCGCCTTCAAACTCGCTTTGGGCGGCGCGATCGGCGCGGTGATCGGCCTCGCCTTGTGGGGAATTGCGGAGGCGATGGAGCGCGGACCGGCTACGGTCGTACCTTAGCAATGCCTCGTTCCAAATGCGCGACTGTCGATCCGCCAGTGGATCGATGCGTAACGACTAAAGAACGACGTCAGCCAGCACGGCCTTTTGCAGTGCTCCCAGGCGCTTGATGCCCTTTTGCGCAAGACCGAGCAGCGCCGTCAGGTCCTGCGGCGAAAAGGTGCTTTCCTCGCCGCTGGCCTGCACCTCGATGTAGCGCCCGCGAATGGTCATGACCACGTTCATGTCCGTCTCGGCGTCCTTGTCCTCGACATAATCAAGGTCGAGCACGGGGCGGCCCTCGACCATGCCGACGCTGATGGCGGCGAAGGGCGCGAGGATGGGCGACTTCTCGCCGGGCAAGCGGCCTTCCTGGCGCAACTTGCGCACGGCCAGTTCGAGCGCCACGTAGGTGCCCGTAATGGCCGTGGTGCGCGTGCCGCCGTCAGCCGCGAGCACGTCGCAATCGATGCAGATCGTGCGCGGCCCCAGCGCCTCGAGGTCAACCACGGCGCGGATACTGCGGCCGATGAGTCGCTGGATTTCCGTGCTGCGTCCGTCGAGCCGGCCCTTGCTGATGTCGCGCGGCTTTCGGCCCAGCGTGGAGTAGGGCAGCATGGAATACTCGGCCGTGATCCAGCCGCCGCGCACTTGCTGCTCCCTCATCCAGCGCGGAACCGATTCCTCGATCGTCACGGCGCAGATAACCTGCGTGCGCCCGCAACTGGCCAGCACGGAACCGGCCGCGTAGGGCGCGATGCCGGGCTCGAACTTGAACGGCCGCAACTGGTCGGGACGGCGCCCGTCGTGACGCTTTTCGGATGCGCGCTTCACTTGCCACCGCCCTTGACGTCGGCCTTCGCGGGCACGATGCCGGCGGCGCGCTGCTCTCGCTCAAGCTGGGTGAGGATTTCCATGACCCGGTCGCCGCGTTCGATGGCATCGTCAAACCGAAAGTGCAGCTGCGGCGTAAACTTGGTCCCAAGCCGCCGCCCGATGCTGCTCTGCCAGTGAGCGCGATTACGGTTGAGCAGCTTGAGCGCGTGCGTCTGGTCCACCTCCGGGTTGAGCGTGCTGACATAGATGAAGGCCTGCTTCATGTCGGGCGGCAGATCGATCGACGAGATGGTGATGAGCAGGCCTTCGAGATCGAGCGACTGGCTCATGCAGGCGCTGAGCTCCTTGCGCAGGACCTCGGCCACGCGAACGGTACGACGGGTGGGCATGAATTAAACTAGGACTGCTCGGCGCTTTAGCCAAGGGCGCGATTGCATCGAAGTTCCTCAATATTTCCGAGCCGCATTTTCCGCGGTGGCGCGACGACTTTCCTTGCGCCGCGGGCCAAGCTGTCGCTTAATCATTTCTCCCCATGCGAAGCCGTTTTAGCCGCCTGCTTCTGGCGTGCACTCTCCTTGCCCTGGCCGGCTGCAGCTCTCGCGAGACCAAGGAGGCCCTGGCCAAGGCGGACGATCTTTCCGCGCAGCAAAAGTATGACGACGCCAACGTCGTGCTCATCGATGCGCTGCGCGCGCGTGAGTCGAAGATTCGTTCTGCCGCGGAGGATCCCGGCAGCGATCCTGACAAAGCCGCGGCGCTGACCAAGCAGGTGAAGGCGGATCCGGAGATACTCAAGATGGAGCGTGCGCAGCTGCCACTTTACCTGCATCTTGACCTGCCGAATCAGGCCGCGGCGGTTTACAACGATATCCTGGCCGCCGCGCCAAACGATCCGACGCTCGGTGATCTCCTGCAGGACAAGGACGCGAAGGTGCGCATGGATGTCGTTCGCACGCTCGGCCTGGTGGGTGGGCCAGCGGCGGTTGATCCCCTGATCACCGCGAGCAAGGACGTCGACGAGGACGTGCGCAGCGAGGCGATTTCGTCGCTGGGCCTGGTCAAGGACCCAAAGGCGGTGCCTACGCTCATCCACGCGCTGAATGACAGCTACTGGTTCGTGCGCTCGCAGGCCGCTGACGCGCTGGAGCGCGAGAAGGACCCGAGCGCAATCGAGCCGCTGCTCGATACCGTGTCCGACCCCGATGCCAACGTGGAAGGCTCGGCGGAAAATGCGCTGGCCAATCTTTGCCAGTTGCCAGGTGTCTCGCCCGACCTTTTTGCCAAGCGCCTGAGCGATCCGAACGCCAAGCTGGCCATGATCTCCACCGTCTGCCTCGCGGTGATGAAGGACAAGCGCGCCACGCCTATCCTAATCCAGAAGGCCGCGTCGCCTGACACTTGGACCCGCCTGCATGCGGTGCAGGGTCTGGGCGAGACGGGCGACCCCGCGGTGATCCCCACGCTGCGCACCACGCTCAAGGATCCGGAGGTGAACGTGCGCGGCTGGAGCATCATCGGTCTCGACAATCTGAAGGACACGGGGTCGATCGACGCGCTGCGTGCCCTGGCGGCGGACCCGGCGCAGACCCCGCACATCCGCCAATACGCGAATCTGGCGGTGACGCACCTGACCGCGCTCAACGCGGCCGCCGCCAGTTCCGGCCCGCAATAACGGCAGCTGCCGGTTAGCCTGCCCTCGTGGCGCTCGGCGAAGACGCCCTCGTCCATGTCCTCGCCAAGCTTGAGATTGACGCTTTAGAGCAGCTTCACGTAACGGCGAAGCAGCATCTCGAGGCAAAACACACCAAGAAGAAGCATGAAGACAAGGCCGTTGTCCCACAGATCCGTTATCTTCTTTTCGGTCACAGTCTCTTCCGTGTTGATGCCCAGGGACGGAAGCGCGCGTAGCGTCGCGGCATCGACGACCTGACCCCCGGCGGCTTGGGCGAGGCGATGGAGGGACGGCAGGTCCGGGGTGAGATGCTGATCCTCGACGCTGGTGTGATCGCTGCGGATGTTGAGCACCGTCGTGCCGTCCTCCAGATTCGGCGCGCTGGCCACGAGCCGCAGCCATGGCGCGGCCGCGGCCGTCACCGCCCCTGTGTAGGTCTCGCTCGTGGGCCCGGCGGTGAGCGGGATGCTTTGGGATGAACCGTCCGGCGCCACGGCGGCGAGCGTCGGCGCCGTCGAACTCACGCCCGCGGCCTGTTTGGGCAAAGTCACCGTGAAGGAGACCTTCTCGCCGACCTTCGCACTCGGCGCGGCGAGGTCGATGGCCGGAACATTCCCGTCCTGATTGGCAACCCAGAACAACATCTGCTGCCAGAGCTTCTGGTACGCATGCGAGGTGCTGGGCAGGCTCATTTGCCAGCGCCAGACCGAATCGGTGGCCAGCACGGCGCTGCGGCCGCGGCCGAAATGCTGCATGACCAGCAGCGGCCGCTTGCCCCAGGAATTGGAGTCGGTCGGATGTTCCGCCGCGACGATCGCGCCCGGCTTGGCGCGCTGCACGGCGGCGTATTCGCGGAACTTCGGCGCGCGTTCTCCCGGCTGCTGGCCCAGACTGCCGAGCGCGGCGCGGCCATCGGGCGTAAAATCCATTTGCAGCAGCGTGGTGATGGTGTTGTGACTCGCCGGATCGTCGGTGCCCTCGGTGTTGCCAACCTGGTCCAGTTGGAAGCGCAACGCCGCGGCGTTCTCGGCCGTGGCGGCGCTGGGGCTGGAATCATCCGGGGTTGGCGCGGGCTCCGGCTCGAAGACCACCGGCAGCAGTTGCTCCAGGCTGCTGTCAGAAAAGTCGCTGGCTACCACCGTATTCGCGACGAGGAAGATGACGCCGCCGCCCTGCTTCACGTACTCGAGCAGCGCGTCGGTTTGCGCCTGGTCGAGCTGCGCCGGCAGCACGTCGGCCAGCACGATGACGCGGTACGGCGTGAGCTCCTCGACCGTGCTGGGAAAGCTCCCGCCCTCGAAGTGGGCGCGGGTATCGTTCCCGAACAGCAACTGATGCCGCAGGGCGGAGGCGCTGACGTGAACCGCGGACTCGATCTTGATGGAGGGATCCTGGGTGAAGGCGGCGTGGAGAAAGCGGTACTCCACGTTCAGCGCGCCGGCAAAGTAGAGGACGTCAATGTCGGGCCGGTAGTCGATCCGCGTGGTGGCGTAGAAGGTGTCGGTCGGCGCGGTCTTGTCTTCCTCCAGCAACTGCACCTCGTAGTCCTGCGGGCCGGGCGCGTTCTGAGAGAAGTGGAAGGTGGCCCGCTGCGTGTGCGGGCCGGGCGTGATGGTGAGCGCGGTCTCGGCGACGGGATTGTTGTTTTGGAGCACGCGGACGGTGACGTGGTGGGGGGCGACGGCTTCCGACCGCACGAGGACGTCGAGCGGGTACTGCGTGTTGACGGTGCCGCTGGGCGGAAGGTTGACTCCGGCGAGGCGGATGAGGTCGGCCTGCTGGAGGTCCGTCTGGGTCGCGGCGAGGATGAGGGGTGTCTGGCTGTCGCGGAAGCGGCGGCCGGTGGGCTCGACCGGGGCAGGGGTGGTGTCGTTGCCGTCGGTCAGGACGACCACGGCGCCCCATCCGCCTTGCGGCTGGAGGGCGAGCAGGCCCTCCAGGCCCTCCAGGAGGTGGGTTTCACCCTGCGGGTTGGGGTTGGTGGCGAGAGCGGCGGCGTTGGGGACGGGCGTGAGCTTGTCGGCGAAGCGGTAGAGCCTGAAGGCGGGATCGGCCAGGCGCGCAAGAGCCTGCTGGGCGAGGGAGAGCCGCGTGACGCCGTGGGCGTCGGGGCGGAGCATGCTGCCCGAGGTATCGACGAGCACGGCAACCGGTTTCTTGACGTTGTGTTTGGTGGAGCGCGTCCGCACCTGCTGGGGCGAGGCGAGGCAGATGACGAGCCCCACCAGCACGACGGCACGGAGCAGCGTGAGCGTCCAGCGCCAGACCGGCTTGAGCAGGCGCAGCGTCCGCGCGTAGGCCCAGGCGACGAGTCCAACGGTGACGACCAGGGCCGCCAGCAGTCCCGCGATCCCGCCGGGGAATGACCAGTGCCATGCGATCGTCTCGGTCATGCCGGATCGGGACTAAGGCTTTGCCGCGTCCGGCGCGGCGGCCCTGGCCTCACGCGAGATGCGTTCGTAATAGGCGGCCACCTGGGCCTTGTACTCGTCCGGGCTTTGGTCCGGGTTGAGATAGGTGAGGTCCTCCTGGTTGCGGAGGACCTCCAGGCGCTGCACGATCTCCTGCCGGAAGGCGGCGAGCGGCTCGCGCAGGCCGCGGAAGGCAGCGGGCGAGACGGGATGGATCGGGGCCATGACCACGCCGCTGGCGGTGCGGTGCATGATGGCCTGATTTTCGTCGCTCGGCGCGGTCCCGCCCTCGGAACTCGGCGCTTCGCTGGGCGTCGAGCCATCCTCGGGAGGCAGCAGCGCGTTGGCGTCGGCGACCGCGGTCTTCAAATCGGCCTGCAGTTCCTGCGCGAGGTCGGCCTGTTCCTCCGGGGTGCCGCGCGCCTGATCCATGTTGTGCTCGATGCGGTCGATCCGCTGAATGATGTCCTCGAGGTTCTTCGTCTCGGACTGCAGGGCGAGGCGGCTGGAGGACAATTCGTTGGCAAACTTGCTGATCAGGTCGGCGGCGCCGGTGCGGTCGCTGTCCAGGGGGCTCGACATGTGGGAAAGCGCGTCGATCCGCCCCGGAACGCCGCTGTCGCTGTACTTGCGCAGAAGCGAATCGGCCAGATCGGCCAGCTTCGGATCGCCGACCTGCGTCTGATCGTCGCGCGCGTGGAGGAGCGCGTCCTGCACCAGCTGCGCCTGGCGCGTGATTTCCTCCTGCTCGGCGGAGGAGCGGGCCTTGCGCTGCGCCTCCGCGGCATCCTGCAACTGCCGCTGGGCCTGGGCGAGCGTGTCGCGCAGTTGCGCGCTGGCGGCATCGGCCAGCGCTTGGTGCGCGCGCAGCATGGCGGCCTCGGCATGTCGGGCCGCATTAAGTGCGCCGGCCTTGTCTCCCGCTGCCGCACCCTCGGCGCTGGCGTGAGTCGCCGCCTGCGCCTCGGCCAGCGCGGCGTTGGACTTCGCCTCGGAACCCGGCTGATCCTGCATCTGCTCGAGTTCCTTTTCGATCTGCGACTGTTCCTGGGCGGCCTTCGGATCGCTGAGGGAGGAACCGCCGCCCTGCGATGGAGGCGGCGGGACGTTGGCCTTGCCGAACGGCTTGTCGTTGGAGGCGGTGGCGGGACTGGGATCGGGCGGCGACTGCGGCGGCAGCGGCGGGACGTTCTGGCCCGGCTTCGGGACGATGGGCGTCTCCGCGGCGATCG
>CAJCIA010000243.1 GCA_903970275.1 Betaproteobacteria bacterium
AAGATGATGCAGCGGCTCACCCGTGGCGGACGCCCGGACCAGATGCTCCGCCAAATGATGGGCAAGCGATAGAAAGACTTAACGAGACAAGATTATGGCAGTGATTATCCGACTTCGCCGCGACGGCGCCAAGAACAGCCCCTATTACCGCATTGTCGTGGCTGACAAGCACAGCCCGCGTGACGGCAAGTTCCTCGAGCTCATCGGCACCTACGACCCGAAGAAAAAGGGCGACAACTCGACCGTGAAACTTGACCGCGCCGACCACTGGATTTCCAAGGGTGCGCTGCCTTCCGATACCGTGAAGAGCCTGCTCAAAAAGGCCCGCGTCAAGTCGGCCGCCGCGGCCAAGGAAGAGACCGAGACGGCCAACGCCTAACTTCCGGACCCGTGCGCGCGCATGAAACACTTCCTCGAATTCGTCGCGCGCAGCCTCGTCGATAATCCCGACGACGTCCAGATTTCCGAAGTCGGCCGCGAAGGCGAGGAAGCGTATCGCATCGGCCTGCACCCGGCCGATATCGGGCTGGTCATCGGCAAGGGCGGCCGGACCATCGGCGCGATCCGCAACATCATCAACACGGCCAACCGCGGCGGCTCGACGCTGTCCGTCGAGGTCGTGGAGAACGCCTGATCCTTTCGTGCGCATCGACGTCATCACCCTTTTCCCCGAGATCGTCGGTGGACCGCTCGATGCCTCGATCCTGGGCCGCGCCCGCCGCGCCGGGCAGGTGGAGGTCGCGCTGCATCAGCTCCGCGATTACGCCACCGACAAGCATCACACGGTGGACGAGAAGCCCTACGGCGGCGGTCCCGGCATGCTGCTGAAGTGCGAGCCGATCTTCGCCGCGGTGGAGGACGTGCAGGCGAAGGCGCCCGCGCCCGGTCGCGTCATCCTGCTTTCGCCGACCGGCGCCCGTTTCGACCAGGCGAAGGCCCGCGAGCTGGCGTCGCTGGACCGCATCGTTTTTGTTTGCGGCCATTATGAAGGCATCGACGAGCGCGTGCGCGAGCACTTGGTCGACGAGGAGATTTCGCTCGGCGATTTTGTCCTGACCAATGGCGCTCTGGCCGCGCTGGTCGTGATCGACGCGGTGGTGCGCCTGCTGCCTGACGTGGTCGGTAATGCGTCCAGCATCCAGTCCGAATCGTTCGGCACGGAGCAGCCGGGGCTCGAGGGCCCGCAGTATACGCGCCCCGAGGAATTCCGCGGCTGGCGCGTGCCTGATATTTTACTCAGCGGCCACCACGAAAACGTGGCGAGCTGGAACCGCGAGCAGGCGCTCCTGCGCACCGCGGCGGCCCGGCCGGATCTTTTAACCCAGACAAAAACTCCATGAAACTCATCGAAAAAATCGAAGGCGAACAAGTCAAGAAACAGGTCCCGTTCCACGTGGGCGACTCGGTCAAGGTCCACACGCGCGTGCGCGAGGGCGAGAAGGAGCGGACGCAGATCTTCGCCGGCGTGGTCATTGGTCACAAGGGCCGCGGCCTGAACGAGAGTTTCACGGTGCGCCGCATCAGCTACGGCGAGGGGGTGGAGCGCGTGTTCCCGCTGAACTCGCCCCGCATCGAGAAGATCGAGGTGGAGCGCGAGGGCAAGGTACGTCGCGCCAAGCTGTTTTACCTGCGTGGCCGCAAGGGCAAGGAAGCGCTTTTCGTCAAGGAACGCGTGAGCGCGACGGTGGCGAAGAAGGCGAAATCGGCCGCCAAAAAGGCCAAGGCCGCCGCGGAAGCCGCCGCAGCGTAGGTTCCCGGTCGCGTTCCCCAGATATCGCTTTCTGGTAGCCGGCGCTCTCCGGGCGCCGGCTACCAGAAAGGCGAGCGCCCTCGCACGTTGGAACTTGAACTTCGTCGCGCTGGTTTATTTAATGGCGCGTGCCGCCGCGTCGCCGAGCCCTGAGCTGGAGATTTGAACGCAAGATCCGGCCATCCCACGTGGTGATCGTCGCGGGAGTAGATGAAGTCGGGCGCGGCTGCTGGGCGGGGCCGGTCTTCGCCGCCGCGGCCATCCTGCCCGACGGCTTCAGGCACAAGCTGCTGCACGATTCGAAGCTGCTGCAGGCGGAGTGGCGCGAGGAGCTGAGCGAATTTCTCTGCGCGCACCCCGAGGTCTGCTGGTCGGTCGGCGTGGCGTCGATCGAGGAGATCGAGCTGCACAATATTTTGCGCGCCAGCCTGCTGGCCATGAAGCGAGCGGTGGCCAGCCTGGTCTCCGCGCCGGAGCTTTGCCTCATCGACGGCAACATGAAGGCCGGCCTCGAGTGCGAGGAGCTCACGGTAATCGACGGCGACGCGAAGTGCCCTTCCATCGCCGCGGCTTCCGTCATCGCCAAGGTGGCGCGCGACCGGGCCATGACCGAGCTCGCCGCGCTTTACCCGCACTACGGTTTCGAGAAACATAAGGGCTACGGAACCCCGGAGCACCAACGTGCCCTTGCCCTTCACGGACCTTCTACGATTCATCGCCGCGGCTTTCGACCGATCCGCGAAAGCGCCGGCGCCGGCCTTTTCGACGACAGCGGCGAGGGGAGCACATGGTGAGCGCGTCGCCGCGGCGTTCCTGCGCAC
>CAJCIA010000244.1 GCA_903970275.1 Betaproteobacteria bacterium
TTTCAGCGCCGCCGAGACGACCCGAGCAGCGGACGCGAATGCCTTCCGCGCCAGCCATGTCCATGGTCGTCTGCACAGCCTTCTTCATCGCGCGGCGCGAGGTGATGCGGCGCTCGATCTGGAGGGCGATGTTCTCGGCCACGAGCTGGGCGTCGAGTTCGGGGTTCTTGATCTCCTTGACGTCGACGAGGATTTCGCGGTCCTTCTGGGTGATGGCGCGAATCTCGTCCTTGAGCTTGTCGAGTTCCGCCGCCTTGCGGCCGATGACGACGCCGGGACGGGCGGTGTGGATGTTGACGCGCACGCGGTTGGCCGCGCGCTCGATCGTGACCTTGGAGACGGCGGCGCCCTCGAGCTTCTTCTTGATGAACTTGCGGATCATCGCGTCTTCGTAGAGATAAATCGGGAAGTCTTTCTTCGAGGCGTACCACATGGAGCGCCACGCGCGGTTGAAGCCGACGCGAAAGCCGATTGGATTAACTTTTTGTCCCATAGGAGTTAGCTGTTGTTGATGTTGTCGCCGGAGGTGACCTGCTCGGCATGGTAACCGGCGGCAAGGCTGTGGCCTTCGTCCGGATGCTTTTCCACCGGCGCGTGCTGCGCGATGGCGGGAGCGGCGGTGTCGAGCACCTGCTTCTCCTTCTCGGGCGAATTCTTCTTCTCGTTGACGACAGGCTTCACGGCCTTGGGCTTCTTTGCCCCGGTGCGCTTGGCCTTCGGCTTTTCCACCGGCACTTCGGCCTCGGTGAGGATGATCTTGATGTGGGCCGTGCGCTTGTTGATGCGCGCCCCACCCCCCCGCGCGCGGGTGTGCATGCGCTTGGGCGTGGGGCCCTCGCCCGCGACCGCTTCCTTGATGACGAGGCCGTCGGCGCGAAGGTTGTTGTTGTGCTCGGCATTGGCGATGGCGGACGCGAGCGTCTTGCCGATCATGCGGGCCGCCTTCTTGGGAATCAGGCGCACGATCTCGAGAGCCTGCTCTGCGGGCAGACCCTGGATCTCGCGTGTGACTTCACGCACCTTGAAGGCGGAAATCTTCGCGTATCTCAATTCGGCTTTTACTTCCATAAAATCGTCTTTCGTTGATCTGTCTCTGTCTAAAATTTGTTTCAATCTGTCTTCTTACTGCCTGTCTACTGCTCTTCTTCCACGGCCACCCGGTCGCCAATCTTCAGCGTCACATTCGGGTGGAGGTCTTCCACCAGTGCCGCGCTGATCAGGTCCCGCGCGAGCACCACCTTGGCCCGGCCCACCTCGGCGTTGTGCTGGTAGATGAGGAAGGGCATGCCCTCCTTCACCCCCTGCGCCTTGCCAACGTTGAGCACCACGGCGTTAAGCTGCGGGTTCAAGTCGGCCACCTGCGCGTCGGCCAGCGAGAGCCCGAGCGGAATCGCCGCCCCGTTGCGGCCGGCGAGATAATCGCGCGAGGCCCGCATGGCGACCTCGTAGTCGGCCCGGGTTTTCGGATCGTAGTGCGGTGCGGTCTTCAGCAGGGCCACCGTGGTGGTGCGGAGCCGGTCGAGCAGCAGCAACGCCTCGCGGCGGCGCATTTCGCTCTGGTAAAGCTCCTTCACCGCCTCGACCAGCCGGTCCTCGGTCTTCTGTTCGTCGACCGTAAGGGCGTCGACGCCCAGCGCCTCGTCGCGCAGTCGGAGATCCTGCCATTGCTGGCGGAAGTATTCCGACTCGGTGTTGGCGAGCTGGAGGTCGTCCGAGAGCGTCTGCACCTTCTTCTCCAGCGCGGCATGCGACAGGTTCGTGAGCTCGTTGCCCGACGGCACCAGATCAGCCACACCGACCGTGGCCGGCTTCGTGGCATCGAACGGCGCGCCGATGTCATTCGCGCTCTCGTCCGAGGCGGGAGCGGCACTGCTATCAGGCGCGCTCGCAGCCGGGGCATTGGTCAGGGGCGTTAGGTCCGGTGTCGCCGGCATGGCGCTGTTCGTCGCCATTTGGCCGAGCGAAAGCAGTCCGTGCGTGGGCGTCACCATCAGGTTGGTGGTTCCCGTGTCAGTTGCAGTCAAAGATCGATCCGGGGCCGGCGGTGCAGCCTCGGTGCCGGCCGCTTTCAGCGACAGGCCAGCCACGAGCAGGATCAAGATCCCGGCCCGTGGCCGTTGAACCGGCCGGCCGAAGCCCGCGCGGTTCGAAATGGAAAAGGTCAGTTCCGTTCGCGTCTCCGGTTACTTGGCCGCCGCCTTCTCGGTGTGGGCGCCATGCTTCTTGAAGGTGCGGGTGGGCGAGAATTCGCCCAGCTTGTGGCCGACCATGTTCTCCGTCACAAAGACGGAATTGAAAATCTTGCCGTTATGGACCAGGAAGGTGTGCCCGACGAAATCGGGTGTGATGAGCGAGCGGCGCGACCAGGTCTTGATCGGCTTCTTCACGTTGGCGCTGGTCATCTTCTCGATCTTGACCATGAGATGGTCGTCGACGAACGGGCCTTTTTTAAGTGAGCGGGACATAAGGGGAAAAGTTAAAAGTGGAAAGTTGAAAGGGAAAAGTTTGGGACCTACATGCAGTACTTTTTACTTTTACCTTTAGCCTTTTTCCTTGATTAGTGTTTCTTGTTCTTGCGGCGCTGGACGATGAACTTGTTCGACGGCTTGTACTTCGGCCG
>CAJCIA010000245.1 GCA_903970275.1 Betaproteobacteria bacterium
ACCCACTTGGTCTCGCCCAGCTCCTGGGTCAGCTTCACCGCCATCGCCTTGAGGTGCGGCGCGCGCGGGTCGAGCACCTTGTAGACGGCGTGGCCCATGCCCATGATCTTTTCCTTCTTGGCAAACTTGTCGTGCACCCAGGCGTCCACTTTGTCGGGCGAACCGATTTCCTGCAGCATGTGGATCACCGCCTCGTTGGCGCCGCCGTGCAGAGGACCCTTGAGCGTGCCGATCGCCGTTGTCACCGCGCTGTAGATATCCGAAAGGGTCGAGGCCGTCACGCGCGCGGAAAAGGTCGAGGCGTTGAAGCCGTGGTCGGCATGCAACACGTAGGCCAGGTCCAGCGTCTTCACCGTCTCTGGCCCGGGCGTCTCGCCCGACATCAGGTAGAGGAAATGCGCCGCCTCATCCAGGTCGGTGCGGACGGGCGGCAACTCCTTGCCCTGACGAGAACGGTGGAAGTAGGCCACGATCACGCCCACCTTGGCCGTCAGCGAAATGGCGCGCGGGAAAAGCATCTCCGGCGTCTGCGGGCCGACCGGCGCGAGGTCGTACAGCCCCAACATCGAGACGCCCGTGCGCAGGACATCCATGGGGTTCGCATCCTTCGGCGCCTTGCGCAGGAAATCGACCACCGGCTCGGGCAAGGTGCGCGCGGCGCGCAGTTCGCCCTTCAGCTTTTCCAGCTCGGCCTTGTTCGGCAGCCGGTCGTTCCAGAGCAGGTAAACCACCTCCTCGTAGCTGACGTGGCCGGCCAGCTCGTTGATGTTGTAGCCGCCGTAAATCAGCACGCCTTCCTCCCCCATCACGTCGCTGAGACGAGTGGTGGCCGCGACGATACCCTTGAGACCTGGCGATGTTACTGGCATGGCAAATACCTCCCAAAATGAACGCTAACACATGGCCCAAAGAGCCGCCTACGGAAAAAAGCGGGAAAGCGACTCACATGCAGAAAGTAGAAGCGTAGCGATTCGAAAAGGGATCGTGCGGCGCGGTCAGGTCCCACCGCCGCACCCCGTCCTCCGCACTTCCCCCTTGCTTCGCCTGGGCGTCTGCCCTAAACGTTAACGCTCCCCATAAACCGGACTTAGCCTTGCCCATGATTGTCGTTTTGAAGCCCAACCTGCCTCTGGAAGAGGTCGAGAAAGTCATCGCCGAAGTGGCGAAGCTTGGCTACGAGCCACGCCCCATCCATGGCAAGGTGCAGACGGTCATTGCCGCGATCGGCGATGAGAACACGCACCATTCGCTCGAGACGCTGGCCTCCTGGCCGCAGGTCGAGCACGTCCATCGCGTGCAGAAGCGCTACAAGCTGGTCAGCCGCGAGGCCAAGAAGGGCCAGGACTCGGTCGTGAAGGTGCGCGGCCAGAAGATCGGCACGGGCGAGAAACTTTGCTTCATGGCCGGCCCCTGCTCGGTGGAGAGCGAGGAGCAGATCATGGCCACGGCCAAGGCGGTCAAGGCGCAGGGCGCGACCTTCCTGCGCGGCGGCGCCTTCAAGCCCCGCACCTCGCCCTATGAATTCCAGGGCCTGGCGAAGGAGGGCCTTAAGTTGCTTTCCCAAGCCTCAAAGGAATACGATCTCGGCATCGTCACCGAAGTGCTTTCCGAGCGCGACGTGGACCTGGTCGCGGAGCATGCGGACATCCTGCAGATCGGCGCACGCAACGCGCAGAATTTCTCCCTCATTACCGAGGCGGCGCGCAGCGGGAAGACCATCCTGCTCAAGCGCGGCATGACGATGAAGATCGAGGAATGGCTGCTGGCCGCCGAGTACGTGCTGGCCAATGGCAATCCCAACGTCCTGCTTTGCGAGCGCGGCATCCGCACCTTCGAGACCTATACCCGCAACACGCTCGATCTTTCCGCCGTGGCCATCGTCAAGCGCGAGTCACACCTGCCGGTCATCATCGACCCGAGCCAGGGCGCGGGCCGCGCTGACCTCGTCATCGAACTGTGCAAGGCGGCCGTGGCGCTGAACGCCGACGGCCTGCTCATCGAAGTGCACCCAAATCCCGCCGAGGCGTGGAGCGACGGCCAGCAGCAGGTCGATCTCAACCTCTACGCCAAGCTGGTCGACGAGCTTAAGCCTTTCATTTCCGCGGTGGGTCGTCCAAGCTAGCGGACCAACATGAGTTCTGGCGGCGGTTCCTCTTCCCCGCGCGCGACGGCCATTTCAGCCGGCGTCCCGGCGGAGGATCGCCCCCGCGTCCTGATCATCGACGACGAGAAGGACGTCCATTACTCCTTTCGCCGGCTGCTGGAGAAGGAGCCGCTCGACATCCTGAGCGCCGAGACTGGCGACGAGGGCATCCGCCTGGCCAAGAAGTCGCATCCCGACCTGATCGTGATGGACATCCGCATGGGCCAGCAAAGCGGGCTCGATACGCTGAAGGAAATCCGGCAGATCAACCCGCGCCAGGTCGTCATCATGATGACCGCCTACGGCACCTCGCAGACCGCGATCGAGGCGATGAAGCTCGGCGCCTACGATTACGTCCTCAAGCCCTTCGACATTCCGCATCTGAAGAATCTACTGGCCGAGGCGCTGGGCGTCGCGCGCGCCATCCGGCAGGAATCAGCGCCATTCCCGGCCCGCGCCACGGCGGATGAGTTGCGCCAGTCCATTGTCGGCAGCTCGCCCGCGATGCAGCAGGTCTACAAGCTGATCGGCCAGGTCGCGCCGACCCACACGACCATTCTCATCACCGGCGAGAGCGGCACGGGCAAGGAACTCGTGGCCCGCGCGATTTTTCAAAACAGCACGCGCCAGAACAAGACGTTCATCGCCATCAACTGCGCCGCCATTCCCGAGAACCTGCTTGAGAGCGAACTCTTCGGCCATGAGAAGGGCGCGTTCACCGGCGCGCTTTCGCAGCGCATTGGCAAGTTCGAGCAATGCGATGGCGGCACGCTTTTCCTCGACGAGATCGGCGACATGCCGCTGACCACGCAAACGAAGATCCTACGCGTGTTGCAGGAGGGCGAAATCTCGCGTGTCGGCAGCAACCAGGCAGTGAAGACCGACGTGCGCATCATCACGGCCACGAACAAGGATCTCTGGCAGGCGGTGCAGCGGAAGGAATTTCGCGAGGATTTGTTCTACCGCCTCAACGTCGTGCGCCTGAACCTGCCGCCCCTGCGCGAGCGCGCGGCGGACGTCCCGCTGCTGGTCGATTATTTCATCAACAAGTACCGCCAGCGCCAGCCGACCGGCCCTTCGCAGATCGCGCGCGACGCGATGGAGGCAATCCAGCGCTATCCGTGGCCCGGCAACGTGCGCGAGCTCGAGAACTGCGTGCAGCGCGCCATGGTCCTCGCCGCCGGCAACACGATCACGCTTTCCAATTTGCCGGAGGAAATCACCCGCGGCACGCGTAGCGGCACAGCTTGCACGCCGGTGCCTTCCTCCGAGGGCGCGCCGGCCGTCGGTCTGCCGCTTTCGGAATCCAGGTCCTCTTCCTCGGCCGAGCCGGAAAAGGGCGCGCTGGCCCGTGCGGTCGAGACGCTTTTTGAATTCGCGCGGAAGGACAAGCAGCTCAAGCTGCTGCCCGCCGCCGAGCGTGAACTGATCGTCCGCGCCCTGGCCGAAACCAGTGGCAACCAGGTCCAAGCCGCCAAGCTCCTTGGCATCACCCGCGCCACGCTGCGCAAGCGGGTCGACAAGTTCGGCATCCAAAAGCGCATGGCGATTGATTGATTTCCTCCGCTGTAGCGGCGGTCTGCGACCGTCGCATTCCTCGGCGCAACGCGCCGCATGATGGAGATGGGTGAGCAGGCCTTTCACGGGGAAACTACAGACGGGCCAACTCCTCGCATGTCCTATGAAAGGAGATGCGTTCTATCTCGTCCGTCGCCCGGAGGCCGACGGCTGCCTTGTAGCTCTATCGATTCGCCGAACCTTCCGGATAGCGCGGCTTCGTCTGGCCGGGATCGGGTAGCGAAGCGGTTTCCGGCCGCGGCGTCTCGGCCGCGAGGGACCGGCGGATTTTGATTTCTACCTGGCGGTGCATCTTGCTGGATAGCTTCATCAGAACTCCTTGGTTCCATAAGCAAAAGCACGTCACATTCCCGCCGCGCTAATGTCGGCCAATAGTGTGATGAGCGTGTCGTCATTAACTCGCGTCTTCCTCGCAGCACGCGTTGCCACCGTGGAAAGAAAGGTGATTACCCTCTCAGAAGAGCGTGTTTTGATTCGAGCAGCGCGCTTTTCGGTGTGCGCTTTTGCACGGCGAAAATCTCAAACCTCCCTGACGTTTCACCGCGGCGTTCCATTGAAAATTCCGGAGACGCCCCCACGCCCAGCGCAACGTTTGCGCAATGCGCCGTAGCGTGAGATGTAAGGGCATGCCGCATCTCGCCTCCCGCCAGCCATGAGCTCCCTTCCGGATTCCTCCGCCCGCCGCCGCATCGCCATCGACATGGACGAGGTGGTGGCCGACGCGCTTTCGCGTCATCTCGATCTCTACAATCGCCGCCACCAGACAACACTCACCCGCGAGCACACGCACGGGAAGTACCTGCACCAGGTCGTGCCCGAGGAGCATCGCGAGGAGGTGGAGCAATGGGTGCGCGACGTCGGCTTCTTCCGCGACCTGCCCGTGATGGCCGATTGCGTGGAGGTGATTCGCGAGCTGCAGCAGCACTACGACATCTTCATCACCACGGCCGCCATGCAGTTTCCCAATTCCTTCATCGAGAAATACGATTGGCTGGCGAAGCATCTGCCGTTCATCCCGTGGACGCATATCGTCTTTTGCGGAGACAAGAGCGTCATCGCGACCGACTACCTGATCGACGATCACGCGCGCAATTTTATCGGCTTCCGCGGTGAGGGGATTCTCTTCAGCGCGCCGCACAACGTCCACGTCACGGGCTACCGCCGCGTGGCCGACTGGCGCGAGGTGCACACGCTTTTCCTCGAGGGCGGGCTGGAGGGGGACGCAGCGGTGCAGACGGCGAAATGGACCTAGCCCTCGCGCCCCGACCTGCGTATCGGGTTGCAACCCGCCCTCATCGGACGGAACGTTCGGCATGATCGAACCTACGAGAGAACCGACCGTGGCCGAAATTTCGGCGCTCGCCTATCAGCTTTACGAGGAAGATGGCAAACCGGAGGGCCAGGCGGAGAGCCATTGGCGCCGCGCGGAGGAAATCCTGCTTCATCCCGAGAAACGCTTGGCGGATAACCTTCTCTCGCCGCCGTCCGAACCGGAAATCACGCGCGCACTGGATGCGAAGGCCGAGGTGCTTGACGCCAACACGCCCTCGGACCCGCACAGCGGCCCGGAATCCTGGCGCCAGCACCTCGACATCGCGGCGGAAAAACGCGACATCGCGGACATTCGCGAGGCATTGCGCGACGCCGCGGGGATCGAGACCGTCATCGGCGGTCGCGGCACCGTGCGCGTGACTTACGATGCGCGCAGGATCACGCCTGCTGCCATCGTGGACCGCCTCACGCCCGCCGAGCGCGAAGCGTAGGCCGTCGTCCGCTGGTTCCCGGGTTTTTCGTTCCCAAGTTGCACTTGGAAACGAAACGGTGCTTGGCCGGTTTTAGCCAGTCCGCTTCACACCAAGCGCAACTTTATCCAATGAGGAACGAGAGGAGGCAGCGACGCCGCGTCGCTTTACGCCTTCTTCTGAACCGACAGATCAATCCCGTCCCGCGCCAAGTCTTCGCGCGTCGCCGCTACCGCTACCGTCCCCGGCGGATGTACATACCAGCCGGGATCATTGTAGCGCGTGAGACCGTCGCGCACCTTGAGGATGGTGAACATCCCGCCCATCGTGATCGTGTCGAACGGTCCCTGGCCGCCCTCCATGGGGATGCTGTTCGGCGGGGTGCCCATGTTCATGTCACTCATGGAGGCGTAGCCGTCCTGGCCCATCTGCATGAAATCGGGGAGGAGCGTCTGGCGCACCTTCGCGTCGATCTTGTCGGTGTCGACGCCGATCAAGTTCAGCGCGCCGTGTCCCATCTGGTTCATCACGTGGTGCGTCATATGGCAATGCAGCGCCCAGTCGCCCGGTGCGTCGGCGCCGAACTCCACCGCGTGGGTGGAACCGACCGGCACCAGCACCGTGTTCTGCCGCCACTGCCGCTCCGGCGGGATCGGATTACCGTCGATTTCCGCCAGCTGAAATTGATAACCGTGCAGGTGAATCGGGTGATGCTCCATCGCGCCCAGGTTGCCGAACCGGATGCGCACGCGGTCACCCGTTCTGGCCACCAGCGGCTCCGTGCCGGGAAAAACGCGCCCGTTCATCGTCAGCACGTTGAAGTCGGTCATCTCGTTCGGATCGGGCCGCGAGGTGCCGGGCGTGATCTTCCATTCGCTCAGCATGAGGGCGAAATCGCGCTCCGGCGCGCCCGCCGGCCGCGTGCGCGGGTGAACGACGAAGAGCCCCATCATCCCCAGCGCCATCTGCGTCATCTCGTCGTGATGCGGGTGGTACATGAACGTGCCATGCTGCCGCAGGACGAACTCGTATTTGAAGGTCTCGCCCGGCGCGATCACCTTCTGCGTCAGCCCGCCCACACCGTCCATCCCGTTGGGCAGCAGGATGCCGTGCCAGTGCACCGTGGTGCCTTCGGGCAGGTGATTGGTCACGTAGATGCGCACGCGATCGCCTTCGACCGCCTCAATCAGCGGCCCGTGGATCGAGCCATTGTAGCCCCAGCCGGAACCCTTGAGCCCCGGTGCAAATTCATGCTCCACCGGCTCGGCCACGAGATGAAAAACCTTTGCGCCATCGACCACCTTCCACGGCAGCTTGGGATTGTTCGGCGAGACGGCCGGTGTGTAGTCCGCGTCCGGCTGGCCTGGTGCGAGTCCGTCGCCGGTGTAGGTGATCGGGCTGCTCTCCGCCGCGGCCAGCCGCCGCGGCATGAACGTCGCGGCCGAGGCCACGGCCGCGACACCGCCAACCACCGCGGAGCGTTGCATGAATTGTCGTCGGGTGATCATGGTCGTGCGTTCTTGGGGTGAAGGTTGCCGCCCACCGCGGCCTCGAGCTGCGCGTGCGCGATCCAGTAATCGCGCCAGGCGCCAATATAGTCGCGTTCGGCCTCCAGTTCACGCTGCTTGGCCAGGAAAAGATCGTAAGTGTTCACCTGCATCGCGTTGTACTGCGACAGCGTCTGGTTCACCGTCTGGATGTTCAGCGGGACAACGGTCTTCCTGAATAGCTCGGCCTCGCGGCGGTCGATTTCCATCGTGCGACCGGCCTCGCGCACTTCCGAGCCGATCTGGATGACGAGCGACTGCAGGCGCCGCTGCAGTTGCCGCTGTTGCGCGGCGAGCTTCGCGACCGCGCCCTGGCCCTGGTCGAAGATTGGCAGTTCCAGGCTCGCGGTGGGGCCGGTCACGCGCTGGTCCGGCATGCGCTCGGTGTCCGCGCCAATGTCGATGGAAGCCGGCAGGAAGCGCGTGTTCGACTTGAGGGCCAGCGCCTGGCCGACGGCGTCGGTCTCCTCGCGTAACGCGAGCAGGTCGCGCCGCTGATCCTGCGCCAGGAATTCCAACTCGGCCGTGCCGGGATCGCGCGCGGGCAGCGGCGGCAGGGCGGGCGTTGCCGACCAAACAATCGCCGCGCCCGAAAGTCCCATGAGCCGGTTCAACTTTTCCCGCGAAGCCGTCTTTTCCTTCTGCGCCTCGGCCAGCGCCATCTCCGCGCTCGCGGCCTGCGCCTGCTGGTTGAGCACGCCGAGCTGGTTGAGGCTGCCTGCCTGCTTCTGCTGCTGCGCGAGGTCCGCGCCGGCCTGGTCGGCATCGAGAATCAGCTTCAGCCGCGACTCAAGCTGGAGATCGGCCTGGTACGTGTAAAAGGCGGCCTTCACCTCCGCGATGAGTGCGATGACCTGCTGCGTGACGCGCGCCTGCGTGGCGGCGAGATTTTGGCGCGCGATCTTTTTCTTCAGCGGCGTGAGCACGGCATCCAGAAAGTCGCCCGCGATGGAATACTCCGCGTCGGTGATGGCAGGTGGCACGTCGGGGAAGCGCCAGCTCCCGGCGAAGACCGGATTCTTGAGCAGCCCGGCCTGCACGAGGTCCGCCTGCGAGATGCCGATGTCCTCAAAGGTCGCCTGCAGGTCGGGGCTGTTGAGCAGCGCGATCTGCGCGGCGGCATTGGCGTCGAGCGGTGACTTGAGCCGCTGCCAGGTTTCGTCCGTCACCAGCTTGTCCGTGTCGATGTCCTGGTTCCAAACCACGCACTGGCCGGAAAGTGCGCCCACATCGGCCTGCACCGGTGCGAAGGCGGCCTGCTGCTCGGAGGTCGAGACGCAACCCGCCAGCAGCAGAGCCGCCGGAAGCGAAACGATGGCGAGCCTGCCTTCTCTCATGCGCGTGAGTGTATACGGTTAATCCCGCCAACCGGTTCGAAAAAGTTGAGCGCCGCCTTGTTCGCCCCGACGATCTGCGCCACCTTCCACGATGCCGGAACGCCTCTTTCAGGACGAACTGCTGCTTCCCCGGCCGCGGGCGGAGGTGTTCCCCTTCTTTGCCGAGGCGCGCAACCTGGAAAAGCTCACGCCGCCGTGGCTCAAGTTCGAGGTGCTGACGCCGGGGACGATTGAGATGAAGCGGGGAGCGCTCATTGAGTATCGGATTCACGTGCACGGCGTGCCGATCCGCTGGCGCACCGAGATCGCCTCGTGGGAGCCGCCGATCCGGTTCATCGACCGGCAGCTGCGCGGACCCTACCGGCTTTGGCATCACACCCACATTTTCGAGGAACGCGGCGACTCCACCCTGTGCCGCGACGAGGTGCGCTACTGGCCGCGCGGCGGTGCGCTTATCGACCGCCTTTTCGTTCGACGCGACGTTGAAGCTATTTTTGCGTTTCGGCGGAAAATGTTGCTGGAGCTTTTTCCGCCGCGTGGCGCTGCGCGCTGATCGCGTCGTACTCCGGCCCATAGACGTCGTCGGGATAGCCGTCGCGACGATCCTGGCGATGGTAGGCAATCCATCTCGCGAAATCGTCGCCGGCGCCGAGATGCCAGTTCCCGCCTTGGTCGTGCAGGTGACATCGCAGGACATGGGGACGCCACACGGTGCGATAGAATTTCTGCGTGGCGCGGCAGACGGTGAACTCAATTTGCGCGTTGGCGAGGATGAAGGCGGGCCGTTCGATCGCGCCATTCCGTGCGCGGGCGGCGAGTTCCTTGAATTCATTTTCGTGCTCGGCGTTGAGCAGCTCGAAGACCAGCCCCGAAAGCTGTGCCTCAGCCGAGATGCGCGCGCCGCTCTTTAAGTGGCGCGCGATGAAAATGACAGGATGGCCGTCCGCGGTGTACGTATGCCGAGCGAGATAGTGCTCGAGCGTTGCTTGGTTATCGGACCAGCGGATCGTCCAGCCGCTGTTGGAGAAATGAACGACCAGCCACATCCAGACGTCATCGTGGGGCTGGAGGAGCATTAGCATTTCCGGCCGATCGCGCAGCAGCGCCTGCAGATTCGTGGTTGCCTCGGGCGCGATTTGTGCGGCTTGAGCGGGCGTGACCGGGCCGCCGGTGTCGTTCGCAATCAAGAGCGCCGCCGCCAGCGCCAATCCCGACAGCCAGGTCATCGCGCGACGCTAGGGCAGGCGGCTTCCCACGCCAACTCAGACCGCGCTCATTTTGTGCGCCACCTTCTTCAAGTCGGCAATGAACAGCCGGTAGGCCTCCTCGCGCGCTGCTTCATCCGGCGCACGCAGCAGCGACGAGGGATGGACCGTGACAAACGTTTGCTCGCAGAAAGCGGACGGGCGAAACGTGCCGCGATCGCGCAGCACGCGCACCTCCGGCCCGAGCACGGCTTGCGCCGCCGTGCTGCCGAGACAGACTACCACCTTCGGCTTCACGATGCGCATTTCCGCCTCCAGCCAGGGCCGGCACGCAGCCACCTCGCGGGGGGAGGGCGTCTTGTGCAACCGGCGCTTGCCCGACGGCACCCACTTGAAATGCTTCACCGCGTTGGTGACGTAGGCGAGCTGGCGGTCAATGCCCGCGTCTGCCAGCGCGCGGTCCAGCAACTGCCCGGCCGGACCGACAAACGGCTTGCCTGCAAGATCCTCGCTATCGCCCGGCTGCTCGCCGATGAAGACGAGCTCCGATTTCCACGATCCTTCGCCAAAGACCGTTTGCGTGCCCGTCTTGTAAAGGGGACACGCGGTGCAGCCGCACGCCGCTTTTTTCACCACGGCCCAGTCGTCGCTCTCGGGCACGGGCGCGGGATGGAAATCGACGGCGGCGCTCGCGCGGCTCTTGGCCATCATGGAATTTACGCGGGTCGGCGCCTTGCGCAAAAGTTCCGGGATGAGCTGCGCCTCGGGCAGGTTCTTCCAGTAACGCTTCGGCATTTCCTTCGTCATCGCATGCACCTTCACGCGCGCCGGATTGAAAATGTGCGCGTAATATTTTTGCCAGAGCGGCTCGACCGCGTCCTCCAGTGGCGCCTCCGATTTTGGCACGCCTTCCGTGAAGGTCAGATCCTTGCCGTCCCAATGCACGCAACGGTCCGGCGTCAGGATTGACCAATTCATCTGCGCAAAACGATCGGCGAAGAACGGCGCGTTCAGCTCGACGATATGATGCGCCGGCTCGAACCAGGCGACGTACCACGTCTCGCCTTCGTGCTCGATGGTGCGAAAGCGAACGAAGGCCCGCATCTTGTGCACGTCGTGCCGGATGGCCTTGTCCATCTGCGCGAGCGCGTGGATGTCGGCATCGACTGCGATCTCCATCAACTGGTGCTCGCCGTGGGTGATCCGCCAGAGCACGCGGTAGAGCAGCGCCCAGCGTTGCGGGTCGGCATGGCACGCCACGCGCGTGGCCACCTCGACGAATTTCTTCGGCACCTTCACGGTGGAGCGCGCGGGCTGCGCCGGCTCGGGCTCCTCCGCCAGATCGAGCAGCGGCTGATTCTCGCCGATCTCCTGCCAAAGGATGGAGTCGGGGGGCGTCTCCGCCAGCAACGCCGCGCGGGCGGCCTTTTGCCAGCCGGCGAAGGTGGGGAGGAACGTGGCCTGCCGCAGCATCGAACAACCTACAACTGCCCGGAGAAAACGCTCGGCTCCGGCGCAAAAAGTTCCATCTGCCGCGGCGGTCGGACGGCGGCGTTCCAGCGCGCGCCGCCGATCGTCGCCGGTTGGTGATCCGCCGTGACGACAAATGGCAGCGTCTTCTTCAACGGCACGCGCAGGCGGGTCAGATCTGCCAGCGTGACGCGATGCCAGCGCCGCACGCTGATCAGCCGGTCCACGTTGCGCACGCCGAGTCCCGGCACGCGCAGCATCGTCTCGCGCGGCGCGGTGTGCAGATCGACCGGGAACTTTTCCGGATGACGCAGCGCCCAAGCCAGCTTCGGGTCCATGCCGAGCGGCAGGTCGGGCTCCGCCGCCGTGGTCAGCTCCTGCACGTCGAAGCCGTAGAAACGCAGCAGCCAGTCCGCCTGGTAGAGCCGGTGCTCGCGCACGAGCGGCGGCGCCACCAGCGGCAGCGCGCTCGAGGCGCTCGGGATCGGGCTGAAGGCCGAATAGTAAACGCGCCGCAGCCGGTGCTCCTTATAGAGAGAGGATGCCTGCTCGAGGATGGCGCGGTCCGGCGTGGGCGTCGCGCCGACGATCATCTGCGTGCTCTGGCCCGCGGGCGCGAAGGGCTCCGCCTTTCTGCTCTCGCGCCGCTCGGCTTTCGCTTCCTGGATGCGCGTGCCGATCACGCCCATGGTCGTGCGGATGCGGCCGAGATTTTTTTCCGGCGCCAGCTTGTCGAGATCCTCCGGCGTCGGCAACTCGACGTTGATGCTGATGCGATCCGCCCAGCGACCGGCCTCGGCAATCAAAGCCGGCGCCGCCTCGGGAATGGTCTTGAGGTGGATGTAGCCGCGGAATTGGTGGGTCTCGCGCAGGGTCCGCGCGACCTTCACCACCTGCTCCATCGTGTAATCGGGATTGCGGATGATGCCGGAGCTAAGAAAGAGGCCCTCGATGTAATTGCGCTTGTAGAAATCGAGCGTGAGATTGACCACCTCGTCCGGCGTGAAGCGTGCGCGCGGCACGTCGCTGGAGATGCGGTTGATGCAGTAGAGGCAATCATAGATGCAGTAGTTGGTCAGCAGGATCTTTAGCAATGAGACGCAGCGACCATCCGGCGTATAGCTATGGCAAATGCCGGCGCCGGTCGTGGACCCGATGCCCTTGTCGCGCGAGTTCCGTTTTTCCGTTCCGCTGCTCGCGCAGGAAGCGTCGTACTTGGCGGCATCAGCCAGGATGGAAAGCTTGGCGGCGACGTCCACGCTCCACTATGGCGTTCTTATACGAATGTGCAAACGTTGAGAGTGTGACAGGCCGCGAAGCCAAACCACGGCGCTAACGTGAGACCGGCAAATGCAGCACACCATAAACAACGCGCTGCCAAGCATGCGGGGCCAGGGCGTCGAAGAGCAATTTGGTATTGAGCACAATGACGATCCACACCGTCAGCCAGCCCAGCACCTTTAACCACGGCTTGTTGGCGAACTCGCCCATCTTGCGCGGATCGCTCGTAAACCGCATGAGCGGCCAGATGGCGAAGCCCAGTTGCATGCTCAGGATCACCTGGCTGAGTACGAGCAGATCATCCGCGCCGCGATCCCCGTACAACCCGACCACCACCACCGCCGGCACGACCGCCAGTGAGCGCGACACCAGCCGCCGCAGCCACGGCGGCAGTCGGAAATGCATGAAGCCTTCCAGCACCACCTGCCCCGCAAGCGTCCCGGTGAGCGTCGAGTTTTGCCCCGAGGCCAGCAGCGCCAGCGCAAAAAGCACGCCCGCCGCGCCCGCGCCTAGCAGCGGCGAAAGCAACTCGTAGGCATCCTGGATTGACGCCACGTTTTCGTGCCCCGACCAATGGAACGTCGCCGCGGCCAGGATGAGAATCGCCGCGTTCACCAGCAGCGCGAACATCAATGCGGTACTGGAATCGATCGTCGCGAATCGGATCGCCTCGCGCCGCCCGGCGGGTGTCTGTTCAAAGGCGCGCGTCTGCACGATGGCCGAATGCAGGTAAAGATTATGCGGCATGACGGTCGCGCCGAGGATGCCGATGCCCACGTAAAGCATGGCCGTATGGCGCAGCATCTCCGGGTGGGGCAGGAACCCGCGCAGCACGCCGCCGAAGCCCTCGTGCCCGAAGCCGGACCAGGCGATCTCGATCGCGAAGCACACCGCGATCGTCGCAATGAGCGTCACGACCAGCGCCTCGATGATGCGAAAGCCGCGGTTTTGCAGATAAAGGATTGCCAGCACATCGGCGACCGTGATCGCGCAACCCCAGACCAGCGGGATGCCGAAAAGAATCTTCAGCGCGATCGCCGACCCGATCACCTCGGCCAGGTCGCATGCCGCAATCGCGATCTCGCACAGGATCCACAACACCCAGACTACCGGCATTGGGTAGGCATCGCGGCACGCCTGCGCCAGGTCGCGGCCGGTCGCCACCCCCAGTTTCACACACAGGTGCTGCAGCAGGATGGCCATGAAATTCGAGATCAGCACCATGCTCAGCAGCGCATAGCCGAACTGCGCGCCGCCCTGCAAATCGGTCGCCCAGTTGCCCGGGTCCATGTAGCCGACCGCGATGAGAAAGCCCGGCCCGACAAAGGCGAGCATGCGCCGCCAGGCCGGCCCTTCGCGCGGCACGGCGATCGAGCCGTTGACCTCCGCCAGCGAAAGCGCGTCCGGCTGCCGGCGCCAGCCCGAGACGGGAGCGGAAGCGGGGGCAAGGCTCATCGACCACCAGGCTGCCGGTTCCAAGAGTTTGAGTCAACTAACATTTGGCGAATAGACAAACAACGCCCCCATCGGCGCCCTGGCGACCGCCGGTCGTTCCGCCTCAGCCTTGAATCCCGGAGCCTGAACCCGGATGATATCCGTGATGTCCCGCCTGCCCGACCGCTTTGACCTCTGGGTGCGCCAGGCGCGAGTTTGCTCCGATCCGGTCCGGCAGGCGGATTACGTGCTGGGTGCGCTCGCCGCGCTGCCCTACTGGCACCTGCTCAATATCGGCACGCGCGAGCAGCCGCAGCCCGCCGACGGCGAGGTGGAGGGCGCCCGCTACCTGCTCGTTTTCTCCAACGCCGCGCACGTGGAGGAGCTCACGGCGGGGACCGAAGGCGCGCCACCGCCCATCTCCATGCCGACGATCAAGGCGTTTCCCTGGACCCTCGACCGGCCTGGCATCGCCGGCCTGCTGGTCAATCCGGGTGAGGATGCGGTGCTGGTTCCGCGCGATCACGTGGCCCATTTTCATCAGGAATGGCTCGCCCGCCAGGCCAGCCTCCCGAGCGGCTTCTGGATTCCCAACATGACCTCGGAAGAGGAAGATTTCTGGCAGCAACACGGCCTCTAGGACCCATCACCATGCGCGGGAAAATCCTCCTTATTGTTCGTCGGCTGCATCTTTACCTCAGCGTCTTCTTCGCCCCGTTGCTGCTGGTCTTCGTGGTGACCGGCTGGGCGCAAACCATGAATTTCGACCACGCCAGCCCGGTGCTGGAAAACCTGTCGCAAGTTCACGTCCGCCAAATCTACGAGGCGCCTCCCCGCAAGTCGGCGGCGCCGGGCACTTGGGCGCTGGAGAGGAGCCGCGCCATTCCGATGAAATGGCTCGTCGCTGCCATGGCCGTGGCGCTGCTCATCTCCATTTCGCTCGGCCTCGCCTTGGCCTTCACCATGGTGCGCAATCGTGTTCCCGTGTGGGTGGCGCTGATTTTGGGCATCGCCGTCCCGGTTTTCCTGCTCGCACTCGCCCACCGAAGGTAAGGCGCGGGCGAGAGCGCACACGGGCGCTAATAACTTCGCTGCGAGGTTTGACCCGTCGGATGCAGGCGCTTACGCTTGGACCATGAGCGACCCTACCGCTCCCTTCAGCGAGCTGGCGAGCGGCTCGCTCCATCGCGCTTTTCCCGTTCTTTCGCAAAAGCTCGACCTGCGCAGCCAGTTCGGCGCCATCCGCGCGGACCTCGACACGATCGAAGAGCGGATCAAATTCCAGGTGCAGGAATTCGATCCCGGCATCGCGGGTTACATTAGCTACGCGCTGGAAAGCAGCGGCAAGCGCATCCGCCCCGCGCTCGTCCTGCTCACGGCCCGCGCCACGGGGGAGGCCACGCCGCATCATCTCGATCTCGCCGTGGTGGTCGAACTCGTGCACCTCGCCACGCTGGTCCACGACGACATCATGGACGGCGCGACCAAGCGCCGCGGTCGCCCCACCGCGGTGGCCAAGTGGGGCGCGGAGCTTTCTGTCCTGCTGGGTGACTGCCTTTTCTGCCACGCGCTTAAGTTGAGCTGCCAGTTCCCCGACGCGGCGATTTCCCGTAAGATCGCCGAGGCCTCCAACGAAGTCTGCAGCGGCGAAATCCTCCAGACCCAGCGCCGCTTCGATCTCAAGCTCAGCATTCCGGAATACATCAAGATCATCTCCATGAAGACCGGGGCGCTCTTCCGCGTCAGTACCGAGCTTTCCGGCGCCCTCAACCACCTTCGTCCGGAGGAAGTCACCGCCCTGCGCAATTACGGCGATCATCTCGGCATTGCCTACCAGATCTACGACGATTGCCTCGACCTCGTCGGCACGGAGGGCTCCACCGGCAAGACGGTTGGCACCGACTTGGCCAAGGGCAAGCTCACGCTCCCGCTGTTGCACATTCTGGCCCAGGCAAACGAGCCGGAACGCGAGCGGCTGCACGAGATCATCCTGCACGGCACGCAGGAAAACCGGACCGAACTCCTCGCCCAAGTCGTCGAGCGCGGCGGCCTTAAGAATGCCGTGCGCCGGATCCAAGGCTACCTCGACCAAGCCGTCGCCGCCCTGCAAGTCCTGCCCAAGAGCAAATACCGCGACACGCTGGAAAGCCTGCCCCGCGCGGTGGGCGAGCATGTGGCGAAGCTGGGGTAGCAGGCCTTAAATTATCACCATGAAAATAGTCTCCATATCCGCATGGCGAGCCGTGTTTTGGGAAAAAACGCGCACCAAGGGTATGGCTCATTTCATCATCACGCGTGGTATTTTGGGCTGGGGCCTGCCGGTCGGATTGCTGTCCCGCTAATCCATCGTTTTTCTTCAACTCGCATTATTCAATGCAAGAAGCAATGGTCAGTATCATTGTCTTTGGGTTGTGCGGCATCTCTTCGGTTACTCATTGTGGACTGCCGTCGAGAATGCCTACCGAAGCCACCTCAGCCGACAGGAGATCAAGGCTCTCAATGCCAGACTTTGACCTTCAGGCCCGCGCGTTGCGCGAGTTTCGCCTGACGAAGATCGAACGTGACGAATTTGTCGGCTTGCAGCACCACCGCGCTGGCCACATGGAGCAGATCGCCCGTTCGAGCTCCGATCTCGACAAGATGTTCTTCTGCCACTTCTTCACAGACGCGGAATAAAGCACACCAATCGAGTGGGATGTGGCGCAACGCGCCGTTGCTCAAGCTCTCGTCGATGAGATCGAAAACCTCGCGAACTTCCTCGGGCGTTGTCACCTTGCGAAAGGCGCGCGTCCGCATCGCTGTCCGCGTTTCTAGCCGATGAAATGGGGTGTAGATCAGCGGCTCAGCTGTTCTTTCCACATAGCTCCCTGCTCGCTCGCTCTTTGCTTCAGGCGTGTAGAGCGCGATTAGGAAGCTCGTATCCGGGTAAATCACCAGTCCTTTTCATTCCGCATTTCGACGACAATGTTGTCGGTAAAGACCTTGTCCCCGAAAATTTCCTTTATTCGCTTTTGGTGCGCCTGGGCATTGAATCGCTTGCGCCGGGGATTCGATTTTGGCACCAACGTCGCCACATCTTTTCCTCGGACGGTGATACTGACGCTTTCACCTTCCCGTACCCACGCCATCAGTTTGGGGAATTCATTCCGCAACTCGCGTGCCGTTGCTGTACGAGTAGCCGTTTTCAAGGTGAGACAAGCATGTCTCACTTGGCGCTTCAAGTCAATTCCTAACTTCACTTAAGCTTTCATCCTTTTAAGTGGCATTATTCGTACACCTTTCTAGTATTCCTTGGGATGGAGGAGAAGCGATGACGCACCGCACCGCTGCGGTCACGGACAAGCTTGCGCCGGCCAGCAATGAGCCGGCAGCTGCTGCGCCGACCTCCACTTCCGAGCCGAAGACACCGTCGGACCGCGTTTTGGTCGAGCGCACCCAGGCGGGTGATCCCACTGCCTTCGATGAACTGGTGCGCCGCTACCAGCCGCGACTCCTTGGCATGCTCTATAGCATGACCAGCAACCAGACCGACGCGTGGGATCTTGCCATGGAGACCTTCGAAAAGGCCTACAAGAGCATTCATACCTTCCGCCTCGACGCGGAGTTCTTCACTTGGCTTTACCGCATCGGCTTCAACCTCACCGTCAATTTTTTGCGCCGAAACAAGCATCGGCACAACTTGAGCATGGATGATGCTGACCTCGACCTGCAAAATCGGAGCGAGTTCATCGATGCGCGCGCCTCGGGCGATGCGGAACGACAGGCGCGCCTGCAGGAGCTGAAAAAGAAATTGAACGAATCGATGGCGAAGTTGTCTGAACCCCACAGGGCAGTCGTGACCTTTTTCGATATCCATGGCATGAGCCACGCGGAGATCGGGCGGATCATGAACTGTAAGGAAGAGACGGTGCGATCCCGTTTATTCTACGCCCACAAGCAGTTGCAAAAGTATCTCAAAAGCTACCTCTAACATGGAACGGAACGACGATTTCGCCTCACTCCGCAACCTGCTTGCTCTCAAGCGGCTGGAACTTCCCATGGACACGGAGGTCAATCGCTTCCTCATCGAGTTTCATCGCCGCCAGCGCGCTCAGCTTCTCGTGCCTACCTCCCGCTGGGCGCAGGCTTCCGAGTGGCTCAAGGAGCGGGCCGCCGCCTTCGGCCTGATGCCTTCACTTTCCTATGCCTCCGCCGTGGCGGCCATCGCGCTTGTTGCGTTTATGGGCCTCTCGCAGCAGGTACAGGTCACGCACGTGGATGGCGGGGGCTACAAGCTTTCCCTGCTCACGCCCGGGCGCGATCCCGCGCTGGCCATGATTCCGGCCTCCTTTAGCATCGCGACGACGGCTTCTCATCGCAACACGGGGCCGGTCACCTTCGGTGCGGGCGGGGCGCAGGCCACCACGCGTTTTGTCCTGGCCAATTCTCATCCGGGCTATGACGCGACGGCCACCTTTTAGGCGGCGCAACCTCGGCGGCTTTCTTTTCCCCGCCGTCCTCGTTGTCGCGACGGCCGCCCTCCCGGGTTTGCTTCGCGCGGACGACGTCTTTCAGGCGCTGGACCAGGAAGTCAGCGGCATCTTCGACAAGGCGAAGCCTTCCATCGTGCAGGTGCAGTCGGGCGATGGCGGAGTCACGCTTTCCGGCAGCGGCTTTTTCATTGATGGCAAGGGCACGGTGCTGACGTCTGCCACCATCATCGGCGACAACACGACCGCCCGCGTCTCGGTCAATGGCGGCGAGTTCCAGTCCGCCCGCATTGTGGGCAACGATGCGCGCAGCGGTCTCGCCGAGCTGCAGGTGGCTGACAGCGCCAGCCCCGCGCTGCCGCTGGGCGAATCGACCGACATGAAGACTGGCTACACGGTCATCGCCGTGGGTTTTCCGCTCGGCGCGGATGCCTCGCCGGCCGTTGGCCTGATCACTGGCTTCGACATTCGCTACATCAACCAGTTCTTTGCCACCACCCACATCCACGCCGCGGTGCCAATCAGCCCCGGGCAGGTGGGCGGCCCGCTGCTCAATCGAAACGGTGAGGTAGTCGGCCTGGTCGTGCCGAGCCCCGATGACGGCCGCTCGAGCTACGCCCTGCCCGTGGAGGCGATCAACAAGATCCTGGCCGATTTTAGCCAGTACGGTCGCGCCAGGCACGGCTGGGTTGGCGTCGATGTCGTCGAGGTCCCGGACGAAAACCACGACGGCCGCTGCGTCAAGGTGGTGCGAACCGTGCCGGGAACCCCAGCCAGCCGGAGCGGCATTCTCCCCGGCGACATCGTCATGCGCATCGACTCGCGCGAGGTTTACCGACCGGCCGACGTGATGGATGCGTCGTTCTTCAGCCACGTCGGCGGCGACATGACCGTGGTCGTGCGCCGCAACGAGACGCTGTACAACTACACCTTCGCCGTCATCGAGCGTCCAACGCTGCCCGGCGCCCTTCCGGCTGCCGCGCCCAAGACCACCCAGCAGGGCAGCCCCTCAGGCGCTTACGCTTTGGCTTCGCGCTAGTCATTGTCGCGGCGGTCTATGACCGCCGGGCCATGCGTTCATGTTTCG
>CAJCIA010000246.1 GCA_903970275.1 Betaproteobacteria bacterium
CCAACCACGACAGCTCGACCAACGCGCTGATCAACCATTTCAACAGCTACCGCGCGACGCACGAAACCGAGGTATGACGCCATTTGTTCCCGCCACTTATGTGCGGGAAGTCGAGTCAGCGGTGCGTGAAGGCGGGTGGACAATCCGCTACCTCTCGCCCACCCCGGCCGGCGCGCGTCCGTGGCTGGAGCATCCCGCCAGCGACCGCGCCACCGCCACGCCGCCGCCGCGCCTTTACCTCTCCGCCGGCATCCATGGGGACGAGGTGGCGGGACCCCTCGCCGTGCTGGCCATGCTGCGCGAGCCCGCTTTTTTTTCCCAGGTCGACGCCACCATCTTCCCCATCCTGAACCCCGAAGGCCTCGCCCGCGGCACGCGCGGCAACTTTACCGGCATTGACCTCAACCGCGACTATCGCGGCCCGGTCACCAGCGAGACCCGCGGCCACCTGGCCGTCCTTCCCACCTTGGGACGCTACGATGTCACCATCATGCTCCACGAGGATTACGAAGGCACCGCCGCCTATCTCTACGAGCTGAACGACGGGCCGATCACTGACCTCGGCCCGCGCATCATTGCCGCCATGCGCCGGCACGTCCCGATCGACGAGCGGCCGATCATCGAGGAAGTCGAGGCGCGCGGCGGGATCCTCCAACGCGCCGACCTCATCCGCAAACACGGCCCGATCGAAGCGCGCCCGGATTGGCCCGAGGCAATTTATCTCAGCATCAACCACACCCGGGTCAGCTACACGACCGAGACGCCCATGCTGCAGCCGCTCGAACATCGGGTGGCGGCGCAGGTGTCGGCGGTGCGGGCGGTGATCGATGCGCTTACCAAAACGAAAAACGTGCCATGAACAAAGTCATGATCCTCTCGAACCTTGTTGAAGCCGCCGAACAGCTTCGAGAAACCATTGCGGCGATAAAATCAGATCCTGAATATGGCGAGGAGGAATTTCTGGTAGAAATAAGCCACGTCTATTACCATCTAAACTACGCTTGGAATGGCCGTCACGGTACGGACGAAGAAGGCCGCTCGGCGGCACACGTCGATAAATGGAAACAATTTCCTGACGCTGCCGATTTGTTTCTCTAGTTCGAGGGCGCCACTATTGCGACACCAGAACGTCGCCATTTAGCCGCAATTCCTAGTATTTTAGTTTTTGCGCCGTCACCGGCTGCCGCTAGAAATGGGTGTGCCCGAAATCCGCAACGTCATCCTGGATTGGTCGGGGACGCTCGTGGACGATCTCGGGCCGGTGCTGGAGGCGACCAACGACATCTTCCGCCATTACGGCAAGCCCGCGTGGACGCTGGAGGAATTTCGCGAGAAGTTCTACCTGCCCTTCCCGAAATTCTATGAGGAGCACCTGCCGGAATTTGTGCTGGCGGAGCTGGACGACCAGTACCACAGCTCGTTCAAGATCCTGCAAAATGGGATCGCCCTGCTGCCGCATGCGCTGGATTTTCTCGATTACCTGGAGAAGCGCGGGCTGCCGGCGTTCCTGCTGAGCTCGATTCATCGCGAGCACTTCGAGGCGCAGGGCGGCCGGCTGAAAGTGAAGCAGTATTTTCGACAGGCCTACGTGCAGGCGCTGGACAAGCGCAAGACGATCCTGGAGTTGCTGGCGGACCATGACCTGAACGCCGAGGAAACGATCTTCATCGGCGACATGGTGCATGACGTCGAGACGGCCCGGCACGCCGGGGTGATGAGCTGCGCGGTGCTGACAGGGTACGATTCCCTTGCCAAGCTAAAGAGCGCGAGCCCGGACCTGCTCTTCCGCAACCTGGCGGAGGTGCGTTCGTTCCTCGATCGCCATCGTGGGGTGGAGACCCACCCGCCCATCCCGACGGTTGGGGCGCTCATCTATAATCAGGACGGCCAGGTGCTGATGATCCAGACGCACAAGTGGAGCAACCGCTGGGGCATTCCGGGCGGGAAGATCAAGACCAACGAGACGGCGCTCGACGCGCTGCGCCGCGAGGTGCGCGAGGAGACCGGGCTGGAGCTGCGCGACATTCGCTTTGCGCTGGTGCAGGACTGCATCCAGCCGCCTGAATTCTACAAGAAGGCGCACTTCCTTCTGCTCAACTATACGGCTGAAGCGACGGGCACGGATGTCGTGCTCAACGACGAAGCCGAAACCCATCGTTGGGTCACGCCGGACGAAGCCGCCCGCCTTGACCTCAACGGTCCCACCCGCACCCTGCTCGAACATGCCCGATCTCATCCGCATCGTTGAACTGCAAATCGAGACGATCATCGGCGTGCCGGCGGCGGAACGGGAGCAGCCCCAGCAACTCCTCGTCAACCTCGAGCTTCGCGTGCGCGACATCGGGCCGGCTGCGTACACGGACAACGTCAACCTGACGATCGACTACGCGGCGGTGGCCGATCGGGTGCGCATCCTGGCGGCCTCGCATCCGCGGCATTTGGTCGAGACGCTGGCGGAGGAAATCGCGAGCGACCTGCTCAAGGGTTTTCCGATCATGAGCGTGAAGCTGGAGATCGTGAAGTTTGCGCTCTCCACCGCGCACCATGTCTCGCTTATCATCGAGCGGCCGATGGAGAACCGGGTGCCCACGCCCTACCGGCACAGTCCGACCACTTCGTTGCGCTTTGGTTCGAATGCCACGCCCGGCCGGTGAGGATTGGCCTTGCAGCCTGAATGGCGAGGCATAGCATTTAGCTCATGGTCCATGGCCGCGACCTCGCCTACAACTCGAAGGTCGAGGGAAATGTGGTGATGACGACGCTCGATGCGTCGATCAACTGGATGCGAAAGAATTCGCTCTGGCCCATGCCGATGGGCCTTGCCTGCTGCGCCATCGAACTGATGGCAGCCTCCTGCGCCCGCTTCGACATCGCGCGCTTTGGTGCGGAGGTCATGCGCTTCTCTCCACGGCAGAGCGACCTTCTCATCGTCGCGGGCACGGTGACTTATAAGATGGCGCTTTCCGCCAAGCGCATCTGGGACCAGATGCCCGAGCCCAAATGGTGTATCGCCATGGGCGCCTGCGCTTCCAGCGGCGGCATGTACCGTAGCTACGCCGTGCTGCAGGGTATCGACCGCATCTTGCCGGTGGACGTTTACATCAGCGGCTGCCCGCCGCGCCCCGAGGCGCTGCTCGAAGGGCTGATGCGTTTGCAAAACAAGATCATGCAGTCCCACTCGCTGGAGGAGCAGAAGAAGCTGCCTCCGCTAAACGAACGGGTTGCAGCGTAGCCAAGATTTTTGTATGGCCGCCGCTGATTTGATCGCTTCCCTGCAGCGGCAGTTTCCCGGCAAGGTGGGCCAGGGGCGAGAGTTCCGCGAGGAATGGATGGTGGAGGTGGATCGCGAGATCATCCGGCCCGTGGCGGCCTACTTGAAAGGCGAGCAGGGGCTTAATTTTCTGGTCGATATTTCCAGCGTGGATCACATGGGTGACGAGCCGCGCTACGAGGTGGTGTACGAGTTCGCCGGGTTGGGCGGCGCGAACAACCAGATCCACCTGCGGATCAAAGCGCGAGTAAGTGAGGACGACGCCTCCATCGATTCGCTGGTGCCTGTCTTTCAGGGAGCCGATTGGCACGAACGCGAGATCTTCGACATGATGGGCATCAGGTTCAACGGGCATCCTGACCTGCGCCGCATCCTCATGTGGGAGGGCTATCCATTTTATCCGTTACGAAAGGATTTTCCGCTGGAGGGCATCCCGAGCGATGCGCCGGGGGAAGGTTTCTCGTTCATCGCGCCCATGGAGGGCGGCCCATTCGTCGCGCCAGCCATGCCACCGCCCAAGGTGGGTGATGCACCGACGACCGTTCGCGAGCCGCGTGCGCATCCGGCTGATTCATTGAAGGAGGATCTCAAGGAACAGCAGGCGGGCCTCCACAAGGATAGCGCGCAACGCATGGGGCAATCGGCCTGACTAAATATTGATAGGATTAATAAGATTAAAATGATTGTAGCTGAACATCCGATCAAGGCTATCGCCGCTTCAGACGTGCTAACTCAGCGTGTCATCGGGGAAGTCATGTATGTGCATCGGGTGCTGGGCCCAGGATTTCTGGAGAGTGTTTATCAAAATGCTCTTTTGATTCGATTGAAGAAGGTGGGCCTCCGAGCGGAAAGCAGTTCGCCTCTTCCGGTTTACTTCGAAGACGAAGTGGTAGGCACTTTCCAGACAGACATCGTGGTGGAAGGGCGAGTTTTACTTGAGCTGAAAGCAGTTACGGCCCTTGTTTCGGCTCACGAAGTCCAATTGGTAAACTATCTTACCGCCACAAAAATTCCCGTGGGTCTCTTACTCAATTTTGGCGCGAAGAGCCTGGAAGTGAAGCGGCGTACGTTGGGCTACGTTGGAGATCGCTCATCGGAAGGTGCCAATCACCTTAATCCTCTTAATCCTATCTAATTCAGTATGCCTGAAGCCTTCGTCGAATATCCCGATGCAATCGAGCGCGCCGCGCAACAGGTGGCGGAGCAGGATTCCGCCGTGAAGGGTCACCTGGGCCAGAACCTCATCCTGAACATGGGGCCGTCGCACCCGAGCACGCACGGGGTGTTGCGAATCATGCTGGAACTCGACGGCGAGGTGGTGACGCGTGCGGTGCCGGACATCGGCTATCTGCATCGTGGGGACGAGAAGATTGCCGAGAACATGACCTACAACCAGTTCGTGCCTTACACGGACCGGCTTGATTATCTCGCGCCGCTAGCCAACAACGTGGCCTATGCTCTGGCGGTGGAAAAGCTGATGGGCTGGACCGTACCGCCGCGCGGCCAAGTCATCCGCGTCATTTGCTGTGAGCTCGCCCGCATCTCCGCCCACCTGCTCGGCATGGGTGCGCTGGCCATGGACACCGGGGCGATGACTGTCTTCCTCTATATTTTCACCGAACGCGAGAAACTCTATAACCTCTTCGAGCTCCTCACCGGCGCGCGGTTTACCACGAGTTACACGCGCGTGGGCGGGCAAATTCGCGATCTGCCGCCCGGCTTTGTCGACCAGACGAAGGCTTTCCTCGAGCAGTTTAAAGGCAAGATCGACGAGCTCGATCATCTGCTCACCCGGAACAAGATCTTTGTCGATCGGAACAAGGGCATCGGGATTATCTCGAAGGAGGATGCCATCGATTTCGGGCTTACCGGCCCGAACATTCGCGGCAGCGGCGTGGAGTATGACGTACGCAAAGCGCGCCCGTATTTGACCTATGCCGAGTACGATTTCGACATCCCGACAGGCTCGGTGGGCGACTGCTACGACCGCTATCTTTGCCGGCTGGAGGAGTTGCGGCAGAGCGTGCGCATCCTGGAACAGGCGCTGGCGAACCTGCCCGGCGGGCCAATCAATGTCGGCGACGGCAAGGGCTTCCTGCCCCCGAAGTCCACCGTGCTGACGAAGATGGAGGAATTGATTCACCAGTTCATCCTCGTGACCGAAGGCATCCAGGCGCCGCCCGGCGAGATTTATTTCGGCGCGGAAAATCCGAAGGGCGAGCTCGGGTTCTATATCCAGAGCAAGGGCGGTGGCGTGCCGTACCGTCTCAAAATTCGCGCGCCCTCCTTCGTCAATCTCAGCGTGCTGGGCAAGCTGCTGCCCGGCCATATGATGAGCGATGTGGTGGCTATTTTGGGCAGCCTCGATTTTGTCATGGGAGAATGCGACCGATGAAGAAGCAGCAACTTGGCCGGTTAACAATCTATCTGATCGTTATCCTGGTGCTCATGATCGTCGCGCTCAAATCGACCCGCAAGGATTCGCGCGCGCACTTTCAGGCACTGCAAATTGGCATGACCCCGCAGGAGGTCGTCAACATCGTGGGCACGCCCAACATCGCCGCGCCGACGCAGGACCACGCCACGTGGACCTATGGCTCGGGCATTGTTTCGTTCACGCACGACAAAGTCGATAAGCTCTCGCCCGCTCCGACGCCATGAATGCTCACAAGCATTTCGTTCTTCTGCCAAGCGTGCTGGTCCTGACGGCCTGCAATTCGGCGGTGACGCCCGCCCGCCTGGATAAGATTGCACCGGGTATGAAGAGCGATGACGTGGTGGCGCAGCTCGGCCAGCCGGTCCGCAGCGATCATGCGGAAATCACCGGGCTCACTGGCGACGCCTATCATTATGTTTCTGCGCGGGGCGACGCCAAGGTCGTCTTCATCAACGGCGCGGTGTTCACGACGCAATTCATTCCGGGAGGCAAAGGATCATGAGCAATCCGCGCGCAGTCGATCCCGCCACGCAGCTGGTGGAGCCGGAGCATGCCTTCCCGGTCAGCGAAGCGCACGGCGCGCTCGTCACCTTCCCCACGGGTTTCGAGGCGAAGTGCGACGAGCTGATCACGCACTATCCGGTGTCCAAGCGAAGCGCGTCGCTGCCCTTGTTGCACCTGTGGCAGGAAACGTTCGGCCACATTTCGCCCCAGGGTATCGAGTGGATTGCCGCGAAGCTGGATCTGCAGCCGATCAACATCCTGGAATTGGTCACGTTCTATCCGATGTTCCGGCAACATCCGATCGGCCGCATCCAGATCAAGGTGTGCCGGACGCTCTCCTGCGCGCTGGCCGGCAGCTACAAGCTCTGCGATCACTTTCGCGAGCGTTGCGGCACGGCCACATCGGATGCCCACGGCATCGCCAGCAGCCCGGAGGGGAAGTACGCCGTGGAATTTGTCGAGTGCATCGCCAGTTGCGGCACCGCGCCGGTCATCATGATCAACGACGACTTCCACGAAGCCGTCACGCTGCAGCGCGCTGATGAGCTGTTGGGAAAATATGACTGAAATCAGACAGGAAAAACATGAAGGACATGAACCCGCGAAGGTCGTCCTTTTTCATGATTTTCATGTTCCTCCTGTCCTAATCTAATGCCTGTCCAAGAACGCCGCCTAATCTTGGCCAACATCGATCGTGACGGTTATACGCCGGACATCGACTGCTATCTGCGCAACGGCGGCTACGCCGATTTGAAAAAGGCGCTTACCCTGGATGGCCCGGCCATCGTCGCCGAGGTGAAGACCTCGCAGTTGCGGGGACGCGGGGGCGCGGGATTTTCGTGCGGGATGAAGTGGGGCTTTATTGATCCGAAGAAGAACACCAAGCCGGTCTACCTCATCTGCAATGCGGACGAGTCCGAGCCGGGCACGTTCAAGGACCGGCAGATCATCTATAAGGACCCGCATCAACTGCTCGAGGGCATGATCATCGCGTGCTACGCGAATAACGTGCATCTCGCTTACATCTATATCCGGGGCGAGTTTGTGCTCGGCGCACAAATCCTGGAGAAGGCGATTGCGGAGGCGAAAACCGAGGGATTTCTCGGCAAGGCCATCAACGGCACAGGCTACGACTTGGAAATCTATGTCCATCGCGGCGCGGGCGCCTACATCTGCGGTGAGGAAACCGGGTTGATTGAATCGCTGGAAGGCAAGCGCGCCTATCCGCGGATCAAGCCGCCTTATTTTCCCGCCGTGCTCGGTCTCTATATGTGCCCGACGATCGTCAACAACGTGGAGACGCTCTGCAACATCAAGCACATCGTCCGCATGGGCGGTGCGGAGTTTGCGAAGATCGGCAAGCCAAACAACACCGGGACGCGCCTGCTTTGCGTCAGTGGCGATGTCGAGAAGCCCGGCTACTTTGAATTCGAGGTCGGCGCGCTCACCATGGGCGAACTGATCAACGACGTCTGCGGCGGCATCAAGGGCGGGCGCAAGCTCAAGGCCATCATCCCAGGCGGATCGAGCGCCAAGGTCCTACGCGCGGGCGAACGGTACAAGATCAAGTCGAAGAAGCCCGACGGCACGATGGAGGAAAAGGAGATTGGCCTCCTCGATATCACGCTCGACTTCGACACGCTCGCCGCCGCTGGTTCCATGGCGGGCAGCGGCGGTATCATCGTGATGGACGAGACACGCGACATGGTAGAGTGCCTGGCGAACATTAACACCTTCTATGCGCACGAGTCGTGCGGCCAGTGCACACCCTGCCGCGAAGGCTCGCTCTGGATGAAGAAGGTCACGGACCGGCTTGTAGCTGGCGAGGGACTGCCGGGCGATCCCAAGCTGCTCAAGACGGTAGCGGACAATATCGCGGGCCGGACCATCTGTGCCTTTGGCGAGGCGTGCGCATGGCCGGTGCAGAGTTTTGTCGCGAAGTTTCCGGAGGAGTTTGCCAAGCATGCCGAGGGAAAGGTAGCGACCGCCGCACGTAAAGGCACGGTGGCGCAAGAGCCGTCGAAGGCAATGGAGGCCGCATGAAAAACCCTTTCAACCACGACCATCCGCCCGCGGACACGCCGCTGGTCAACGTGCAGATCGATGGCGTCTGGACGCAGATGCCGAAGGGGCTCAACGCAGTCGAGGCGGCGCGGCGCGTGGGCAAGTTCATCCCGCATTATTGCTATCATCCCAAGCTCGCCATCGTCGGCAATTGCCGCATGTGCCTGATCGAGACGGGCGGCCCGAAGATGGACGCCTCGCGCGCACCGGTGCTCGATGCCAGCGGCAAGCCGGAGATCAACTGGGTGCCGCGCCCCGCCATCGGCTGCGCCACCAACCTGACGGAAGGCATGGCCATCCGCACGGATTCGCCCCTCGTGCAGGAATGCCGGCGGGGCGTGATGGAATTCCTGCTCATTAACCATCCGCTCGACTGCCCGATCTGCGACCAGGCCGGCGAGTGCAAGCTGCAGGAATACTCGGTGCAGTACGGCAACGACCACAGCCGCTTCGTCGAGGAGAAGGTGAAGAAACCGAAGCGGGTCGACATCGGCGAGCGTATCGTGCTCGACGACGAACGCTGCATCATGTGCTCGCGCTGCATCCGCTTCGCCAAGGACACCGTGCATGACGACGTGCTCGGCTTCACCGAGCGCGGCAGCCACACCACACTCGCGGTGCATCCGGGCCAGCGTTTCGACAACAACTACTCGCTCAACACCGTGGACATCTGCCCCGTCGGCGCGCTCACGAGCAAGGATTTCCGGTTCCAGATGCGCGTCTGGTTTCTCAAGGAAACCAAGGGCATCTGCACGAACTGCGCCACCGGCTGCAACACGATCATCGGCAGCCGCGAATCGACCCTGTATCGCATGACGCCACGCGAGAACGAGGCGGTGAACTCCGAATGGATGTGCGACCAAGGCCGGCTGGGCTTTCATTATATTCACGATCCCAAGCGGCTCACCCAGCCGATCGCGCGCCACGGGCCGGAGACCACGCCGCTGGCGTGGAGCGAGATCATCCCGCAGGTGGCGGAGCGGCTGAGGCAGTTCGTGCCGGAACAGATCGGCATCGTGGCGTCGGGCCGGCTCACCAATGAGGAGGCGTTTTTGGTGGCCGAGATCCGGCGCGTGCTGGGCGGAGACTCGGTGCTGACGGACTATGTGCCTCGCTTTGGGCGGGCGGACGGCATCCTGCGCAGCGCCGACCTGAATCCCAACACCCACGGGGTAACGCTCATGGGTCTTTCCAATGGCGGTGCGAGCCTGGCCGATCTGCGCCGCTCGATCGACGCCGGCCAGATCCGCGCCTTGGTCGTGCTGCACGAGGACCTGACCGCCGAAGCCGGTTGGGACGGCGCCACGCTGCAAAAGCTGGATCTGCTCGTGACGCTCGGCCTGCTGCAGAACCCCACGACCGACCGCGCCGATTTCATCCTGCCCGGCGCCAGCTTTGCCGAAAAGCGCGGCTCAATGATCAACGGCGCCGGTCGCCTGCAACGCTTGAACCGCGCCATCCCCTCACCCGGTCAGGCGTGGGATGACTGGCAGATTCTCCTTCGCCTCAAGGAAGCACTCGGCGGCGGCAACGGCCTGCACACGATCGAGGAGGTCTTCAAGGCGATGGCGGCCCAGGTGCCGGCGTTTGCGGGACTAACGCTGAGTCGGATTGGCGATCTCGGAATCGAACTCGAAGCGGCAATGCCAAAAGAGACCGCGACAGAATGAATTACCGCTACACTTCGCCCACTTTGCTCAGGGGCCTGCCGTTGATCGACATCGCGAGCGGATGCAATCCCGACGGCTCGCCCGCCAGGGCCCGCGGAATTCTTGCCATCGGCGACGACGCAACCGGCTTGGTCGCGATTGGCGGCATCGCGCGCGGAGCAGTTGCTGTTGGCGGCGCATCCGTGGGCTTTGTTTCGCTGGGCGGTGCCAGTCTCGGCGTCGTCTCCATCGGAGGCGCAGCGGTCGGCCTGCTTGCGATCGGCGGGGCCGCTGCCGGACTTGTCGCGATCGGTGGAGCGGCGTTTGGTCTTTGGGCCGTTGGCGCGAAAGCCGTGGGTCTTCTCCTCTCTCACGGCGCAAATCCGTAGTCCCATGATTAACACGCTTTTTTTCTTCGCCGATATGCCTGCGGAGGTCCCGCTTTGGGTGCCCGCCGTCTTCGTCACCGCGATCAAGATCTTCGTCCTCGTCAACGTCATCCTCGGCCTTGTCTCGTATACCGTGATGGCGGAGCGCAAGATCAGCGCGGCGATTCAGGATCGCATCGGGCCGAACCGCACGGGGCTGCCGCTCGGCGGCGTGACGATCCTGGGCTTCACCGTCCCGGTGCTGAAACTCTGGGGCTTGGGCCAGCCACTGGCCGACGCGCTCAAGTTCATGCTCAAGGAGGAGTTCACGCCCGCGCACGTGAACAAGTTCTATTTCTGGCTCGCGCCCGCCATGGCGATGGTGCCGGCGCTGTTGACTATTTGCGTTATCCCCTTCGGCAGCAGCCATCCCATCTACCTGCCGCTTTTCAACTACACAATGCAGTCGCCCGGCGTGATCGCCGACGTCGGCATTGGCGTGCTGCTCGTGTTTGCCATCGCGTCGCTGGGCGTCTACGGCATTGTGCTGGCGGGCTGGGCCTCCAATTCGAAGTATCCGTTTCTCGGCGGCATCCGCTCCAGCGCCCAGATGATTTCGTACGAGGTCTCGATGGGCCTGTCCGTCATCCCCATTTTCCTCGTCATGGGCAATCTCCGGCTAGCCGACGTGGTCGAGTACCAGTTCAAGAATGGATGGACGGTGCTTCCCTTCATCGCCCACGCCTGGCCGTGGCAGAACTGGGTGAGCTATGTGCTTTGGATTCCGATGGCGGTCTCGTTCCTCGTCTTCCTAGTGTCCGCGTTCGCAGAGACCAACCGTTTGCCCTTCGACCTGCCCGAAAGCGAGACGGAGCTGGTGGGCGGCTATCACACCGAGTACGCGGCGATGAAGTTCGCGCTCTTCTTTCTCGGCGAGTACGCGGCGATGATCGTGGCCTCGTGCCTCATGGTCACGCTCTTCCTCGGCGGCTGGAGTCTTCCCTTTCAATGGTACGTGAACCTGCAGAGCCACTGGTACAGCCTCATCTTCTTTCCCATCGTGTTCCTGCTGAAGATGCTGCTCTTCATCGTCTTCTTCATCTGGATCCGATGGACCCTCCCGCGGTTCCGCTACGACCAGCTGATGGGTCTGGGCTGGAAATGCATCCTGCCGTTGTCGCTGGCGAACATTGTTCTCACCTGCGTGCTGCTGGCGATTACAGGGTAGCTGTTGTCGGGGTTGAGAGCGGCGGTCCAAGAGCGCTGATGCTGCCACGTCCGTTATGCTTCGGCGGTCATAGACCGCCGCTACAATTGTCTTCTGGGATTTCGGAATCGCCTTCTTCAGATGGTGGCTTCTTTTTCGCGGGCGGTGCGATGACCAGACAAAATTCGCCGCGCGGCTCGTGAGCTTGGAAATGGGCCAGCAATTCCTCGGGCGAGCCGCGCCGGAACTCCTCGAACTTCTTCGTCAGCTCGCGCGCGAGGCAAAGCCGCGCCGATGGGACTTCCGCCACGGCGTCCTCCAGCAGGCGCACCACGCGGTAGGGCGACTCGAAATAGACGCTCGTGCAGGCTCGCGCCAAGGCCCGAGCCAGTTCCTTGCGCCGCTGGCCCGATTTCACAGGCAGAAAACCGCCAAAGTAATAGGGCACCATGGGCAGGCCGGAGCCAGCCAACGCCACGACGGGGGCGGATGGCCCGGGAATCACCTCGACGAGCACACCGGCCTCCAGCGCCGCGCGCACCAGCCGCTCGCCCGGATCACTCACGCCCGGCATGCCGGCGTCGGAGACGAGGGCGATGGTTTTGCCCTCCTCAAAATGGCGCAGGAATTCCACACTGCGCTTGGCTTCGCTGAACTGATGGTAGCTCGCCATCGGTTTGCGGATCTCAAAGCGGGTCAGGAGATGGCCCGTGTGCCGTGTGTCCTCAGCGGCGATGAGGTCGCTTTCACGCAGGACTCGGAGAGCCCGAGGCGAAAGATCCTCCAGATTGCCGATTGGGGTCGCCACCACGTAAAGCTTTCCGGCCATGGCTCGTTATGCGGCGGCAAAATGCCGATAACAAGGATAGGTTAGGACGTTTTCGGTTAGTCCGTCTAAATTTCTTCGACCGTAGGTCGATATGAGAGTAAGCTAACGCCTCCATGATCTCCGATGTGCGCCGCGACACGGTGAAGTTGGGAAAGATCCTGACCATTGCCGAACAGGTCCAGGCCTTCGGCATGGCGCGCAAAACGGGCGAGATATTCGTCACCAACGTGGCGGCGCCCGCCCGCATCAATCTGGTCGATGGCGAGATTGTCGACGCCCAGTTCGGGCTGCAGAACGGCGTCGATGCCGCCATCGCGCTGATCAATCTTCCCGACCCCCAGACGGAATTCGCGGTCGGCGAAAAACCGCCGCGCCGCACGATCGACCTGCCCTTCATGGAAGTGCTGTTGGAGGCTGCCCGGCGCAAGGACGAGACGGGCGACTCCACCATGGAGCGACCGACGGAGATCCTGAAGGTCACGCCGACGAATCCCTATCTGCGTGTCACGGTGGAGAACGAGGTGCTCACGCTGCCCATCCGTCCTGGCGTCACTTCCATCGGCCGCTCGACGGTGAACGACATCGTGCTCAACGATGCAACGATTTCGCAGCGCCACGCCTCCATCGAGTATTCGCGCACCGGCGTTTTGCTGCGCGATCTTGGATCGACGAACGGGAGCTACGTCTCCGGCATCGCCATCCGCGAGAAGTGGCTGAGCGTGCAGGAAAGCCTGCAGTTTGGCGCGGTGCAGTGCCAGTTCATCGGCGGGTTGCGCAAGCCGATTAGCTGAGTCGATCGCCTACCCGGCCACGGATTTCTGCGCTTCTCTTGCGCCGCCGCCGTCATATGATTGGGGCAGCAATGCAGGTTCAACTTCCCGGACGCAAGGTGCTCATCCTTTCGGTCAGTGCCGGCACCGGCCATACCAAGGCGGCGGAGGCGCTGGAGAAGGTATTCCGCCAGCAACCCGGCGTGGGCGAGATTCGCAACGTCGATGCGTTGCGCTTCACCAACAAGCTCTTCCGGGACTTCTATTCAAAGCTCTACATCCAGCTCGTCCATCGGGCGCCGACCATCCTCGGCTTCGTCTACCGGAATAGCGACGAGCCCTGGAAAACCGATCGCATGCGGCTGATGCTGGATCGGCTCAACACCGGGGCGCTCGAGCGTTTCATCGCCAAGTTCCAGCCAGACATTACCGTCTGCACTCACTTTCTCCCGGCGGAAATCATCAGCTACCTCATCAACAAGGGGAAGCTGAACGCGCGGCTGTCCATCGTCGTGACCGACCTGGACGTGCACGCCATGTGGCTTTGCCGGACGTTTAATCGGTACTTTGTCGCGCTCGACGAGGCGAAGATTCACCTGCAGGTGCTCGGGTTGCCAGGCGATAACATCACGGTGAGCGGCATCCCGATCGATCCAATCTTCGCCGAGCCGCCGGAAGACCGTGCGGCCATGCGCCAGCAGGCTGGGTTCGATATCCATCGGCCGCTCTTCCTCGTTTCGGGCGGCGCGCTGGGGGTCAGCCCGGCGGCGGGCGTGATCGAGGCGCTGTCGCGTTTGCGTCGGCCGGCGCAAGCCATCGTGGTGTGTGGCAAGAACGCGGAGCTTCAGGCCGATCTCGAGAAGCAGGCGGCCGAGGTCCAGCAGAACGTCCCGGGCCTCACCATCCGCGTCATCGGCTACACGAACGAGATGCACCGCTGGATGCAGATGTCGGACCTCTTCATCGGTAAGCCTGGCGGCCTGACCACCGCCGAATGCCTCGCTTGTGGCCTGCCGATGGTCATCGTCTCGCCCATTCCTGGCCAGGAGGAGCGCAACAGCGATCAACTGCTGGAAAAGGGCATCGCGATCAAGGCGAACGAATTCACCACGCTGGCCTACAAACTCGACGCGCTATTGGACGACCCGGCGCGGCTGCAAGCCATGCGTGAGAAGGCGCTCTATTATGGCCGGCCTCGCGCCGCGGAGACCATTGTCGACACCCTGCTTAATCAGCCGGTGGAAGATCCCGCCCAGATTCCCAAGCCGAAGGCGGCCACGCCGATTGCGGATATGTTTGCTTCGCTGTCGACCCGCAGCGCGAACACCTAGGGCCGGTTCTGTAGCGGCGCTCTATGAACGCTGGGACGGGCGAAAATTTGGCTTATGAGACGGCGGTCATGGACCGTCGCTACTGAAGGCGCAGCAGCTACAAAGAGGGAGTCTTTCCAGTCACGCGCGCGCGGTTCAGCGCGAGCCCCGCCACGGGACTCTGGAAGGCGAAGATGCGCGAGCTGCCGTCGGCGAGAGAAGCCGCCGCAAAAACAGTGCGGTGGTCCTTGCCGCCGAACGTAAGCGACGTCAGGCGCGGCGCGGGGAAAGTCACCTGCCCTCGCAGGCGTCGGTCCATGGCAATCTTGAGGATCGCGCCCGGTTCGCGCCGGGCGGACCAGACAGTTCCTTCCACGTCCACCGCCAGCGCGGTCGGGACGCCCTCGTCGGGCGGACATTCGTGAAAGACTTGTCGATTCGAGACGGCGCCGCGCCGTGCGTCGTAGCGAAAGCGGCAGATGGTCCGCGTCGTCTCGCAGGTCCAGTAGAGCGCGTCGCCGGCGGCGTTCCAGCCCATCCCGCCGGACGCACCCGTGCCGCCTACAATCTTGGCTAGCGTTCCGTCGGTTTCGAGACGGTAAAGCCCGGCTCCGTTGGGCCGCCCGTGGCGCACCGTGCCGACCAGCACCCGACCGGTGGCATCCGCCAGCGCCTCGGAAAACCGATCGCCATCGAAGCGGACGTTCTCCAGCAAGGGCGAGACCTGCTCATGCCGGCCGAAGGAAAGCTGCGCGATGTCTTTTTCGCGAAAGAGCAGCCAGGAGCCGTCCTCCTGCGGAAGGAAGGCGCCGACGTTCGGCCCCTCGTACACGGCGCTTGAAATGCCGGTGCGGACGTTCAGGCGAAAGAGCCGGCCTCCCTCCGTGTCGGTCCACCACAGTGACTCGTCCCGGTCGTCCCAATGCAGGTTCGCGGGAGCCTTGCCCGCATCCTCCACCAGGACCTCGGGCGCCGCGGCGGGCGCGATCACCTTTTCCACGGTAGAGGCTTCCAGAATCACTCCCATAAACTAGGTGCGGTCCCAGCCTTGTCGAGGGCGTGGCGGAGGTTAGTAGTTGGTGTAATCTTGGCTCATGAGTGCAACTCCCCTCACCATCCTCGTTACCGGCGGCAACAAGGGCATTGGGCTGGAAGTCTGCCGGCAGCTCGCCCGCGCGGGGCACCAAGTGATTCTCAGCGCCCGCTCGACGGAGCGCGGCCAGGCGGCGGTGGCAGCGCTGGTAAAGGAGGGCCTCCACGTCGATTTCCTGGAGCTCGACACGAGCGACGAGGGCTCCATTCACCGTGCGGTGCAGGCACTCAGCGGCCGGATCAAGGCGCTGCACGTCCTCATCAACAACGCCGCCATCCTTCAGACCTGGATGGGCACCATCCTTGACGTGACGGCGGTGGAACTGCGCGAGACGTTCAACACCAACGTGGTCGGTCCGATCCTGCTCACGCAGGCCCTCCTTCCGCTGCTGGAAGCCGGCAAGCCGGCACGGATAATCAACGTCAGCAGTCAGCTTGGCTCCGTGGCACAGATGACTGACGGCTGGCCGGGTTACGGCATCTCCAAGGCCGCGCTGAACGCTGCCACGCGGAAGCTCGCGGTGGCGCTGCAAAAGCGCGGCATCAGCGTGAACGCTGCCTCGCCCGGCTGGGTGAAGACCGACATGGGCACGGAGAACGCGCCGCTTTCGCTGGAGCAGGGCGCCCGCAACATCGCGCGCCTCGTCACGGACTTTCCCGCCGCCACGACGAACAAGTTTCTGCAGGAAAACGGCGAATATCCTTGGTGAGGAGTTCAAACAGCGAGACATGAAGCTGATGATGAACATGAAGAGACAAGGGTAACCTGCCGTGAATGCGACAATTTCGCGACGAGTCCTCATCAGCACCTTCACGCTCTCCTCCGCTTCTGTTTTCTTGTTGGAATTTTCCTTCCCCGAGTAGACATCCGCGCAGTCGCGCGTTAGCCTCGCTCCCACTATGAGCCAGGAACCCGCTTCATTCGCCACCGAGCCGATCGAATCCCTCGTCCCCAAGACGATTCAGACCCTCGTCGTTGACGCGGTCGAGAAAGCGAAAAGCGGCCATTGCGGCCTGCCCATGGGCTGCGCCGATTTCGCGTTCGTGCTTTGGACGAAGCATATGCGCTTCAACCCGGCGAATCCGCATTGGGCCAATCGCGACCGATTTGTCCTCTCCGCCGGCCACGGGTCGATGCTCATCTACTCGCTGCTGCACCTGACGGGCTTCGAGAAGATGACGATCGATCAGCTCAAGCAGTTCCGGCAATGGGGCAGCCTCACCCCCGGCCATCCTGAAAGCCACGAGACGCCCGGCGTCGAAGTGACTACCGGCCCGCTCGGCCAGGGCACCGGCAACTCGGTCGGATTTGCCGTCGCGCAGAAATTTTACGGCGCGACGTTCAACACGCCTGATTTCGCCGTGAGCGACCACCGCGTCTATTGCATCGTCTCCGACGGCGACCTGCAGGAAGGTGTCTCGCACGAGGCGGCGGCGCTGGCCGGCCATCTCGGCCTCGACAATCTCGTCTGGTTCTACGACGACAACAGCGTCTCGATCGAGGGCATGACCAAGCTCTCCTACAGCGACGATGTGGCCTCGCGCTTCAAGGGTTATCACTGGCACGTCATCTCCATCAACGGCAACGACCAGTCGCAGTGCGACGCCGCGCTGCGCGAAGCCAAGGCGACCAAGGGTCAGCCGACCATCATCATCGGCAAGACCATCATCGGCCACGGTTCCCCCAAGCTGCAGGGCACACCCAAGGCGCACTCCGATGCCTTCGGCGCGGAGGAAGTGGCTGCCACCAAGAAGAACCTGGGCTGGCCGGTCGACGCCGAGTTCCTCGTGCCGCAGCGCGTGAAGGATTTCTTCGCGGAGAAACGCACGCAGTGGGCCAAAGAGGAAGCGGAATGGAACGCCCTCTTCGCCGACTACAAGGCCAAGAACGCGGATCGCGCCCAGCTTTGGAATGATTTCCTCGCCAAAAAGCTGCCTGATAATCTCGAGTCGCTCCTGCCGAAATTCGAGGCGGGCAAGGCAGTTGCCACGCGCAATGCGGGCGGTGAAATCCTCAAGGTGCTTTTCGGCGCCATCCCAAACCTCATCGGCGGCTCGGCCGATCTGGCACCCTCGACTAAGACGTGGATCAAGGAATACGGTTCCTACGAGAAGGGCAATTACGGCGGCCGCAATCTCCACTTCGGCATCCGCGAGCATGGCATGGGCACGATCGTCGCTGGCATGGCCTACTACGGTGGGCTGATTCCGTTCGGCTCGACCTTCTTCGTCTTTACGGACTACATGCGCCCTCCCATCCGCCTTGCGGCGCTCAGCGGCCTGCAGACCATTTACGTCTTCACGCATGACTCGATTTTCGTCGGTGAGGACGGCCCGACGCACGAACCGGTCGAGCATCTCGCCGCGCTGCGCGCCATTCCGCGCGTTTTGGTCATGCGTCCCGGCGATGCGAACGAGACCAGCTACGCCTGGCTGGCCGCACTGCAGCACAAGACGGAGACCACGGCGCTGGCGCTTACCCGCCAGAATATCCCCACCTTCGACCGCACCAAGTGCGCACCGGCTTCCGGCGTGCTCAAGGGTGGCTATACGCTGTGGGAATCGAACGCGGGCGCCACGCCTGACCTCATCCTCATCGGCACAGGCTCCGAGCTCTCGCTGGCGTTCGACGCGGGGCAGAAGATTGCCAGTGAAGGCAAGTCGGTCCGTGTAGTTTCGCTGCCCTGCTGGGAGCTCTTCGACAACCAGGACCAGGCCTACAAGGACAGCGTCCTGCCGCCAGCGGTAAAGAAGCGGGTGGGTGTCGAGGCCGGCGTGGAACTCGGCTGGCAGAAATACATCGGCGACGGCGGCAAGTTCGTCGGGGTGGCGACCTTCGGCGCGTCCGCTCCCTACGAGCGCCTCGCCAAGGAATACGGCCTCACGACCGAGCACGTCTACGAGACGGCCAAGAGCCTGCTCTAAATTCACGCGACGCCGGCTCGCTGAAAGGCAACCCGGTGTTGCGACTTGCTTATGCGAACTCTCGTCCTGGCTGCTGTCCTTGTCGTTTTGCCGTTGCTCAAGCTCGGCGCTACGCCGCTGGCTTCGCTTTACGATTATCAGGTCCATGCGCTCGACGGGACCCCCGTGGATCTCGGCAAGTACAAAGGCACGGTCACCCTCGTCGTGAACGTTGCGTCGCACTGCGGCTTCACCAAGCAGTACACCGGGCTGGTTAAGCTGCAGGACGAGTATCGGCCGAAGGGCCTGACGCTTCTCGCCTTTCCTTCGAATGATTTCCATGGCCAGGAGCCCGGCACGCCGCAGGAGATCATGACGTTTTGCTCGACCAAGTACCACGTCGACTTTCCCATATTCGAGAAAGTCGACGTCAAGGGTCCGACCAAGGCGCCGGTCTACGAATTTCTCACCACCGGTTTTCCCGAACCTACTTGGAACTTCTGCAAATATCTGGTCGGCAAGGACGGCAAGGTGATCAAAGAATATCCGAGCAAAGTCACGCCCGAAGACAAGGGTTTGCGCGCCGATATCGACGCCGCGCTAGCCGCGAAGTAGGCGCTATCTTTGTAGCGGCGGTCTGTGACCGGAGCGCAGCGAGCGGAATGCTTCCCCCGCTTCCCCGCGCTCGAAAGGCCTTCCGCCGCTGGTGCGGCTCCGTCGATGGGGACATCGACGGCTACCACTAAGTTTCCTTTCCTTGTCCGCAAACTTGGCTCGCTTCATACCAGCTGATCCGGCCGCGGGCCCAGCGCTGCCCCACGCCATTCGCGACCTTTCTACAGAGCAACCGCCGCTACAAAAGCACTGCTTCTACATCTGCTCGACCACATCGATGCCCAGCAGCTGCAACCCCTCGCGCAACGTCTTCGCAGTGAGATCCGCCAGGAGCAATCGCGAACTGCGCACCGCCGCCTCCGATGTGAGCACCGGGCACAATTCGTAGAATTTGTGGAAGAGCGTCGCCAGCTCGAAAAGATAATTGCAGATGAAGTGCGGCCGATTTTCCTCCGCGGCCAGGAAGATCGAGTCGGCAAAGTCGAGCAGCTTGCGGCCCAGCGCCAGCTCGGCCGGCTCTGTCAGGTGCACCTTGGCCGGCTCCGCCTCGGCCAATCCGGCCTTGCGGAAGATGGCCCGGATGCGCACGTAGGCGTTTTGTAGGTAGGGCGCCGTATTGCCGTCGAAGGCGAGCAGCTTGTCCCAGCTGAAGACGTAGTCGAGCGTGCGGTTCTGGGCCAAGTCTGCATATTTCAGCGCGCCCAGCCCGACCACGCGCGCGAGGGCCACCCGCTCATGATCGTTCAGCTCCGGCCGCTTTTCGCCGACGATCCTGCCCGCGCGTTCCTCTGCCTCCGCGAGCAAGGCGCGCAGCTTGATGTTCTCGCCCGAGCGTGACTTGAACGGCTTCTTGTCCGGCCCGAGGATGGTGCCGAAGGCGACATGCTCCAGCCGCATCATGCCGTAACCCCATCGCTCGGCGGCATTGAAGATCTGCCGAAAGTGCATTTGCTGCGGCGCGCCCACGACGTAGAGCACCCGCTCGGCCTTAAAGTGGTCGTGCCGGTAGCGAATCGTGGCCAGATCCGTCGTGGCGTAATTGAAGCCGCCGTCCGATTTCTGGATCAGGATGGGATTGTCGACGAAGCGGCCCTCGCTCTCGCCGTCCTCCTTGCGGAAAATGAGAAAGGGATCGTCGCGCGGCGGCAGCTTGCCATCGGAGAAGATGGCGATGGCCCCCTCACTTGGTCGCGCGATGCCCTTCTCGATCATCTCCTTCACGACGCCCGCGAGCATGTTGTTGTAAAAGCTTTCACCGAGCTGGTGATCGAACTGCACGCCCAGCCGCTGGTACATCATCTCCAGTGCCGCGATGGAAAAGTGCAGGAACTTCTCCCACAGCGCGCGGTTGACCGGGTCGCCCTGCTGGAGCAGCACCAGTTCGTGCCGCGCCGCCTCCCGCACGGTCTCGTCCGCCTTCGCTTCCGCCTGGATCTTTTGGTAGATCGTCTCGAGATGGCCGAAGGGATCGAGCTCGAGCTTCTCCGCATTTCCCTCGCGTTTATAACCGAGCAGGATCATGCCGAAGCTCGTGCCCCAGTCGCCAAGATGATTGTCCGCAATCACGTTATGGCCGAGGAAAGTGTATATACGAGCCAGCGCGTCGCCGAGAATCGTGCTGCGCAGGTGGCCGACGTGCATCTCCTTGGCGATGTTCGGACCGCTATAGTCGATAACCACCGTCTCGGGTCGCGCGACGCCGGCCACGCCGAGACGGCGGTCGTCCCACCTCTCGGTCACCTGCCGGTTCAGATAATCGGAACTAAGCCGGAAATTAAGAAAGCCCGGACCCGCGATTTCTGCGGGCTCGGCGATGCCGTCGAGATCGAGCGCGGCGCGCAGTTCTTCCGCCACTTCGCGTGGATTGCGCTGCGAGGTCCTGCCGTGAACCATGGCCGCGTTGGTCTGGAAGTCGCCGTGCCGCGTGTCCGGGCACGGACGCACGTAGGGCCCGAGCGGGGGAGACGAAAAGAGCGCGGCCACGGCGCGGGCGACGCGGGCTTCAAGTTCCTGGCGGGGCGTATTCATGGGGAAACGGTTTGTAGGGGCAGCGGAGCAGCTTGTCAGACACTTTCGTGCCGGGTCAGGATCGTTGCTGCCAGGAAGCGGAAGCCAGATTCCACGTTCGTGCGATCGCGTGGCCGGTGACGGCATAGGCTTGTCCAGTAAGATTGGCCAGCTCGCGCATTGCGCCGGCCAGCCCTGCGTGGGTCATCAGGCTAAGCAGGACGAGGAACATCAGCAGGTTGATCAGCAGAATGATGACGAAGGAAAAGACGATCCCCTGCCCGGTTAGGTCAGTCTGCCGACGGTGCGCCATCGAGACAGTAAAGGTGAGATGAAACGCCCAGAATAATCCAATGCCGAAGTAGAGCCACGGCTGCCACGCGCGCAGCGGGTGGTAGAAATCAATGGTGACCCATAGCGCCACCCAGATCAGCGCGTAGATCGGAACGAAGTAGGGCGAAAGCGCAATCCACCAATTCACCTTGTCGGTGAGCACGTGTCCACCCTTGGAGCTGACATGAAACGCGGTCACCTTTCCGCCCGCGAGCATGGCGGCCAGCGCGTGGGTGAACTCGTGCCCGAGCACATAGAGCCACATCGTGCGCGGCAGAAGAAAGAACACCACGATCCAGACGGCAAAGCCCGCCGCCAGACTGCCAAACCACAGCTCGTGCCAGCGACCCGTCGGCGCGGTCAGGCGGGCCAGGTTGATCAACGTCCAGATTTCACCGACGAGCAGCGGGAGCAGCGCCACCGCAATCAGGAATTTGAAGAAGCGAAGAGCCATGGATGAACGCCGGGGCCACCCTAGCGGTTCGCCGCGTCTAGAGCAAACTGACCGGATCGACGTCGACCGTGACCTGCACGTCGTCCGGCCACGACCGCTCCATCACCATCGGGCGCAGCAGCGGCGTCAGGGCGGTGATCCGTTTGGTGCGCAGGAAAACCTGGAAGCGATAGCGCTCGCCGATACGCGCGATGGGTGCGGGGGATGGACCCGTTAGCTCCGCGCCGGGGAGTTTTTCCAGTTCCTTGGCCAGTTGCTCGAGGACGAAACGGGTCTTCTCCTCGTTGCGTCCGCGGGCGGCGACCAGGATAAAGCGCTCGTAGGGCGGGTAGTGCAATGCGCGGCGGAACTCCAACTCCTGCTCCGCGAAGCCGAGGTAATCGTGATGCCGCGCGAACTGGATGGCCGGATGAAATGGCGCCCGCGTCTGCACAAAAACCTCTCCGGCCAGCTTGCCGCGACCGCTCCGACCGGAGACCTGCATCAGCAGCTGGAAGACCCGCTCGCTGGCGCGGAAATCGGGAATTTGCAGCGCGAGGTCCGCGTTGATCACACCTACGCAAGTGACCCGCGGGAAGTGGAGGCCCTTGGCGATCATCTGCGTGCCCACGAGGATGTCGATGCGGCCGGCGGCAAAGTCGCCCAGCGTCCGCTCGTAGGCGTTCTTGCCGCGCATGGTGTCGGAGTCCATCCGCACCATGGACGCCTTGGGAAACGCCTCGGCTAGCGCCTGCTCGATGCGCTCCGTGCCGCTGCCGGTGTAGTTGTAGGGAGCAAACCCGCATTCCGGGCAGGCCGGCGGCGCGGCTTTGGTGAAGTCGCAGAGGTGACAGATCAGGCGACCTGCCTGCCGGTGAAACGTGGGCGAGACGCTGCAGTTCGGGCACATCTCCACGTGTCCACATTGGGGGCATTGCAGCGAGCTGGCGTAGCCGCGGCGGTTGAGGAAGATGATCGATTGCTCATGGCGGTCGAGCCGTGTCTGCAC